>JADBWH010000073.1 GCA_020404105.1 Pseudanabaena sp. M53BS1SP1A06MG | reverse complement strand
CCAACTTTGCGATGGGTTTTTCAGTGTTTTATGGCAGTTCATTTAGTTTCTTTTCAGAACCTGACTCAAGTTGCAAATTTGTCTCCTCTTCGCCTTCATATTTTGAATTTCTTTTCTCCTGCCTGCCAACGCTACTATCTCTTCCCTCTGCCTGTTTCGTAATTGTTTTTCCCCTTCCATTACGAGCGGAATGTGGGTTTTACATCGCGTTTAAAGAATAGAAAGCTGAAATGTTAAAAGCGCAGAGGGTGTCATTTCAGCTTTCCGTCTTTTAGGTGGCGGTAATCGCAAATTCCCCACGACATTTTGCGCCACCATCAGCGATCGCCAGTTCATGCAATGTAAATTCATCACCGAGTTTATGGACTAGCTGTTCTAGTAAAGCGCGAATCTCATCATCAGTTGTTGCTATCAGTGGCGCATCAGGAGTGATCGCATCGATAAAAATAGGAGACTTAAGACAACTTTGGAGATCTTCAGGAGATAGCTCGACATCGATTGTCACGCGAATAGGATCGAGCAGTCGTAAAGCATCTCCCTTAAGAATTTGGGTAATATTCAGATGGATGGCTTCGGCACAGAGATCGATATTAGTTACGGCTAAACCTTGATATCTTGCCCCTGCCCCAATTACATTTGCTTTAGGAATATCACCACTTAGAATTTGACGACTTTTGCCCGCGATTTCAATTTCGAGAGTATCGATATGTTCGACTTGTGATCGCAACCACAGTTTAATGATTGGAATTAATACAGAACTAACAACGGACATATGATTTTTTTATAACCCTTTTTGGGCAGAACCTTTTTGAGGTGATGGCGGTCAAAACTTATAAGTTGATAGCCATCGATATTGCCTCAATAAGTATAGATGCTCACAAGGTTAATTTTGGTAATGGTGATGCAAAACAAGGTCATTACTAAAGCGTTTTACAAATGAGTGCATACTAATTTGTAAAACAAAAAAAATCACAGGAAGAGTTTGCGGTTTTTATTTTGCCGTAAGCAAAATGAAAACCACAATAAGCCGAGAATGGATGTTGATAGTCGATGTTCAAACCCTTAACTACAAATATCGAAACTTCTACTCTCACTGATCCCGATCTGCATCTAGTGCAAGCGAGCTTGCAAGGTGATGCCCATAGCTTTAAAAAGCTGTATCAACGACATCATCATAAGGTGAGATCAACTCTATTTCAGCTATGTGGCTCCGATAGTTTAGATGACTTAGTGCAGGATGTGTTCCTTAGAGCTTGGAAAGGATTAGGTAAGTTTCGTCAATCTTCCCAATTCTCAACATGGCTCTATCGGATTGCCTTTAATGTGGCAAGCGATCGCCGCAAAGTTCTAGCAAAAATGCGATCGCGCAATGTATCAGTCGAAGATGAGCAACTCGAAAACCTCTCTGATGAGGTGATCGTCCGAGATTGCTATCAGCAGGCAGATTTAAACCAAATGCATTATCAAGATCTGATACAACGCGGTTTAGCCAAGCTTAGTGAAGATCATCAAGCAGTATTAGTACTCCATGATCTTGAAGAGTTACCCCAAAAAGATATCGCCGAAATTTTGTCTATACCCGTCGGCACGGTGAAATCGCGATTATTTCATGCCCGTAGTGCCATCAGAAAGTTTTTGGAAGCGCAAGGAGTCGAACTATGAAAAAACCTAATTTCCCAGAGCATCAAGAAAACTTTGCTGGAGAGCCTCGTGATCAGACTGATATGGCTTTAGTAAATTTTATCAAGCAAAATAAGCCAATTACTCCACCTCCTGCTCCTAACTTTGAGCAGCGACTATTCACAGAGATTAGCAAATATCCCCAGAAATCAAATAATAGAAGTATCAAGCGCTGGTTCCCTTGGGCTGTGGCTGTAGTAATCCCTGTAGTGATCGCAGCGGGTATTGGTTTCAACCTAGCAAATAATCGCTCTCAGTTGCAAATTGCCAGTAATTCGGTTAGTGAATCGGAACGAGCAGCTATAGAACAGTCCTTAATTAATAGCTGGGATGCGACTGATGTAACCTTAAGCACAACAAGTTCAACGGATACCCAAACCCAACTTTTGATGGAGTTATCTCCACTTGAATATGAGTAGATAATCCATAAATCTATGACAATCCTAGATGATAAGTAGATTAATTCAGCTATGTTCCTCCAGCAATAATTGAACGTTAGCTGAGCAAAGTCGAAGCCAATAATTATCACAACTAATTCAAAACTACTTTATATCTCTAGATCTCTTAGAAATCCCTATAACCCTGAAAAACTAATAAAACGAGAAATATATGTTTAAGTCAAAGCTCTTTCAATATTGCGCGATCGCTGCCACAGCTGCAATCACTAGTGGAGTGATTGTCTCTACTACCGCAAGTTTGCAATCTCAGTCTGTAAAATATCAAGATCAAACCAAAGTTGAGACACAGAAACAATTACAACATCCCAATAATTTTGCCGAGTTGCCTGAATCGACCAATAAATTTGCGGCTAATAGTCCCAATATGCCATCAGGGAAAGTGCTCAAACAGCTAAATCTCACTCTTGAGCAATTACAAAAACTTAAGGCTGTGCGCGATCGCGATCAAAAGCAAATACGTGAACTGGGACAAAAATTACGTCAAACTAATAAGGAATTGCAAGATTTATTAGCTGGTAATGAAGGCAGTGATGTCATTCGAGCGAAGCATAAGCAAGTGATAGAGTTGCAACGGGAATTGCAAAACAAGCATTTTGAACGGATGCTCGCCATGCGTGAAGTCCTGACACCACAACAGAGAAGGCAACTTAAGGACATCATGGAAAAAAATCGTGACCAATTGAGAGAGGATATGAAAGGGCGTATGCAAAATCGTTTAGAAAACCGTAGAGAGCGTCTAGATAAACTACGCGATCGTTTAACCCTATAAAGTTAGTGGCGCATTGCGCCACTAACTTTATAGAACATTGCTAAGCGATACTTTTTTTGCATCAGCGTAAATACCTAACGCGAAGAAATTATTAAATCCCTCTACCAAATCTGGAACTGCTCTTAAGATGAATCGTAATTCTCACCCATAACTTCTGTTGAGTTTTACAGAAATTCACGAAAAAATTCTGAGCTTATTGAACTTGCATGACTGACTCTTTAACTTCTTCCAAACCAGCGCAAGCGTCTGAAACCTTTGCTAATAGCAATCCTCAAGCTAAAAGCCGATTTATAGAGCCAGTTATCCTCATCCGTCGCATTGCGATGGGAATTGCGATTGCTACTTGGATGGTGATGGCGATCGGTAGTGCTACTCGTGTGATGAATGCAGGTTTGGCTTGTCCAGATTGGCCTCTGTGTTATGGATCGATGTTGCCTGCGGAGCAGATGAATCTCCAAGTATTTCTAGAATGGTTCCATCGTCTCGTTGCATCTACCGTGGGATTTGCCACAATTGTGTTATTTGGAGCAAGTTGGTATTTTCGCCAGTCTTTACCCAAATGGTTACCTTGGGCAACTTCGGGATCACTATCTCTGGTGGTTTTTCAAGGTATTTTGGGCGGATTGACGGTGACGCAATTACTCAGATTTGATATCGTTACTGCCCATTTGGGAACAGGTTTGTTATTTTTTTCTAGCTTGTTGGCGATCACTACAGCTTTAACTAACCAAGCAAACTTAATGGATACACTACGGGTATCCATTAAGTTTGCTTGGTTGGGTTTAACAGCAGCAGTTTTGACTTATTGCCAAAGTATTCTCGGTGCTTTAGTTGCATCTCAATGGGCGCTCCACCAATGTTTTGCGACACAGGATATGTGTATTGTTTTGAATGCACATTTAATCGGCGTAATTCCTGCAACTCTTGCTAGTGTTGCGTTGGTGTTGACAGTATTGCTCGCTAAAGTGATCGCTCCCATATTGAGATTTTTAGGATCATTGGCTAGCTTACTAGTAATTGCCCAAGTCGCGATCGGCTATGCCACTTACAAACTGCATCTGCAAGTCGAACCACTCACGATTGCTCACCAAGCTACAGGTTCGGCATTGCTAGGAACTCTTGTCTGTTTTACTGTATTAGCCTTTAGACTCACTAAACAAGCCACTAGCCTATCTCAAACAGAACACAATCAAGCGCAACCTGCGATTCGCTAACTGTCATAACTGCGAAATATTTTAGGAGTTAAGCGTAATGCCAGAAACAGCTATTCAAGAATTAACTATTTCCGAAGAAAATATCTTTTCACCCGCCAATCTGTCCGTGAAACGCAACTGGCGCGGGGTGATCCAAGATTACACCGAATTAACCAAGCCACGGATTATCGTTTTGTTGCTCATTACCACCGCAGGGGCGATGTGGATTGCATCGGAGGGGCAAGTTGACGGATTTTTGATTTTTATTACGGTTTTGGGAGGAGCGATCGCCGCCGCTTCAGCAAATGCGATTAACTGTTTATATGATCGTGATATTGATGCCAAAATGGAGCGCACCAGTTGGCGACCCATTCCCTCAGGCAGGATTCAGCCGCTTAATGCTTTGATTTTTGCGATCACCCTTGCCGTAATTTCCTTTACTTTGCTAGCGGTCTATGCCAATCTCTTAGCCGCCTGTCTCGCCATGTCGGGTATCGCTACCTACGTTGGTATTTATACGATTTGGTTAAAGCGCTCTAGTACTCAAAATATCGTTATCGGTGGAGCCGCAGGTGCAATTCCACCGCTAGTTGGTTGGGCTGCCGTCACTGGGGAATTAAGTTGGGCTGCATGGGTCTTATTTGCGATTATCTTCGTTTGGACTCCACCCCACTTTTGGGCTTTGGCGCTAATGATTCGCGATGAATATGCGAAGGTCGGTGTCCCGATGTTACCTGTAGTTAAGGGTGATGAGGTAACGGCTCAGCAGATTTTGCTCTATACATTACTAATTATCCCTGTGTCCCTATTATTGGTTTTCCCCTGTAATGTGATGGGGCTGGTTTATGCAGTGTCAGCCGTTGGACTAGGATTAGCATTTATTTACAAGGCAAAGCAGTTACTCAAAGAACCAAGTGATCGTACCGTTGCGCGATCAGTCTTCAAATATTCAATTCTCTATTTAGCACTACTCTGTGTTGCAATGGGAATAGATAGTTTGCCCTTTGCTCATATTTCCAGTCAACAGGCGATTGCCCTGTTACAAGCAACAAATCAAATACTAAGTAGCATCTAAATTAAAAGCCTCACTTTGCGAGGCTTTTTTACTATTGATTTAAACTGACAGGACAATTAAGTTTATCGGTAGTTTCCACAGGGGTGGGATCGGGGGGTAAAAGTGCGACAATGTGCGGAACAGGGCGAGGTTCATAAGCCATCACGGATTTACCGCGATAGGCAAGAGCAGCACTCGCGCCTGAATCTAGCATAACTACATCTTGTAAACCTGCCTTTGCCAAGATTTTACCTAAGCCCACGGAATCGATCATTTCCATTGTTACACCGATTACGGGTCGTCCTGAACGATCAATTCCCCAGAATGCGCGATCGCGACTAGCATCAAAACCATAGAGCTTACCAAAGGATTCGGCAGATTGGGGTTTACCATCACGGACGAGCCAACCTGCTGCAACAAAGGCATCGGTGACATCAGATAATTCAGCTTTGACTGCTTCGAGAGAATTATGCTTAGCAGCGTTAAAGGGAATAAATTTAACTGCGGAAGGACTAATCAAGACCAAAGGACGACCATTGAGGAGAGGGTTTTCACCTTTATTACCAATTTTAAAAACTCCTGCATTGCTGGAGAATTGACTCATCACAGGACCAATCATCGTATTACCATCAATACGTTCGAGTGAAAAGAAACCGCCATCAACGGCAGCGATCGCATTAGGAGTTATAGCTAAAATTTCGGCTACCTGAGCGCGTTTATCGGCATGGGCGGTGACGGCGCGACCACCATATACTAATGTGAGTGGTAAGCCATCAACTGTCACCTTCTTCTTTTCAACGGTTGTGGTGAAATCAATTGAACCATTGCTGACTGTGGGCAAAAGTGAAACTTGACTTGCGGAAATTCCACCAGATGCTTGCTCAATCGACTCACTGAAGCGTGACTGTCCAAAACGCATAACTGAGAGCAAATCATCGGATTCATTAGCTGAGCGCTCTTGACGAGGATCAAGACTCATTGACAGCGCCGCTTTGTAACCCGCATCTTTGACCTTGTTCTTAGCGCGTTCTGTAAAATCACCTTCAGGATAAGTGAAATAATCAATGGTCACACCCAATTCTTTTTCCAGAGTTTTCTTTGATTCCATTACCTCAAGCTCCAATTCCGTATTGCTGAGGTTCTTCATATTCAGATGATTTACCGTATGCGAGGCAATGGTAATTAAACCGCTTTTTTGCATTTCCCGTAGTTGATCCCATGTTGCCTTGGGCTTTTTACCAGCCGTACCGACAAAGCGTGTATGTACTGACCATACTGCAGGATAGTTATATCTTTTGAGCAAGGGGAAAGCGTACTTATACTGACCAATATAGTTATCATCAAAGGTCAGCAATACAGGCTTCTCTGGCAATTGAGAGCCAGTACGCAAGTGGTTGACGAGACGATCCATCGTAATTGGTGTATATCCACCGTCTTGCAGCGCTTGGAAATGCTTTTCGAGATCATCGGGAGTGACATCCCACTCCACATCTTTAGTAGCAGTAATGTCGTGATACATGATGATTGGCACTTTTGCACCACGTGCGCGATCGCTGATTTGGGGGAATGGGGCAGGATTAAAGCTAGCGACGAGATCAGCATTAATCGCATTACTTAAATTTGAGAGAGTCGGTAAGGGATCATTAGCGAACGCATTGATTGCTCTGACCTGATATAGCGAAGCTGTTACCGAGTTCAGCGCATTGTACTGGCAAAATGAAGGCAAATTTCTGAATTTGGCAACGGAATTATCTAGGTTTGTATCAGGAATTTCTACAATGGTGAAGTCAGTTCGATAGGATACAAATCGTGAAGCTATAGCCGCACCCATGCCAGTACCGAGGGCTGCTAATGCTAGCACGATCCAAATCACGTTCATGCTACTGCTTTTTTTTCCGTTGCCCCTGCTCATAAAGATTTTACAAATTTCTTAATATTACTAGCGCTTATTTAATCAGACAGCCATCATGTAAACAAGTACCTAGGGATCACGAATTTTTATAAAGGCAAAAAAAGCCTCACAAAGCTTTGCTACTTTTGCCTTTATACCCATCTTGCTAATTGCTATAATAGTCAAGAAAATTTAGCCAAAACAATGCAAACCACTAAATTAGGTTCCAATGGGTCAACTGTAACAGCACTTGGTGTAGGCACATGGGCGTGGGGAGATACACTTTTTTGGGCTTATGGCAAGGATTTTGGGGCAAAGGATGTAGAAGGAGCTTTTAAAGCTTCGGTGGATGCAGGGGTCACCTTTTTTGATACTGCTGAAGTTTATGGTTTAGGTGAATCGGAACGATTGCTTGGTAAGTTTAGTAAGCAAACTTCGCAACCAATCCAGATCGCGACAAAGTATTTCCCACTGCCTTGGCGTTGGAGTCGCTCATCAATAGTTGATGCTCTTACCTCTAGTTTGGAGCGTTTGCAGACTGCACAAATTAGTCTTTATCAAATCCACTGGCCCTTAGAATTTATCCTCAAAACCAAAGACTTTATGGAGATTTTAGCTGATGAGGTAAAGAAAGGACGTATTCAATCAGTTGGTGTAAGTAACTATTCCGCAACACAGATGACTATTGCCCATCAGTATCTTTCTGAAAAGGGCATTCCTCTAGCTGTGAATCAAGTTCCCTATTCTCTCTTAAACAAACAAATTGAACAAAATGAAGTTCTCGCAAAGTCGCAACAATTGGGTATAACAATTCTTGCCTATAGTCCCCTTGCTCAAGGTTTACTTACTGGTAAATACACGCCAGAGACTTTGAAGGACTTACAAGGTGCACGTCGTCTTGATGCTCGATTTAGTCCTCAAGGTTTACAAAAGCTTGAGCCACTATTCTCAACCTTAAATGATCTTTCTGAAAAGTATGACAAAACCCCTGCACAGATTTCTTTGAATTGGCTAATATCTCAAGGAAACGTCATTCCTATCCCTGGAGCAAAGAATGCTAATCAAGCTAAACAAAATGCAGGAGCATTAGGATGGGCTTTGACTAAAGAGGAAGTTGAACTACTTCGTCAAAAAAGCAACTAAATTGACTCAAAATTCATACTGTATCTCTGATACGAATTCTATCATAGCGGTTTTCAAATGAGTGTGTACTCATTTGAAAACAAAAAATCAGTCCCATTAAGAGTTTTGAGTTTTCATTTTGCCGTAGGCAAAATGAAAACTGCTATAACGACAGATCTGCAAGTTTTTGTTTGACTTCTGGTCGATATTCTTGATAGGAATAGTCAAGAATAAATGTCTTTCTCTTAAAGTTTGTCTTGAAGCAAATAGATCTTTATTTGACTGAGTTGCTTTGCCCATATTTGGGTTCTAAATTCTGAGGTCTAAATAATTAGTATGCTCGAAAATGCGCGTGAATTCCTTTCCCAGATTGATAATTACCCAATCTCATCAAGACTGGAGCAACAGATCAAAAATAGCGATCGCGCTTTATTTATTCTTCATGACCAATTGAATCTTGCTGTTTTTCCTAAAGAGTTACTTGATCGTAAGCCAATTTTAATCTTTGTCGAGTCTCTCGCCTATGCAACCTCGATCCCGCATCACAAACTGAAATTAGTTTATATATTGAGCGCTCAGAGGCATTTTGCAATTAACTGCTATCAGAAAAGTTTTCTCATTGTTAACCTATTCACCGAGGGGACTTATGCTGATGCTTTAGAAGAGTTCCTCACAAGTTATCCAAATATAGAATTAATCTATATGCAGCCTTCTGAATGGAATACTAGATCGCAGATGGCAAAATTAGCAAATACATTTGGTAAGCGCATTCAGGTTTTACCTAATCAATTTTTCATTGCTGATGTTGAGAAATTTAAACCTAAAATCCAAAAAGGTTATCGCTTAGAAACTTTTTATCGAGAATTACGAAAACAGACAGGCTATTTGATGCAAGAAGGTAAGCCGATTGGTGGTAATTGGAACTATGACAAAGAGAACCGTAAGTCATTACCTAAACAGATAACGATTCCAGAAATCCCCGAAATTAAACTCGACCTTATTACTCAAGAAGTAATTGAACTGGTTCAAAATTATCTACCCAATACATTTGGGAGGTTAGACAAATTTATTTACGCTGTAACCCGAGATCGCGCTCTAGAGCTAGCTCAATTATTTGTTGAAACTCGCTTATCCAGATTTGGAGCTTACGAAGATGCAATCAAAGTAGGAGAACCTTTTTTATTTCATTCAGTATTATCAATATATCTCAATAATGGATTACTTTTACCATGGGAGATCTGTGAAATGGCGATCGCTGCCTACGAACAAGAATTAGCTCCTCTGAATTCCGTTGAAGGATTTATACGTCAGATCATCGGATGGAGAGAGTATATTCGTGTTTATTATGAAGCAAAAATGCCAGATGTTCGCGAGAGTAACTATTTTGGATTTGATAACCATCTGCCCCAGTTATATTGGGATGCAAATACAGATTTACTATGTCTCAAAGATGCGATCACCCAAGTTTTGAATTATGGTTATTCACATCACATTCAACGCTTAATGGTCTTAAGCAACTTCAGCAATCTCACCAACACAGACCCACGCCACCTAAATCGCTGGTTCTGGCTAGCCTATGTGGATGCTTATGAATGGGTTGAACTACCTAATGTGTTAGGAATGTCTACCTTTGCGGATGGAGGTATATTAGCATCTAAGCCCTATGTCTCGTCTGGTAACTATATCAATAAAATGAGCAACTGTTGCTCACAGTGCAAATACAATGTGAAGGAAAAAACAGGCGAAACTGCTTGTCCATTTAACTATTTATATTGGAACTTTATCGATAAGCATCGTGAAAGTTTTACTGAAAATGGAAGAGTTTCAATGATGGTGACCACCTATGATAAAAAAACAGAAAAAGAGAAACAAGAAATTCATCTATCAGCAAGCAAATTTATCGAGGGAAAATGCCACTTTGGAGGGAAGAGGAGCATATAGGCTTCCACGTAACCAGTATTAGGACAGAAATATGTTTGAAAGTTTGTGGCATTGGTTAGTTAAAGCTTGATCAACGAATTTGCGTCATTTTTACCGTCATGAAATGGGCTTTTCAGCACCAATCCCTGATTAACTGGCTAATGCCCTGTCGTATAATGATTAAAGTCATCAAAATTCATCTTCATGTATCTCGCTTGCTTGAAAACCACTATAGAGATTGCTATATGATGTATATAAATAGCTAGAATCCCTGATAGTAAGCCTTGACAAAGTTTCAATTTGATTCCATTCCCGATGCCCTAAACGATCTCAAATCTGGTCGCCTTATTGTCGTTGTCGATGATGAAAACCGTGAAAATGAAGGCGATTTGATTGGTGCAGCTCAATTTGCCACACCTGAAATGGTGAACTTTATGGCAGTTAAAGCTCGGGGTTTAATTTGTTTAGCGATGACAGGCGATCGCCTTGATCGCTTAGATTTACCTTTAATGGTCGATCGCAATACTGATAGCCAACAAACTGCCTTTACTGTAAGCATTGATGCTGTTGAAGGTACATCTACAGGTATTTCTGCTGAGGATCGCTCTCGCACCATTCAAGCAGCAATTAATCCTAATACTCGTCCTAGCGATCTGCGTCGTCCTGGGCATGTCTTCCCCTTGAGAGCTAAGGATGGTGGTGTACTCAAACGTGCAGGACATACCGAAGCCGCAGTGGATCTCGCGCAGATGTCAGGGCTATATCCCGCAGGTGTTATTTGCGAAATTCAGAATGATGACGGCTCAATGGCAAGGTTACCTGAGCTAATTGAATATGCCAAGCTGCATAATCTCAAGTTAATTAGCATTGCAGATTTAATCAGCTATCGTCTAGAGCATGATCGCTTTGTTAAGCGAGAGGCGATCGCCAGTTTGCCATCGTTATTTGGTAATTTCCGTGTTTATGGTTATCGCAATACTTTAGATAACACCGAACATTTAGCGATCGTCAAAGGTGATTTACAGGATTTTCCAAAAAATGAAGTCCTCGTGCGTGTTCATTCCGAATGTCTGACGGGTGATGCCCTTGGTTCTTTACGTTGCGACTGTCGTGGACAATTACAAAGTGCCTTGAAAATGATCGAGTTTGCCAATTGGGGCGTAGTTGTTTACCTACGTCAGGAAGGTCGCGGCATCGGCTTGATTAATAAAATCAAGGCATATTCCCTCCAAGATGGAGGACTTGATACTGTGGAAGCCAATGAAAAACTAGGGTTTGGTGCAGATCTGCGTACCTATGGTATTGGGGCACAAATTTTGCATGATCTCGGTATCAAAAAGATGCGCTTGATTACCAACAATCCCCGCAAACTTGCAGGACTCAAGGGCTTTGATATTGAAATCGTGGGACGTTTACCACTGCTGATCGAAACCAATGAATATAATTTGCGCTATCTGGAAACTAAAGCCGAAAAATTAGGGCATTTGCTCTTGCAAACAAAGCTTGTGACTGTAGGTATCCATTGGACAACTGAAAAATCAACAGAACTGCTTGACCAATTGCGTGAAGTTGCTGCTAGTAAAGATCTCCTTATGCAGGAAGAAACTTCTACTACCTTTGCGGTTTTGTTTGCGGATGCCGACACGCAAGAGATACATAAAGAGTCTCGGAAGGATCGAGCCAATAAGTTCACAATTCTCCATTTAGGCTTTGATAGCTCTAACGAAATTTCTGATGATTGGTACACTGAACTAAATCATCCCTATCGTCAGGCAATTATCCGTGTACTAAAGCATCTCAAACAATGGGAGCAGGTAAAAAACTTTAAATTTTGCTTGGCAAATAATGATGCTGAAGTACCCAAAGGTTTTGCGGAAACAATTAACCTTGGCTTAGCATGGCATACACCTTGGCTAACGGATCGTATTTATGAATGGTTTAACTTTTTCCACCACGGCGACGACGATCTTGCCATTCTAAATAAGTAAGGTAGCCGACCCCACCAGTAGCAATCGCTAGTAATACAGCGGCAATCCAAAAGAAAGTGTTGAAAAGAATAATCTCGGTCATAAAACTTGCTGAGTTGGTTCTATTTTTAATTTTTTGTATATTGTTACTAGTTTAACGTTAGTTCGGGTTAAGCTGGTAAATTTTAAAAGCCTAAGAGTAAAAGCCTTGCTTAGCAAGGCTTTTACTCTTTTGGGCTTTGAGAGAGGGTTTGCGTAGCAAACCCTCTCTCAAAGCCTGTTTCAAATTATCCCGAACTCGCGTTAGTTTACAACTTCCATGATGCTTTTAAATAATTGCACACATCAAAGAAATCATTCCAAGGGATATAAGCTTTTTGGTGTTGATCAAGATAAACAGCAAGGCGATCGCGGGCAAATACAGTCGGGGCGTAGAGTGCCATATTCAAATCCGTAATCGAGTCACCAATGGCGATCGCCTCTGTTGCTCTATATGCCTCGATCACCTTTACCTTGGCAACCAGTTCTGTTCCATATTCGTAGTCGGAATGGATTTGTAAATATTCCTGACTAGGATCAATGGCGATCGCATGGATAGCATGAACACGATGCTTGAGATCCCCTAGGACTACTTCCACCATTCCTTGCAATCCGCCTGAAACCACAATTAAAGGCACTTTTTCGGCATCTAGAAAATCGAGCAGCTCGACAAAGCCCGCTCGTGTCGGTTGCGATCGCGTAAATTCGAGAATTTCAGGATAGAGACTCGAAGGAATGGATTCGAGAATTTGACGCACTCCTTCTCGTAGTGTCAAAGTCTGATCATAAATTTGTGGTAGTAGCTGCTGCGAAATCTCTGGAGCAAATTCCTTCAGGATTGCGACAAAGGTTTCTACTGCCGTAATTGTGCCATCGAAATCGCAGAATACTATACGAGTCATTGAGCCTCTTGATGAGGGACTTCTCGACTTAACCAACCTAAAAAGCCCTCATTTACATAGGTCGGTGAAATCTCGGCAATAAAATTAGTGTAGCTAATTTGATCGCGAATTGCTTGTTCAATTTCTGTTTGTAATCCTGATTGGGTTTTGATCATCAATACAACCTCAGGTTCTTCCGTAATTTCCCCCTCCCAACGGTAGGCACAGGTAATCGGAAACCAATTTACACATACGGCTAACTGCTGCTCTAGTAGCGATCGCCCAATCTGTCGGGCTTCGTCTGCTGTATTCAGGGTAACGTAATAAAGTTTCATCCGTAAAACGAGTAATTTATAACAACTCTCAGTCGGTAGGACTTGTTATAAATATATAGCAGACCTAACCTCAATTTTCAAAATCTGCTCAGTTGTGCTCATCCATCAAAACCCAAAGAAACTGATTCGCCTGTTAAGGCTTACGGATAAAAATTGTCCCACCAAAGTTATCTAGCTTCGACTTCGCTCAGCTAACTCTGGCTGAGCGAAGTTGAAGCTATAGGTACTTTAATTAATAGCAAGTCCCTAATGGGGCGAATCAGCTTCTTTGAGAGATGTACTTATCTAAAAAATAATCATTCCAATAATCATGAAAATATTAGTTCTCAATGCAGGATCGAGTAGCCAAAAAAGTTGTTTGTATGATTTAGGAAATGTATTGCCTGACATATCACCTGAACCAATTTGGGAAGCAATGGTAGATTGGACAAACCATACGGGATTTGCGGAAATCAAAGTTAAAACTCATCACGGTAAAGTTCTCCAAGAAGAAATTGCGGCAACTTCACGCCCAGAGATTATCGCGCATATGCTAGAGACTCTGTGGAATGGAGCAACCGCAGTGATTAAAGAGCCTTCAGATGTAGATATCATCGGGCATCGAGTGGTTCATGGTGGAGCCGAATATCGCCAAAGTACTATAGTTAATACTGAGGTCAAAGAGGCGATCGCAAAACTCTCAGTCTATGCCCCTGTGCATAATCCTGCGAATTTAGAAGGTATGAATGCAACGGAAAATGTATTTGGGAAGATTCCCCAAGTTGCTGTATTTGATACTGCATTTCACGCTCACTTATCACCAGCCACCTACACCTACGCTATTCCAAGTAAATATGCTGAGCAAGGAATTCGGCGTTATGGATTTCATGGCATTAGTCATCAATATTGTCGCAATCGCGCTGCCCAAATTCTCAATCGCCCAGTTAATGATTTACGCTTGATTAGCTGTCATTTGGGAAATGGTTGTTCCTTAGCCGCGATTCGTGATGGTCATAGTATTGATACAACGATGGGATTTACACCTCTTGAAGGTTTGGTTATGGGCAGTCGTGCTGGTTCCATTGATCCAGGAATTCTCATTCATTTACTGCGTCAGCCCGATATGGATGTGGAGAAATTAGACCGTCTACTCAATCGTGAATCAGGGCTATTAGGTATCTCAGGAATTTCTGCGGATTTACGTCCAATTCTGAAAGCGATCACAGAGGGTAACTCCCACGCTCAGCTTGCCTTTGATGTTTATGTGCATAGTTTGCGATCGCATATTGGCGCAATGTTAGCCAGTCTTGGCGGTTTGGATGCCCTAGTTTTTACCGCAGGCATTGGTGAAAATTCGCCAGATATTAGAGCCGCTACCTGTGAGGGTTTTGAGTTTTTAGGACTCAACCTAGACCTAGAGAAAAATCATCAACGGGCGATCGACGTTGAGATTTCAGCTCCTGATTCTGCTGTGCGGGTTTTAGTGATCCATACTCAAGAAGATTGGGAAATTGCTAGAGAATGTTGGCATATTCAGGCTTGATATTCACCTTATGCCGAAGAGTTGGTGATCGCATCAGCAATCAATCTCCTAAAGGCGATCGCTATTACTATGAGTCTTGATATCAGGCTAATACAACAACTGTAAGCATCTTTCAACTACTTCTATTTTCACCTGTATCGAGCAACACTCATGTCTAGCACATAGCAACTATCAATATCATTGAACTTACCAATAACTCTGTCATTAATAGCTGTATCAGGATCGTGAGCAGTAGGGATAATTAATAAATCGACATCCTCCAGACGCAGCGCCGTAATATAAAGCAAATTTCCTCAAACTAGTCTCAGTTTGGAGAGGAATTTGGATTGACTAACTTGGAGATCTTGGAAACAAATGTCAGCGCGTAGTTGTTTCAGCCCATCAACGCTCACCCACAAACTCTCGGTCAGCGCTCAAAAAGTCGATTTTACGATCTCCAAATATTTCTAAGAAACGATGCTATGATTGACAAAGCTCTTTGGTGCAGGAGTTACCTTTTTTGTCCAGCATCATCGATACATTGGAGCGGACAATATCAGAGTAATTTGTGCTTAGTTGAACGGAATCTATTGCTTCTCAATTAAGCCGTTATGAGTATTAGGACTTACGCATTGGGCAGATGTGGTGCGGGCTTCGCCCGCACCACATCTGCCTCAATCCTAAGAAATTCGTTCGGTTTGCGTAAGTCCTAAGTATAAGAAAGGAGGAATGATGCGTCTACCAATTCTGTCTTTACTATTACTCGTTTCTTGGATAGAGCCAACTATGGCGACGGAAATCTCTGCCACAGAATTGACGTTTGCAGTTAGAGGCATTAAGCGCCGAGCTATTCTCGTGAACGAAAGCACCAATCAGAGCCTTCGTCCTGCAGTGCTTGTATTGCATGGTGGGAAAGGGAGCGCTGAGGAAATGCGCAAGCGAACTGGCTTTGATGCAATTGCTGTGGCAGAAAACTTCTCTGTCATATATGCGGAGGGAACAACCTGGGGCAGGGGTTTCCATGCCTGGAACACTGGATATCTTCAGCGCCAACAGGTTGGCAAAGCTGATGATATTGGATATTTCGATACTTTGATCGATCTTCTGGTCAAAGACCACCATATTGACCGTCAACGCATTTACATGACTGGTGGATCGAATGGCGGAATGATGACTTTCGTCTACGCAGTTAAGCGTCCTGAAAAGCTGGCGGCTATTGCGCCTGTCGTCGGTGCAATGTTCACATTTGAGAAAAAACCATCAGTTCCTCTGCCCATCCTGATGATCAATGGTCAGCAGGACGACGAGGTTCCGATTGAAGGCGGTATGAGCCGTAATCCGATAGTTCGCAGAGTACAACAGGCGCAATACCGTTCTCTTGATGACACAGTGGCTTTTTGGGTCTCGGCAAATCGTTCGCAGAAAATGGGAAATGTCGTGACTGAGGGCACTATGACCACGACGACATACCCCGCGACGGGAAACGGCGCTATTACCATCTCCATTGTCGATACGGCTGGCGGGCACGGGTGGCCTGGCATTGATCTTGGACGCAGGGGCAATACTCCGATCATGTCCTTCAATGGCGCAGAGAAGGTCTGGTCTTTCTTCAAGACTCAACGTCGGGTTAAATAGAGCAATTGAAAAACAAATACTACGTAACACTCAGCATCATCGGCGGCTTTCTTCGCCTTCCACTAGTGCTGAGCGTTATACCGAAACGAAAGTCTATTAAAGTTGTCTTTTTTTGTCTGAAACTAATCAATATAATGGATTTTGCCGCATTTTTGAATTCCGAGAGGATACTTGCGATCGCAATATATCAAGAATTTCTAAGCAATCGAGGTATAACAAATCATTGGAGCGGACAGTTATGATACTTTTGTATTGAGTCAATATGTGCTCACATGCTGATAGAATATACCTCTTTCTTAAACCACAAACCGTAACATATGATCACTACCCCGTGATGCTGAGAACATGATTGAAAAAACTGATTTTATTGAATTGTAAGGTTTCACCAGAAAATGCCAAAGCTAACTTCTATCCAAGCCCGTAATTTCAATGTTTCCCGTTGAAGATCTGGGATGCACCTGAAAATTCTCAAAAGAAGTTTGTTTTTCCAGATAAGTCTGTTTCAAGGAATTTGGGTACTGTGACGTATTTCCTGAACCTCAAATCTCCGCATTTAGTCGATTGGCAAAGTCAACCGCGTCAAGAATTGAAAGGTTGGGTTCGCTTTATCAAGGCGAATCGCAAACAGCCTGTTGTCGGCGAATTTGATTTCGTGTCAGAGAAGACTATTTCTCTCAAGGGTCGATTTGAATCTCAGTGGATTTGGAGAAAATCCTAAACAATGCGATGCATCGAACTCGTTATGAAATCGTATGGCAAAACGACGTAAGTACAGTCTCCAAATCTGCTCTAAAGAAGGCATTTGCTCACCCACCTAACCACAAATGTCCAACCGTCTCATCCTCTCCAAGCTCAAAGTTGCCGAAGTAAGTCTGCGGGAATATCCTCGGTTAAATTTAAAAAGATGGCACTGCCATATTCACTGTCGTAAGTGGTCATTGGTCTTGCTGTCAAATCTCGACGTACTTACTTCTGTAGGAATGTATCTCTTTGGGCGGCTGTCTCAAAACTACTGATCCGTTCGTGACATAACGGCATTGCCCAACTCCCTGTCATCTCTGGTATCCATGCCAAAGTACTGTGGTCAAGCCCTAGCACGATCGGTTTGTTGCCTTCAACCAAATTCGGTTGATGCACGAAACTCCTATCTTTTAGCATTTTGGTATGGTGTCTTCCCCATCCTGTATGGGCTCCTGCTAGTAAGGGGCGAAGGCTGTAGATGTCTCTTTACTTTTCATCTACTTTAGGCAGTTTGTATATCTTTTTCTCTGCCTTTCTTTCCTTTTATTGTCCTAGCAAATTTCAGTGGTGCGGCTTAAGCACACCACCGAAACTTAAATTAACCTTCCAAGGAATCAAGATCTAATGCGGCTGAACCACCCCGTTCAAGCTCAACTAGCATTTGTCCAAGTTGCCGCCACACGAGCAGTGCAATGCCGAGAGTGATTGGGATAGCAACTATATAACCAAATATAGCTGGAAACCCAAATACTTCTAGTCCCGTTGACATAAATACAGTAATACTGATCACCATACCGAAGTAAGGGACTTTAATACTGGAGCTTTTGAGTTCTAATATTGTACGCGAGGATTTCTGAGTTGACCAAATATTGACTAAATTACGGAGGGTCACTTCAAAAGCACGTCCACAGGCTAGTCCCGCCAGTAGAGAGATTGCGAATAATAAATAAGGAGGATCAGAGGGGAAGTAGTAGTTCACGGTTATATCAATCTTTGAGTATATTTTTATCTTACTAGTCTGAGCGCATTAGTCCGAGTGCAGCTAACTGTGCTTGAGCTTTTTGTAAGGACTCATGCCATTCGCGATCGCTAATACTGTCGGCGACGATACCTGCACCAACCTGACCCCAAATATGATCGTTAGTCTTTAGCAAAGTCCGAATCAAGATATTAAGATCTATATTGCCACGTTTGTCGATATAGCCACAGGAACCATAAAACAAGCTACGTCGTTGGGGTTCAAGCTTCTCGATGATTTCCATACAACGCACCTTGGGGCAGCCTGTAATCGTTCCCCCTGGGAAAGTGGCGCGAATCAGATCCACGAAATTGTGATCGCCGCGTAATGTCCCCACCACGTTACTCACAAGATGCATCACATGACTATAGCGCTCAATCACTAATAATTCATCAACTTTAACACTTCCCCATTCACAAACCTTACCTAGATCATTGCGCTCTAAGTCAACGAGCATAATATGTTCAGCCTGTTCCTTGATGCAGGCAAGTAATTCACGCTCAAGCTCTCGATCAAGCTGTTCAGTGTTGCCTCGTGGTCTTGTGCCTGCGATCGGACGAGTTTCAGCATGGCGATCGCGCAAACTCACAAGACGCTCTGGGGAAACGCTAATCACTTCGCCCCAAGTAGTACGCCAATAGCTAGCAAAAGGCGAGGGATTGATTTTTTGTAAATGGCGGTATAGTTGCCATCCATCCGATGCCCAAGGATAGCCATATCGTATGGAGAGATTTGCTTGAAAAATATCACCCGCATAGATATGCTGCTTGGCAGTTTCCACGATGGATTCATAGCCTTGTTTTTCTGGAGAATAGGTTGGTTGAGCTTGACTATGATCTTTACTGAAATAGGCAAGGGGCTTAAGCCCCTTGTTTTCTAAATTGTTAAGGCGATCGCTTAATTCGTCTAGTTCATGGTGATCGCTAGCGGCTAGCCAGACGGTTTGAGTCTGATGATCGATGACCGCAAAGCTAGATGGTTCATACCAAAAGGCAACTGGGAATGGCAAGTTGTCAGACTTGCTATAAAACAAGCGCTCAATTTCCCATGCGAGATCATAGCCTAGCCATCCTAAATACCCTCCCGTAAAGGGTAGGTGCTTAGGTAAATTGTTAGAGTTTGGAGCAGATTGCATTCGCGATCGCAGTTTCTCTAAACAGGTTAAAATCTCCCCAACTTCTGGAGTCCATATTTGGCGAGGCTTACCCCCGACAATCGAGTATCGAGCTAATTTTGAGGGAACTGTGGTAGGGCTTTCCAATAGAACCGTAATCGGTTCCCAAAAATAGAGTGCTTCCCAGAGATCGGCTCCTGTCATTTCATGGGGCAGTGATCGCTGAAGCCACAACCAATCGGGCATAGAGAGGATTCGTAAGGTACGATTTTCATTAAACCGTAATTTGGTGATGCAAAATGCTTCCAAAATTGCAGTTTCCTAATTGCAGTGGCATACTGAAAAACGATATCTCCCTAAAGTAGGAACCATCCAAATCTATGAATCGCACCTTATTTATTGGGATTCTCATCGTCATTGGATTAATGGTATTGGCAAGTTCGTTACCTAATCAGTTCTATGGTGCAAGCGATCGCAAATTCATCATTATCACGATCATCACCTGCATTATTTCAGCGATCGGGCTTGCCATTTTCTTTGCTGCACCATTCCTTTCAACACAAGGCTAAGTATTGAACTGTGGCGCGAAGCACCACAGTTCAATACTTAGCCATATTGAGATCAACACTATAGGCATAGGCATCAATCCCACCACTGATATTTTTGACATTCGTAAAGCCTTGATTGATCAGCCATTGACACATTTGCGCTGATCGCATCCCATGATGACATAGCACTAATGTTTCCACATTAGGATCAAACTTTTCTTTAAAATCGCTTGCCCATTGGTCATATTCGCTCAGTGGCAAAACCGTAAAGCCATTGATCGCCGCAATCTCGACTTCATCACGTTCACGCACATCGATTAATTGCAAAGCCCCATGATTTTCTGCATGATTGCTTGCTAAACGTTCGGCTAGTTCTTGGACAGTAATTTGTATGATAGACATACTCACAAAATATTTTTTATATATTTTAGACCAATGAGCCAGCCCATCGAAGAATTGTTGCAAGACCTCAAGAGCGAAGATGAAGCTACCCGCGATCGTGCTACTCAGGGACTCTGGGAAATGTGGTTTATGCAAAAGGGGATCCATGGTTTACAGGTTTTGCGCCAAAGTCAGATGATGTCTGATAGCGGCAATATTCGGCAAGCTGAGTTAATTCTCACTCAACTAATTCATGCTCAGCCTGATTTTGTGGAGGCATGGAATCGGCGGGCAGTATTGTTTTATATGCAGGGAGATTACAAGCGCTCAATCAATGATTGCCAAAAGGCGATTTCCCTTAATCCCTATCATTTCGGGGCAGTGCATGGCTTAGGCTTATGCTACGCTGCAATCGGTAATTACCATGAGGCAATCATAACTTTCCGTAGAGCCTTGGAAATTCAACCCTATTCAATCACTAATCAAAAATTAATTCTTGAGTGTACAGCAATGCTTAACTAACGCTAGTTGGGGATAATTTAAAACTGTCTTTGAGAGAGGGTTTGCTACGCAAACCCTCTCTCAAAAAAGCCTTGCGAAGCAAGGCTTTTACTTGTAATCTGTTGAAATTTGCTAGCTTAACTCGAACTCACTTTAACTAAAGGAATCTCAAAGCATTTCATTTGTTAGTTACTATGCCACAGGGGTGTGCGACGGACAAAGGCAAAAATGCAGACTCCAATGCTCATGCTCAGCCAACCGCAAATTAGCGTTAGCAAAGGCAATATTTGATTTAACGAAAGGCTCGCTCCAGTAGATCTGGCAGCCAAAAATATAGAAATTAGTAAAAGTGCAAGCCCCATTTCCCAATGCTGTAATTTGTTTCTATGATCGCGATAATCGCTGTCTAGACTATTCGGGGCGACTAATTTTAGAAAAAATCTGGCAATATCAGGACTAATAACACAAACTCCTAGCCAAGCGATGACATTTGCTGTGGATAATTTTGCATCAATGGGGAAAATTATCAAAGCGAAAATACCCACAATCGTAAATGCTGTACCTGCCAAAATTCCTGCCCCCTGCGGTAGCAATACATGGGCTAAGCCCAAACTATCACATGCAGTTTCTTGCTTAGCCAGATGAAATTCTTCACGGAGCGTTTGACCTAACTGCTCATAGTCATCCTCTTTCTTATTGATCTGATCGACTAACATTGTCATTGACAAGGGAAGTGTAATCTCGCTAGTGCTCCCCGCCAATTGCATCCAGCTTAACTCGCCCCCTGCTTCTTGCAGCTTGACCAAAGACAATCTTGAAAAGGGACGTAAATTGATTGCATATTCGGCGGCAATGCCCCACAACCCACTAAATCGCAACTGCAAAATCTTTTCAGGCGATCGCAACTGCACTTGCCATGTGAAGAAACCTGTTAGTCCTGTAATCGTAAAAATAATGACAATGATTGCCCTAAAACTGTTAGCAAAATCTAACATTGTCCAAAAGAAAAAGCCAATGACAATTAGGACAATACTATTAAATTGTCTTGGCTGCTGCGCCAATGAAGAAGGGCTAACTAAAACTGTCTGGTCAGAATATGTAACAACATTTAAAGCTTCAGGATGAGGGTTTGCTAGAGATATTTGAGCATTTGTTTTTGTAAATTGTGACTTGATTGATCGAATCATCAAATTGCTAGCAATACCGATCAAAATTGCCGCAGGCACAATCCACCAAATGGCAACAAAGGTTTGATTAGTTAACGGTGAATCATTACTAAACCCTGCGATCAAAATTAACCCATAGCTAACCATAGCAATCACTTGCCATTGGGAGAAAGCATAATCAGTGTTTTGACGGCATACTTCCACAACTGACTTAGACGTGTAAATACCAAGTAAAAATCCCAAGCTAAATAGTAATCCTGCGATCAATAAAACAATGGGATCATTTAATGCAAATAATCTTCCAAATCCGCCTAACAGGATTAAAAAACCAGCAAAACTAAAGTTTGCACAAATCGGATAAGTTGCTTGCCGCCATCCCCACCCAACTTTACCTGATACCAATTGCCGTTGTGAGCGGGAAGGCGAAACTTGCATATTTACTTTTCCTTTTTCTTTAAACTGTGGCGATCGCTTCATGACGAGCAAAGATCATTCGCCCTGCGGAGGTCTGCAAAGCGCTAGTGACAATCACGATAATTTGTTTACCGAGATATTCACGACCTTCCTCAATGACTACCATCGTGCCATCTTCTAGATAGCCAATCCCTTGAGAAGCTTCTTTGCCTTCCTTCAATACCTTTAGCTCTAAAGAATCTCCTGGTAAATAGGTGGGTCGCAAAGCTTGGGCAAGATCGTTAATATTTAAAACTTCAACCTGTTGCAAATTTGCAACTTTATTGAGGTTGTAATCATTAGTAATCAATGTACAGCCCAACTCTTGAGCAAGACGTACTAACTTAGCATCAACGGTATGGAGATCTTCGTAATCGGCGGAATGAATGGTGATGCGATCGCTATATTGTTCGCGCATATTATTCAAAATGTCCAATCCTCTTCGCCCTCGGACACGCTTTTGATCATTGGAGCTATCCGCGATCGTCTGTAATTCTTGAATTACGAAATGGGGTATCAACAATTGCCCTTCCAAGAAGCCAGTTTCCATCAAGGTTTGAATACGTCCATCAATAACCGTACTTGTATCGAGAACTTTAGCTGTAGCAGTTCTTAAAGTTCCATCTGCAAGTAGACTGCTTTCGACATTATTAGGATTAATCAAACGCAATAGAGCGCGTCCGTGAGTATCGGAAAGTGTCATTCCCGAATAGGCAAAAATAATACTCACCAAAATAGCAGTCAGAGGTTTGATAAAAGCAAAATCTTCAGGAATCGGGATCAGGAATAATGGCGCTAGCATCAAGTTCGCAACCAATAGCCCAAACACTAAACCAACAGCTCGCCCCAAGATAGTCTCAATAGGCAAAGCGCGAACATTGGACTCAATGCGACGATAGGTGTTTTGTCCAATCAATCCTGCAATTAGTCCCACAAATGAACCAACTCCAAGCGTTACCCATCGGAAGTTTTGAACATTAATATGCGCGACCATTTCCGATGGTAAGAAATCGATGCCGTGGAAGCCAGTGCCTGCTCCCGCAAGAATGAATGTAAAGATAATAATAGCGTCAATCATAGGGCGGAACTCCGCTTAGACGAATAATATATAAGGTATGAGATGAACACAAATAATTCTTAGCCTAAAGCTTTTATTGAGTCTTTGGTGATACTCTTCCAACTTTCTCAATCCTTTGCATACAATTCTACACAACTGGCTCTAGCATTGTCGCAATAATTGCTTATTTTGCTGTTTTAGGACAATCTCCAGTAAATTTTTGTCCATCGGGCATAATTGCACCACAAAAATTAGTTTCAGACATATAGGTTCCTGTGAGATCCGCTCCTGTCAGATCTGCCCCTCGCAAATCAGCCTTATCTAAAATCGCGCCAATTAGATTCGCCTCACGCAAATCAGAAAGTTTGAGATCCGCAGAAAACAGATTGGCATTGCGTAGGTTTGCACCTCTGAGATTTGCGAAGCTTAATTTTTCACGCGCGAGATTGCAGCCTTCACAGGAGCGTGTTTGTAAAACTTGGCGCAAGTGATTGGGATCGGCAAAGGCTAATTCTGCATAGCTAGTTAAAGAGATCGCCCCCAAAGTTCCTAAGATTGCTAAGCAGGAGTTAATAAGATTTTTCATGATAAACATCTGATTTAGCTTTTTTTACATTTCTTGTGTCGGAGCGAAACGTTACACAAAAATCAATTCCTTATTTTACTGTGTGTCCCGAAATTTTTTTTCTGGAATGGAGTTTTGTAAAGATTTTTGTTACTTAGACTACATTTGTTAGATACTTATATTCTCTCCCAAATAATATCCCATAGCATTTTTCATTTTGGCGTAAGTGGCGTAACTGGCGTAAGTATAAAAACTTAGAAATCTTCCTTGGTTGATTCACAAATCACGACAAAATGCGATCGCAATCACAATGGCATATTGCTGATATCACTGGCAAACACTGCAAAAAGTCTGATGATGAAGCCATTCAGTTAATTGCTTATGGGTAAATTTCACCCAATTGGTTGAGTTGATAGCAGGAAGTAGCGATCGCTACCAGTACTAGAAAATTCAATTATTAAGAGTTTTTATTTTGCATAGGTAAAATAAAAACTTTACATAAAGCCCAAGAGCAGAAGTTAAGTTTTCGGATTTTTCGTTTTGATCTATCGATTTCATTGAACGCAGTTAGAGAAAGCAGCATCGAGGCAGTTATGAAAAACACAGTTGTCGCCACAATATTAGCCATTTCGGGCTTTGCCATCTCAGGGCTTGCTCTTGTCACACCAGTTAATGCTCAAACCGCAATAATTGCCGCTCTCTACCAAAACCCATCTTCTCCTCAAACGGAAGTACGTTATGACGACGCGAAAGTAGGCAGAAAGCCCATCCTCATTGCAATTAATACTAGTCCAGAAGTCGTTACTATTGCTGAAAACCTTACTTTTGGCGATAGTTATGATCGCGTAGTAACGATGAATCACTCAGATAATCTTGTCTGTCTGGTCAGCGCGAAAGGTTCTAAGGACGGCGCTATAACCTGTGGATTTGTAGATCACGAATAATCAAAAAGGGGCGCTAATCGCCCCTTTTTGATTTAAGCAATATTGGCATTATTTTTCATTTCATTGAGTTTTTGTAAGCCAAACTGGGCTCGCTTAATTTGTTTCTCGCATAATGCCTCAATGTCGGTACGCCCAACCTCAATCCCATGTTGTGTATCCGTAGCTCTATCAAAAAAGACGATACTATCCACCTGTTTCATGCCAATTAATCGAAACAGCATATCGATGACGTTGTACTTACCACATTCAAGATTTTCATCGTTTAACTTAAGTCGATCAATATTGGCAGGTGTGTGATCGCAATAGGCATAAATCGTTGTCTTTTCTACTTCAGGATTATCGTGATTACTAAGAGGTGTCAGGAGCCAACCACCCTCGATATCTTGAATAACAAAATAAACCGTGTGCTTTAGATTTTGGGCAATCGCCTTGAGGACTGATGTAATCAACCTGACAGCACTGGCTGTTTCCTCATCGGGGGTACTTTCTACAAGTAGAGCCACTTGGCGATCAAGAACTTGATCTTTAGTTAGCATTGATCTTCAAATTAACATGGTGAGCAGAGCGCTTAAGCGAAGGTTTTATCATATGGGGTTGTATTGCCTCTAATGTCTCAAATATGGCTTCGCGTATAGTCACTTCTGTCTCTCGATTGAGTAAAAGATTACAACAATCAGATATCGCCCGTTCTTGGGCAGCAGGCAGTTGGTTATCTTGGATGTATTGCGTAATTTGTTTAATTGCAATTAATCTAGCAAGATCATCATTTACAGTCAGTTGCGTAATTAGTTGCTCAAAGTTATCTTGCTGACGTTGGTGCCATTGAGTAAATGCTTGACGTGCTAGTAGGAGCAAAATTCCTAGCGTTGCCACAAGCTGCAAAATACTGGCGGAAGCTAACCAATGATTATTTTGAGTTGACCAAATTGTGAGTACTGTATAGGTCAAAAAGATCGTAATAGCACCGCTTGCCACGGATAGCGGCAGGTGACGATAGGGACTTTGTAAAAACTTTTGGACTCGCCATAAAATTACATTCCAGTTCCAATCCTGAATGACATATATCGCAATCATTACGGCGATACCCATGCTAGCAGCTGCTATTAATTGCCAATTCCAAACTAGCAGTAGCACAAAGAAAATTGTCAATAAAACCCACATTGGCAAAGCCTGCTGTCTCGAAAGCCCTTGAAAAAGCGATCGCAGCAATTGCTGTGACAATGAAGTCGCTGATGAAGTTGTTTCTTGCTCTTGAAAGCGAAAGTCTTTAACCACTGTTTATCCCTAAAGACCCTAATAGCTACTGTACAGGATTTTAAGCAAAAAAATAAGAGAGAAATTGTGCAGTCACTCTTATTTTTATATTTCCTCAAGAAAAGAATGAGAGTGCAAAGTACAGCTATTCTTTTCTTGTGATTCAAGCAATTACAGCTACTTAGCAGTTTTTCTGTACATATTTTGGAGACTAAGCAAGCCTACTCCACCCGTAACTAGAAACACACCTAATAATTGAATAAAATCTAGCTTGTCTCCCAAAATTGTAAATGCTAAAAATGTCGTAAATACGGGGCCGCTAGCACTAACAATCGAGGCTTGTGCTGCGCCCATGAGCTTTGTACCAAAACTAGTTAGTAAGTAACCACCTAAGGTTGTCAAGGCAACCAAAAAGCACATGAAGATCAGTACGCCATTTATGGAGATAGATGCTAAGTTGAAGGGCAAAGTCCCCAAACAGAGCAAGAGTATGATTGCAAAGTTAATAGATGTAAAAGAAACTGGATTTAGCTGTTTAAAACAAGTCTGTGAAGTAATAATGTAGCCCGCAAAAGCAACACCTGAAGATATAGCTGCAATGATGCCCCATGTATCAGGCTTAATGCCACCTAAGACATTATTGGTTAGCATAATGCCTAAATAGATAATGCCAATAACAAACCACCTCTCGTTACTAGGGCGATCGCCAAATAGAAACCAAGCTATCAGTACCGTAATAGTCGGGAATATAAAAAATAAAGTTACCGCAAGACTTGGCTTTAAAATTCCTAGAGCCAAGTAAATAAATGCAAAGGATGCAAATTGAAATAATGCACTAAAGACAACTCGCCAGAATAATGGACGACGGTTGGGGATCAACAGTTGCTGAAAGTCACGTAACACATCAGCTCGAAATACAGTCTTAGCTACTAACCACATAATCGGCGTAGCAAAGAGCATTCGCAATAGCAGTAAAATAAACGAATTAGGTACACTTGGCTTCATCAAGCCACCAAATTGAAAAAGCCCAAAAATATTTGAGTTAGAGAAAATAATTCTTACCAAAATATTTTGTAACGATAAAACTAATGAAGCTCCTAAAACCAGAATAAATCCCAACCACCAGTCATTAAGACGCTTGGTAGGTTGAGCAATGGATGGAGAAAGCTCAACATCCTCTAAGGAATGCGTCGGATCTCCCACATAGGGGCGAGTATCATTGTCATATTGCCGAAATTGAATGTTGTTCGCATTAAATTGGGGCATCTGAATTTGGCTATAATTGCCATTGCCATTCGGTCTAATCGATTCAGTACTGTTGCCATTAGCACTTATCGTCCCCATAAAATTTGGTGTACTCGTAAAATTTGAGATGGGCGTGTTTCCTCCTACACCAGAATAGCGATCTTCAGAAGATCGTCGTAAATATTCATCAATTCTTTCTACCAGAGCTGACAGCATTAATTCACCTTGCTGACGTTGGGTATACATTCTCTGCATTTGATCATCAAGATCACGCTGATAAGTATCTACATCACGCTGTAGAGCTTGAAATGTAGTCCGAATCGCACTGTCAAGATTAAGCATTAGTTGCTCAAAATTTTGAGAATGTCCATTAAAAACTTGTGAATTAGTGACGATGACATCATTTTTGAGGTGATAGGTGATCGCTTGAGCAAGTTGCTCGATCCATTGCTGTCGCTGAATTTCCTGTTGATTCATTCCCTGCTGAGCAACAGTTAATACCTCTAGCTCTTTTCGTTGAGACTGGAGACGGTGAATATCATCAGTTAAGGCATTCTTTTGGGCTTGTAAAATTAAAATCTCACGACTGAGCTTACCCAAGATATTTGCCCGCAGATCTGACAAGTCCTTGGTGACTCCTGCGAGGGTCTGCTCGTAATTACTATTACTACGAATATTATTGCTCTCCATTGAAGAAATCACCTCGTGACAATGCCATCTGGAATAACGGTAGGGGCTATGGTTGGCACTACTTTTTTGCTTGTTTGAGTTGCTTGACTTTGGTTGGGTCTAGTTTGCGAACTTTATAACACTAATTTGAGCATCTGTCATATTTTGTTTGTTTATTTAAAAAAGATGGATCAAGAAACAAATTTTTGTGGCAATGCTTTACCGCACCAAAAAAATCAGATTATTGCTAGCCTCTAGCAGTACAAATTTCCCTTGAGGCTGCCCATTGACTAATATCTTGACGATTGATGGCTGCTGCCATGAGGTCAGGGAAAAGATCTGGGGTGCAGGCAAAGGAAGGCACACCAAAACTGGCGATCGCGGCGGTATTATTGTGGTCATAGGAAGGTGCACCATCATCATTTAGTGCTAACAGGGTAATAAACTGCACCCCCGAAGCGACTAAAGTAGCTATTCGTTTTAACATTTCCTGATTATTGCCGCCCTCATAGAGATCGCTAATCAATACAAAAATTGTTTCGTGGGGCTGACGTACTAAACCTTGGCAATAGGCGATCGCTTGATTAATATCTGTTCCTCCTCCCAATTGTGTACCAAAAAGAACTTCTACTGGATCTTGGAGTATTTCTGTTAAATCAATCACAGTCGTATCAAATACAACCATACTCATTTTGACCGCAGTTAAAGTAGCTAAGACTGCACTAAAAATTCCTGCATAGACGACGGAGGTTGCCATCGAACCACTTTGATCGACACAAAGAATAATATCTCGGAGGGATGAGCGCTTACGTCCATAGCCGATGCGTATTTCAGGAATAACAGTGCGATATTCAGGCTGATAGTTTTTGAGATTGGCACGAATGGTACGAGGCCAGTCAATTTCATCATGGCGTGGACGACGATTGCGGTTAGCACGATTGAGACTGCCTAATACAGCTTGCCTTGTGGGATTTTCTAATTTCCGTTGTAGTTCCTCGACCACTTGCCTTACGACTATTCTTGCAGTCTCTTTGGTTTTACTAGGCATAATGCCACTGAGGGATATAAGATTAGAGACGAGATGAACATCTGGCTCGATCGCTTCAAGCATTTCGGGTTCCAATAGCATTCTCTGCAAGTTCAATCTTTCAAGTGCATCCTGCTGCATAATCCGCACCACAGAAGTAGGAAAGAATGTGCGAATATCCCCTAGCCATCGCGCCACTTTAGGCGATGAACTACCTAATCCTCCTTTACGATCCTGTGAGCTATCAGCACTTTCATCGTTACCATATAAGGCAGCTAATGCTCCATCTATAGATAAGTCGCGATCACTCAAACCACTGCCACCAATTCCATCGGCTGCATCTCCACCGAGAATTAGTCGCCATCGGCGTAGGCGGTCGGTAGCGATTTGTTGGTCTCTAACTAACATTTACTTACCCCACTAATTTTGGGTTTATAATCCAAGTGTAAGGATAAACATTGGAAAGAACTACCCATACTTAATATTCTTCAATATGCCAGCTTGAAAGTTGATTTTGTTAATGCTCATTCATCTCATGTTGCATTGTTTGCAGAAATGAAAGCCTATTTAGCAAGTATAGTTGTTTTGAATAACTTAGGACTTACGCAATAGCCATGTAATAAGTAGCTCAACTTAATTAAAACCCAAACCAGAATTTTGTTCCGCCCGCAACGCGGGCGGAACAAAATTCTCGATTTTTCAGTTTACTTATGTCTAGCTACTTAAATTACGGGCTAAAAGCTTAAACCCTTTGAAACGAGTCGATCATAGAGTTTTCTTAGTCTGCTTTAGCTGACTTTAGCTTTCAGCCAAGAACTTAAGTTATCGGTTATTTTGCGTAAGTCCTATAACTTTTAGAGGAACTTCGACTTCGCTCATCTCTCGGTATATGCTAACTGAGCGAAGTCGAAGTAGTAGTTTTTATTTGGGTAATCATGCAATGTAATTGTGTTGCGGGCGCTTCGTGCCCGCAACACAATTGCTAAAAAATTACTTTTCAGCACTACCGTGATTTGATTAAGTAGCTAGACATAAGTAAACTAAAAACCGAGAATTTTGTTCCGCCCGCTACGCGGGCGGAACAAAATCTGGTTTTTAGTTTTAATTAAGTTGAGCTACTTATAAGTTTGTAGATATTTATGCGTGAAATAGCTAGTGATTCAATAGCCCCGATCGCTTTAGTCTGGCATCGGCGTGATTTGCGAATAGATGATAATCCTGCTTTGAGCGAGGCGATCACACAGGTTGGGGATCAGGGCAAAGTGTTGGGGCTGTTTATTTTTGATCCTGATATTCTCGATGATGGCGTAAACGAAGGCAGCAAGGTTGACTTTATGCTCGGTTGTTTGCGCGAGTTGCAAACTAACTATCGACGTTTGGGCAGTGAATTGCTATTGAAATATGGTCAGCCTGTGCAATCAATTCGTGAACTAGTGAAAGCAGTTAATGCGAGTCATGTTTTTTTTAATCAGGATGTTGAACCATTTGCGATTAAGCGTGATTGCCAAGTAAATGAGGCTTTGCAAGAATTAGGCGTAAAGGTTCAGAGCTTTGTGGATATTGGTTTGATTGCTCCCGATGCGATCGCTACCCAGTCAGGAGAACCTTATAAGGTCTATACTCCCTTTTGGCGCAATTGGCAAAGTAAACCAAAGCCGCAACCCTTCGTCTCTCCTAAAAAATTGACTGGTTTAGCCAGTTATGAAGATTTACCCGTGATTCCTTTGCCAAGACTGCGGGAGCTTAAATTTATCAATGACATCACCCTCCCTAAAGTAGGTGAATCCGCAGCTTTAGAACTGTTAGAAACCTTTTGTGATGGTCATGGAATTTTACGTTATCAAACGGAACGCGATTTTCCTGCCCATGCAGGGACATCGACACTGAGTCCCCATTTGCGCTTTGGGACAGTGGGCATTAGAAGAGTGTGGGAAAAAGCGATCGCATCTGAGCAACTAGTGCGTAGTGAAGAGGAAGCAGCAGGGATTACCACATGGAAGCAAGAACTCGCATGGCGAGAATTCTATCAGCATGTTCTCTTTCATTTCCCTGAACTAGAAACAGGAGCCTATCGTTCGCAGATGCGTAATTTCCCTTGGGATGATGACGAAGAGAAATTTACTGCATGGTGTGAAGGTCGCACGGGTTATCCGATTGTTGATGGGGCAATGCGACAGCTTAATCAAACAGGCTGGATGCATAACCGTTGTCGGATGATTGTTGCTAGTTTTTTAACTAAAGATTTAATTATTAATTGGCAATGGGGCGAACGCTATTTCATGCAGAAATTGCTAGATGGTGACTTAGCGGCAAATAATGGCGGTTGGCAATGGAGTGCTTCTAGTGGGATGGATCCTAAGCCTTTACGGATTTTCAATCCCGCATCACAAGCCCGCAAGTATGATCCAGAAGGTGAATATATTTTACGTTGGTTGCCCGAATTGCAAGGATTGACTACCGCAGAGTTGCTAAGTGGTAATATTCCGCCCCATCAATGTAAAAAGCGCGATTATCCATTACCAATTGTTGATCACAATATGCAGCAGCAAAAATTTAAGAAGCTCTATCAGGATTGTAAAACTAGCTAAGAAGAAAGCCCCCTAGATGGCTTTCTCCTTAATTTAGAGAGAAGTTTCAGAAGCAACGATCATTGAACCAACGCCACTATTGGTAAATATTTCTAGCAATAGAGAATGGGGTACTCGCCCATCAACGATATGTGCAGCTTTGACACCCTGTGCAAGTGATCGCACACAGCATTGAACCTTAGGAATCATGCCACCACTGACGATATTTTCATTCATCAGTTCTCTAGCTTTGCTGATCGTCAAACTGCGATAGAGCGTACTGGGATCTTTGTAATTGTGGAGGATACCTGCAATATCGGTGAGAAGAATCAATTTCTCGGCTCCCAATGCGGCTGCAAGTTCGCCAGCGACGGTATCTGCATTGATGTTGTAGGGCTGACCTGTTTCGTCGGTTGCGACACTAGATACAACGGGAATATGTCCAGCTTCGAGTAGGGTTGACAGCAAACCGATATTAATACCGCTGACTTCACCCACAAAGCCGATCGCATCATTGCCTTGGGGACGCGCACGGATCAAATTGCCATCCTTACCGCATAGCCCGACACCAGACCCCCCCGCAAGGTTAATCATCTCTACAATTTGCTTGTTGACACGACCAACTAGCACCATTTCTACTACTTCCATCGTAGCGGCATCAGTAACCCGCAAACCATTGATAAACTGTGGCTCAATGTTCAGTTTGGTAAGCCATGTATTGATTTCAGGGCCACCACCATGTACTAAGACTGGGCGCAATCCCATAAATGACATCGTGACGACATCGCGGATCACGTCCTGCCGAAGATTTTCTTCTTTCATTGCCGCGCCACCATATTTGACGACAATGGTACGCCCCGCAAATTGCTGCATATAGGGCAAAGCTTCACTTAGAACCTGAACGCGATCGCTGTCTGTTAGCATTTAACGCCTCGACTACTCTTAAATAAATACTTTTATAAACCTTACAACCTCAAATACACCAATAGATAAGCGATTTAGGTTAGATATTGTTATTTGATGACTTTTACGATTATCTATTCTTATAGAGCGTTTTCCAACTTAAGGCTTTGATAAACGCTTTGTAAGACGTAATTTTGGCGATTTTGAAGATTAAGATTTCTTTGCTGCAAGTTTTTATAATTTTTCGAGACGTTGAAGCGGTGATTTAGATTATAGCTAACAAATTTTTTTGTATTCATACTTAATTCATGCTTGATAGTACTGTCAAATTTGAATAATTCTTTGGCTACGCAGAAATTTACAGAGTACAGTGCTTTAAGACCTTGTTATCAATAGCTATGGGATGACTCAAATCTAAATCAGGGGGGTTTTGGGCGAGATCGACGATCGCTAAACCAGTGCTAGGATGAATCCAATCGGCGGCAATTTCGGATAGAGGTAACAGGACAAAGGCGCGATCGCTCATTCGGGGATGCGGTAATACTAATTCGGGCGATGCAATTTGGCGGTCACCATATAGCAATAAATCAAGATCGAGAGTTCTGGCTCCCCACCGTTCGCGGCGTTCACGCCCAAAAATTTGCTCTATATAAAATAAAGCGCGTAATAACTGCAATGGATTGAGAATAGTTTGTAAAATTGCACAACCATTGATGTAGTCAGGCTGGGGTGCAGAATTTGGTAAGGTAATTGCCTTGGTGCGATACCAACGCGAAACTCTAATTACCTCTATTTCAGGGTGATTAGCGAGTCGGGCGATCGCTGATTGGACAATTTTTTCGGAGTCCCCGATTTCACTGCTCAGGTTACTACCGAGGGCGATCGCACAAAGCTCTGTCATGAAGTTTTATCTAGTTAAACCCAATTAAAAGTTAAAGACGCTGCTATAGCAGACCTATATCATCTATAGATTTTTGGATGTGTGGAAGCGCAACACGAAGGGTTGCGCTTCCACACATCATTTAGGATTGCTATATGTAACGCCTTTGTTGAATTATACTGTGGAAGGTATATAGGCATATTGGTTAGAGTTTTTAAGCAGAGCATTCCCCTGTAGGGGTAGAGCATTTGCGCCAAGGTTAGTAAATTATCTCGGAAATCTTGACAAGTCAATTGGACGAGATGTGGTCATTTGTGGAGAGTAAAAAGTACAAGAAATGGATTCGGTTAGCCATTGATGCAGACACTCATGAAATAGTTGGAGCATAGATTGGCGATATCTGCTGTTTATCGTCAATGTGCCGTATGTTATACGGACTTTTGGGAAGCCTACTCAGAAGTGTTGCCAAGGAAACAACATAAAGCTGTTGGCAAGGAAACAGGCAAGACTAACTTTGTTGAGAGAGTTAACAATACCTTCCGTCAAAGAATTGGAAGATTAGGAAGGAATACATTATCTTTTTCCAAGAAGTTGTTGAATCATATTGGCGCTATTTGATACTTCATGCACATTACAAATCCTTAATTACAGCCTAACCATTACTTTGCATCACTACCTTGTTTCCCAACTCCACAGCTAAAAGCCCCAAAGATAGCAGCTAATCGCTAAAAGCCCTTTCTCCAAAGCTAACAGCTAACAGCCCATTACAAAAAACTATCATGTTCAAAAGATCTACATTCTTCGGAACCATCATTAGTATTAGCTTTCTATTTGGAGTCATCTCTGTGGCGATCGCTTCAGAAAAAATGCTTGATAATCGCAATATGCAAATTGGGACTGATAAACCTATGCAGTTTAAGGTAATCGATCAACCCCTAATCAATAAAATTCTTGTGACTGTCGGTGGCATGAGTTTAATCGGTGCAGAGCTTTGGTGGTTTCTTGTCAGTAAGCCTAAGTCTAAATAGATTATCAAACGCGGCAACATTCTACACAGCATCGGCGGTGTGTCACATTTATTGTAACGTTCAGTGAGGTTGAAACGAAAACTCATATTTGTTGATAAATAGACCAATGACAATATCATGCATCACAATGGATTTAGAAAAGTGGTAGTCCCAAACAAGTAAGGATGAGTTGTAGTGATGAATAAAGAACCAGATAGCAGCAATGTGATTTTCTAGTTTTTAGAGAAATTACCAACAAACGACCACATCTCATCACACTGAATCGTTAGTCTTCCTTTTTTTTAGGGGATACATTCACTTGTCGAGGAATTGACTCGTACTTGCGATTGACATAATCCAGTAACCAAGTTTCAGATACGTCACAAACTCAGGCAATACCTGCAAGAGGAATTTCCGCAAATAAGTGGTTGTCAATCAAAGCTTTCGTTTTTTCAGAGATTATTTTTTGCCGTGGTGCTTCAACAAACTGGCGACCACAAGCTTTACAATTAAGATTTTGATTCCCATTATGAATAAAACCATTTTTGACCACATCTTTTGATTCACAGTTGGGACAATTTGGCATTGATAATTAAGTGTCTAAGAGGTCTTTTATTATTTTATCTTTATATCTGGTGGACTACCAGTTCGTATTCCCTAGTCAAGCGACGAAAACGAGAAAATCAAGCAAAAGTACGTTCAACGCCCCAACTCTTCTTTTGGACAACAAAACCCTTTTGCCCCACAGAAAGAATTATTTGTGTGGCTATTAGACTAATTCAGATTGAATTCATATCCTAGAAAATGCCTGCGGATTCGTAGAGTCGGCGGATGAGGGCGAGGATTTTGCGATCATAGAGAGGATCGATCGCCCAGCGTCCAGTGAGTTGACTTAAGACCGGGGCAACGCCTCGCGCCACTAAGTGGAATCTCGGAGCAACGACAGGTTGAAATAATGGAGCATTGCTGGCATAGGCTTTGAGATGCTGGATATGTGCTCTCACGCCTGTACGCTGATCGGCAAAACTCGCACCTGATAATTTAGCTGTTGCATTCACCGAAGATGTAGCACCAAGACTAGCAAAGTTATTTTGTTCAGCTTCAATACCTCTACCAAATCTGAGAAATCCTGTCTCAATGCACATTTGACAAAAGGCAATATCATGATTTACACCTTCAATTTCTGCTTCTTCACGATATAAATGTGGTAGATCACCATAGTTTGTGAGAGCTATCTCATTATTATTTTTGAGAAACATTAGTAACTGCACTTCTGATGCATTACCTACACCCATGATCTGATCGATTTGCCCAGTGAAAACCTTAAAAATTGTTTTTAGATAAAGGGTACGGGTAGTGCTATCCCAAGATACAGAAGTATTCAGATCTCGCAAAGCGATCGCCTGCAAATAGACAATACTTTGATAGCGCAGACGACAAGTTAAAGGAATCTGACTCAGATCGAAACCGAGGCGGTCAACTAAATCGGCTGGAACTAAGACATTGCCTGCCACTAAAATCCCCTTTTCTTCATAACTTTGTCCATTGAGATTAATATTAATTTCTGGATAGGTAACAGCTTTGGTGACAGGGGTACGGTTCGCTGGAGTGAATACAGGAATTGTAGTTGCCGTTTCATTAATCCATGCCTGTAAGCCATCAGCAATTCCGATCACATAGTCACGCCGCCTTGTTTGCATCAGTAGTCGATCCTGTGAAGTATTTGCAAAAACTAATTCCAACAAAATTGAAGGAATGATAATTTGGCGACAAAAGCTCAAACTGCCAATACTCGCGATCGTGTCCACTTTCGCACCTCGATTCGTAATTTCGGGAACTCGCTTGGTTAAGGCATTGGTAATTATTTCCGCCTGCCGTTTGCGAATTGTATTATTGGCTATGTAATAGGTTGTGGCTCCTCGTAATTCTGGTGATGTGACCGTATCGATATTGAGAGATAGAGCTACATCTTGACTAGTGACCCTTGAATTAATCCATGCGATCATCTCTTCTGAGTTCAAGTCATCACTAGGTAGAGCGATCGCAATCCCCCGCGATCGCAATTCGGCAATTAATAGATCTCTTGTAGCAATCAATTCAGCCATTTCGATCATGCCGCCAACTCCTTCACTGAGATCGCGGAACGAACCTTCAAAAACACTATGCCCTGCGGAAATAAATATTTTGCCCATATCCCTATCTGCTAGTTCATTTCAGCAAGCAAAAAAAGTCTCCGTGAGTTTATCAGCTTTTGTCCTGTTTGACCATTTATTTATCAAATAGAGAGACGGCAGACACCTTTCTATTTGATAAATCAAGAACAGGGGGCTTAACCCCCTTGCCTATAATTAAAAGGGCTTGCTTCCCAGTCTTCGGTCGGGAAACAAACTCTTCACCTTATATTTTCGATGATAAAAATCCCAGCATTAGTTTCATAATTAGTATTGCTGATTGATTAGGGTGGGAAATTACCCCGAAAATACTAATTATGAAAAAAAGAGTTAATCTTACCTTTCCTAAACGGGCGATCAACATTCCCCTCACCTATCGACTTGCCAAAGATTTCAATATAGCCGCAAATATTATCCGCGCACAAGTGGCTCCCAATAAAGTCGGAAAGATGGTGCTAGAACTATCAGGGGATATCGACCAGCTTGAAGAAGCTATCGAATGGATGCGTTCGCAAGATATCGAGGTTTCATTACATGGACGCGAAATTGTAATTGACGATACGGCATGTGTTGATTGTGGCTTATGCACTGGTGTATGCCCCACTGAGGCGCTGACCCTTGATCCTAAAAGTTTTCAACTCACCTTTACGCGATCGCGCTGTATAGTTTGTGAGCAATGTATTGCAGCTTGTCCTGTAAACGCCATCTCGATTAATCTATAGTTAGTAGTATCTTTAATTGCTCTAGCCGAAAATCCAGTCTAAGGGCTGACTTATAGGTCTATTTTTTGACGGACAAGCATTTATAATGATACAAAAAGTAACAATTTTTTATAAAACAATTTAGCCCACTAGACTTTGAGTTACAACTCATGCATTTTGAGTTTTTTTCGCTAGAAGTTATTCAAGAATGGACACAACAGTATGGATACTGGATCGTGTTCTTCGGTATTATGCTGGAGAATGCTGGTATCCCGTTGCCAGGGGAAACAATTACACTGGTAGGTGGATTTCTATCAGGAAATGGTGAGTTGCGCTATCCATTGGTTTTGCTATGTACTGTAGCGGGAGCAATTTTAGGAGATAGTGCAGGATATTGGTTAGGTCGTTGGGGTGGGTTGCCCGCCCTCTCAAAAATTGGCAAACTATTTCGGATGCCTGCTGATGAGATTGAGATTGCCCGTGAAAAATTTCGGGGTAGTGCTGATCGCGCAGTTTTCTTTGGTCGCTTCATTGCCATCTTGCGAATTTTTGCAGGACCAATGGCAGGAATGTCAGGAATGTCCTACTCAAGATTTCTCTTTTTTAACGCTACAGGTGCTTTGGTTTGGGGTGTCGTGACTACAGGTGTTGCCTACTATGCAGGCACATTAATTCCGCTTGAGGTCTTAGTATCTGGAGTCGTGAAAGTTAGTTCAATCATTCTAAGTGGAGTTGTTCTATGGTTTGGTGTACCCCCAGCATATCGTTTCCTAAAAGAAAAGTTCATCGCTTGGCGCAATTCCCATAAACCTGAAAATGCCATTCCTAGTCATCCACATCTACAAGCGGTGCAGGAGTCACCTGCGTTATTACCGATTACCGAAGATAAGATAAAGATTAAACAAGCGATCGAAAATGACTAAAAAAAGTTAGTTCGGAATTATTTAAAACTGGCTTTGAGAGATGGTTTGCTACGCAAACCATCTCTCAAAGCTAAAAATCAAAAGCCTTGCTAAACAAAGCTTTTGATTTTTAGTTTATAAGACTTGCAGACTTAACTCAAACTGTCGTTAAAATGTATGAGTTTTTCAAACAGCACTTCACTATAAAAAAAGCTACCATCAGGTAGCTTTTTTACTTATTTACGGAGAGAGAGGGATTCGAACCCTCGGTTGCTTTCACAACATTCGATTTCAAGTCGAACGCATTCGACCACTCTGCCATCTCTCCCGTTGGATATTTTAAAGCATCAATACACACAATACAAGCAAAAAAGCTCGCAAAGCGAGATTTTTTGTAAGTAGCTAGACATAAGTAAACTAAAAACCGAGAGTTTTGTTCCGCCCGCGTAGCGGGCGGAACAAAACTCTCGGTTTTGGTTTTAATTAAGTTGAGCTAATTAATGGTCTTATGAATGACTAGGAAGATAGCTATCTGTTGAAATATCTATGCCTTAACCGCAGACATGGATAAAGTGTAATAGCCTAGCTGATTAGGAACTCTTTCCCACTTACCATCGAGCTTGCCCTTAGACAGATTTTTGGTAACGCGATCCTTGGCTTGGCGGAAATTCTCAACTGAAAGATCGCCATACAAAGCCTTAACAACACTATCTGCATTCACAAATTCACCCTTACGCTCTTGTAAAACTTTCTCGATCGCATCGGTTAAAGTATTACCTTGATAAAGAGGACGGAAAGCTAAGGAGCTAGAACGACCCGACTTTTTAGGCTGAATAGCTTTAGATACAGGAGCCTCAGATTTTTTGACTTTAGTAGAAGTTTTAGTTACAACAGCTTTAGCAGTAGTTTTTGGAGTCTTGGTAGCTTTAGCCGCAACTTTTGGAGCCTTGGAAACTTTAGCAGCCTTTGCTGCTTTTGGAGCTTTCTCTACCTTAGCGGCTGGAGCGGCTGCTTTAGCGGCTGCTCTGCCTCTTTTAATAGTTGATGTAGGAACTGTTTTCAAGCTTTCGAGAGAGAGGGTATAGTAACCGAGTTGATTAGGAACACGCTTCCATCTATTTTCACCTTTACCCTTAGATAAATTCTTGGTGACACGTTCTTTAGCAACACGGAAAACAGTTTCAGAGAGATCTCCATAAAGGATATTGACTACATCATCCGCATTAACTGCTTGTCCTTGACGCTCATTCAAAATCTTTTCGATCGATTCTGTCAGGGTTAGTCCTTCATAAGCAGGACGAGTTGTTAATGAACCCCGACGATGTCCTCTTCCTTTTCCTTTAGCAACAGGTGTGGCGACGGGAGTTGCTTCAGGTTTAGCGGCTTTGGGTTTACGACCTTTAGTAGGGGCTTTAGGAACTTCAGCAATTACGGGAGCAACGATAGCAGGAGCAGTGGCAGTTTCTTTCTTTTTAGCTTTGGCTTTAGGAACTTCAGCAGGCAGGCTACCAAGGAGGGCTTCAACGTGAGCGAGTTGAGCGCGGGCTTGAGCGACTTTGTCTTCGTATTCTGCGAGGAATCCTTGCAAATGGGATTGCAAAGCTTGTAAAGACGCGCCGAAGCCATCTGGCTGTAGACTTACAGGTAGATCTATACTCATATTATGGAAACCAAAGAGATAATAATGATTGATTGTTTTGATTAGTTTGTTTCCTCATACATTTGCTTATGATGGAATAAACTCATTATTTCGTTCTATCACGTTTTGAGAGAACTCGCAATAGTTTAGAAAGAATTCTCACCATTATCTATTTTTCTCTGAGAGAGAGGGTGGCTAATCTACCATTCGTTTATTTCTTTAGGTTGAGCAAAAATCTGGCTTCAGCAGCACGATCGCTATCGGGATATCTCTCTAGTAACCTTTGTAAATATCTAGGTTGCTCACTGAGAAAGAAACTAGAAAACAGCAAATCATCAATATAAGGACTTTGAGGGAATTTAATTTGTAACTCAGTGATAATGCTGTCAATGCGCCGATGATAGTCAGATAGGGTACTCTTTTCTAGTTGTTCGTAGTCTTGATAAGAGTAACTACGTTTACTGAGTTGGCGATATTGTCCACTAGCACTTAATCCTGCGGGGGGATGGATCCTTTGAGTTTCCGCGAAAGTGTGGTTTTCCCATTGGTTCAGTAGGGTCATACCAATCATGTATAAAGATTTTTCGCGAATGTCTAGAGGGATATTCTGGTCATCAAGTAACTGTTGATAGAGGGAAATCGCGATCGCATTTTGGCTGCCACCTTGGTATTTAGCCAAAATCTCTGAGCTACTGCGTTTAGATTCATCGCATACCCACCACTTGTCACAGTCCCAGTCCGTAGGGATACGATAGGTGCGAAATCCATCCCAGATGGGTAAATAACCATTTTTCCATCCACCTATTCCTGCCCAATCTGAGGCGATTTGGTAACGCGATTCGGGAGTATTTTCGATTTGCCATTGGCGCAATTTTTGCCAACGTAGTTTCTGTTCGCTCAAGAGTGATTGTGCTTCTTTCTTAAAATCGACGACTCGATTATCCTCTCGCCACAAGCGACCTTGAGGGTAATAGTATGCTTCGAGGATACGGTCAGGGATTGAATCTAAATTTAAGTTGGCATTAATTTCTAAGGCTTTCGCATAGTTGTGAGATCGCGCATATTGAATGGCAATTGCATATTGCAAGAGTGGTGCGAGAGGTTGATTATCTGGTTCTTGCAAGAGGGTTTGCATTTGTTCGATAGACAGTCCCACATCGAGGAGGGTCCGCACATGAGGGAAAGCTAGATAGATGGCATCGCGATCACCCATAGGTTGCACCATGATTTTGTTCCAAAGACGCATAGCTCTCATGATGTCATTATTATTTTGAAGACTGAGCGCGAGGAAATAGTTAGCGTCATCGACTCCAGCATGATCAGGATATTTTCTGAGCCAGTCCTGCCATGCTTGCAGCCGTTCTATCTCAGTGCGGTTAGCATTACGTGCAATGATTTCTTGACTGCGTGGCTCACCATCAAAATAGGAACGTCCTGTTAAATCTCCATACTCACGACAAGCGATCGCAAATTTGGACTGCGGATATTTTGTCACCATTCCTAAAAGCAGGTAATAGGCATAGTCACCTTTAATCGTGAAATTCTCATAACTAACGATCTTGGAGAGAGGATAGAGTTGCGATAGATCATTGTTCAAAATATTTTGAAGGAGTTCTGTCGCTTGAGCATCACCATGGCGATCTAGCTCAGCGATCGCCCAAGTCCGATCATTAGAATTTGGTTCGTTAATCAAAGAATGGAAGAATGCACGACCAAAGGGAGTAATTTCGCCTGCTTTGATGGCTCCAAGTCGCTCGACCAAGATATACTCCTGAGCATCGCTTGGTAATTTTTGATAGAGGGAGATCGCTGCCTTGATTTGACTATCTGTCGGTTTTGCTAACTGCTCATAGTTCACCCATTCTGGTAAACCTGCAAAGTTCTTTTCTTTTTCATATGAGGACTTACCATATACGGCTTCATAGCCAAGAATTCTCGTCAAAAATTCCAAGTTGAATTGACTATAATATTGCGGAGAATTTTTGGGTTCGAGATTAGCTTTGGCAAGACTGATTAGCTCTTTGCGGACTTGAGGATCATCTAATCCGAAATCTTTCTCCCAGTCCTTGCTTTGAGCTTCGTAGACATAGGGAGCGATTTCGTACAAATTAGGGTAGGTCAAGCGACGTTGAATTTGTCCACGGAGCCATATGGTCGTATAGGGTTTACCAAGATTGCGAATACCTTCAATACCATACTTTTGTCTAGTTTCATCGCGGGAACGCGCAAAATAGCTCAGCAATGGATATGCTTTAGCACCATACTTTTTCCATGCGGGATTGGCTACAGCATCTTTTCCCCATTTGGTAATGATAATATCTTGGCGAATAGCTTGAACGATTTCTTGCCACTGTGGATCGAAGCGGAGGCGATCGCGAAGAACATCATCGATTTCCAGTTGGGAAATTTCTTGAGCGCTGAAGGAATCAGCCAGTTTTGACATTTCTGCAGGGCTAAGTATTTTGACGGTGCGTGATTGAAATATTTCTGCTGCTTTGATTGCTGCGCCACAGGATGCGATCGTGATGAATATCATCAATATATATAGATATCGCTTTTTCATCTTACTCTCCAAACTCCAAGCTATAGGACTGGGTTCCCCAGAAAAAGTGTCTATCTATCATTAAATGTGATTTAGGCGAGATAGAAATACTTCTCAGCAATTTGCAACAAATATCCCCTTAAGAAAACGTGAGTTCGGGATAATTTGAAACGAGCTTTGAGAGAGGGGTGGCGTAGCCACCCCTCTCTCAAAGCCAAAAAGCAAAAGCCTTGCTTAGCAAGGCTTTTGCTTTTGGGCTTTAAAATTTTGCCAGCTTAACTCGAAATCCCCTTTAGAAAGAATCTACGAAATGCACAGATTCTTTCTAAAGAGGATTTCGAGAAACGGGGAGGTATGCCAACGTTCTCTCATGGCAAAGCTTTGCTAAGCAATGCTTTTGTTGATGGGACTATAAAATTTGCAAGCTTAAGAACTGACGTTTTTAAAAGAATAAATGGCTTTCAGGTTGAATATTGATTTCCATCGGTACGGCTAATGGGTCGGCGGAGAGTGCAAACATAATTGCATTTGCCGCAGTTTCAGGAGTCAGCATTTTGCTGCGATCGACTTTGAGACTGACATTATCCCAAAATGGTGAATCAATTCCCCCAAAATAAAACAGAGTTACCTTAATTCCAAAGCGACGTAACTCATCTGCCATACATTTGCTAAAGCCAACGGCTCCAAATTTAGAAGCACAATAGGCGGATGCCATTGCCATCGGATGCTTACCTAAAATACCAATTACATTACAGATATGTCCAATTTTGCGATCCTTCATCGCATTAGCGACTAACTGACTCGTATAAAAAGTCCCTTTGAGATTGAGATCGAGCAGGTAATCGAGTTCCTGTGGCTCAATGCGATTGAATTGTTTGAGAATACCTGCACCTGCGGCATTCACTAAAACATCAATCTGTCCAAACTGGGCGATCGCCTGTTGCACTATTCCTTCAACTTGAGCATACTTGGTGATATCGGTGGGAATAGCGATTGCCTCAGCATCGTAATCATCTTCGAGGTTGTGAACGAGTTCCTCTAATTTATGGATATCTCTTGCTACGAGAACTAATTTCGCACCTGCTTCTGCTAATTTCGGTACAAGTGCTGAACCAATCCCACCTGTTGCACCAACAACGACAACAACTTTGTTTTGCATTTGAAAATTACAATTTTTTTACAATACTTTATATTCCTTTACACAATATAGCGCTTTTCAAGCAATCGAGGTATATGGGTTGTACCCCATCTTCTGCGGGCGTACAACTCCGTACTTCACGAGATTTGTATACGCGATAAGACTTTCTCGTAATTAGGGACTTGCTATAAATTAAAGGGTAGTCATGCAATGTAATTGTGGCTTAGGCTCCGCTCCACCAAAGTTAGCTGCGAAGTCGCAGCTAACTTTGGTGGAACATTTTTATCCGCAAGAGCCTTACAGATAGTTGGCATAAAAAAAGAGCGCATAGCGCTCTTTTTTTATGCCAAGTCTGGTTAAGCTTACAAAGCTTATCAAGTCCAGAAGCAAAAGCTTTGCTTTTAGGCGCTCATTTAAACTCCGTTTTTCTTAAACCAAGCTTTCAGCCGTTTCCAACCGTCTTCGGCTTCTTTTTGACGGTATGAGGAGCGATAATCGGCATTAAACGCATGGGGAGCATCAGGATAGACAATGATTTCAGAATTAGTACTGCAACCCTTAAGTTGTTCGCGCATTTGCTCAACGGTCTCTAGGGGAATACCTGCATCCTTGCCACCGTAAAGTCCTAAAATAGGCACTTGTAAATATTTGGCGATATCAATGGGATGATACGGTGTGAGTTCTGTCGATTCACCAACGAGTCTGCCATACCAAGCAACACCAGCCTTGACTTTAGGATTATGGTTTGCATAGAGCCATGTAATCCTACCACCCCAGCAGAATCCCGTAATCCCCAACTTTTGAATATCGCCCTGTGACGATTTAGCTGCCCATTCTACGGTTGCGTCAAGGTCGGCAAATACCTGAGCATCAGGAACCTTGCTCACAATCGGTCTAATTTGAGCAATATCGGCAAGTTTCGATACGTCACCTTGGCGATAAAACAATTCAGGGGCGATCGCTAAATATCCTAATTTGGCTAGACGACGGCATACATCTTGAATATGGGCATGAACACCAAAAATTTCTTGAATTACTAAAATGACGGGGAAATTTTTGCCTCTGGCGGGTTGTGCTCGATAGGCGGGAATTGTGCCATCAATGACAGGAATTTTCACTTCTCCTGCAATTAGCCCCTTGCTCGTGGTGGTAATTACTTTCGCGGAAATAGGCTGAACAGCGATCGCAAATCCCGCAGTGAGGCTACTAACAGCGATAAACTCTCGCCTTGTAAGTTTTGACATTGCTGTAATCTCTTATGACAACAACTGAAGTAATTAAAAACTGAACCCAGTCTGTCTGGAAGTTAAAAAATGGCACTGCCATTTTTTAACTTGATATTACATTCTGCATTCAAAAATGAAAATTGCTGTATTGCAGTTTGTGCCTTCTTAATATATGAGGGGTAAATATATGAGGGGTAAAAAGTAGCCCCTCTTAATGTTACATACCAATTTTTACTGGTGTTTTGAGATTTTTAACTTCATAACTAGCTGACTCCAATAGAGAAAACCCAGTCATTTCTGGTGGTTTCGGAATTTGGAGGATTTCAAGAATCGTTGGTGCAATGTCCGCCAGACGACCACCATTGGGCTTTAGCTTGACATCAGCACCATGTCCATGAATTTTGCGTCCTTCACCCTCCACCAAAATAAATGGTACAGGGTTACTGGAATGAGCTGTCCAAGGGTTACCATCATCATCCCACATATATTCCGCATTACCGTGATCAGCCGTGATCAAAGCAGTACCGCCTGCATTAGCAATACTAGATAGCAGTTGCCCTAAACATCGATCCACATGTTCAAGTGCCTTAACCGTAGCTTCAAAGTTACCAGTATGTCCGACCATGTCAGGGTTGGCATAGTTGATTACGATCAGTGAATAAATCCGTTTGGCGATCGCCTCCGAAGCAATTCTGGTAACTTCAGTAGCCGACATAGCTGGCTCTTGGTCATAGGTCGATACCCTTGGGCTATTAACGAGTATGCGATCATCTCCTTCGCTAGCCTCTTCCATCCCACCGTCAAAGAAATAGGTGACATGGGCATATTTTTCAGTTTCAGCCAAGCGGAGTTGCCTGAGTCCATGGTTAGATACAACTGGCCCGAGTAGGTTGGTCAAGTTTTGAGGCAAGAAAGCAACAGGGATCGATAGTGAACTGTCGTACTGGGTGAAGGTAGCATAGGCAAGCGGCTCTATGCGCTCACGTTCAAATCCCGTAAAGTTATCAGATACAAATGCTTGGGTAATTTCACGGGAACGATCAGGTCGGAAATTAAAACAAATGACACCATCACCTGCGGCGATCGCCCCATGGGCTATTCTGGTTGGTGGCAAAAACTCATCGGTGATTTTTTCTTGATAAGCAGATGCCAGTACATCGACTGCTGAAGTTAGCTTGGTGGTGATTTGATCATTAGTTAAAACTTCATAGGCTTTTTGGATGCGATCCCAACGTTTGTCCCGATCCATTACAAAATAGCGACCGCTAATGGTAACAATCCGCCCAGTGCCAATTTTATTAAGATAGGTCTGCAATAACTTAATAAAATTAATCCCAGACTGGGGTAGGGTGTCTCGACCATCAGTAATGACATGGATACAGACATCTTGAATACCCTGAGCCTTTGCTAAATCGATCAAACCTAATAAGTGATCAATATGCGAATGAACACCACCATCAGAGCAAAGCCCAATTAGATGTAACTTGCTCTGATTAGCCTTGACCTGCTCACAAACATTTACTAGCGCAGGATTAGCCAGTAATGAGCCATCATCAACAGCATCAGAAATTCTAACTAATTCTTGGGGGACGACTCGACCAGCGCCAATATTCAAATGACCAACTTCTGAGTTGCCCATTTGACCTTTGGGTAAGCCAACATCCTTGCCAGAGGCTTGGAGGAGAGTTTTTGGGTAAGTACTCCACAGACTATCTATGACAGGAGTATTTGCTGCGGCGATCGCATTGCCCTCGGCTTCTTCTCTATATCCCCAGCCGTCTAAAATGATCAGAACCAGTGGAGAAACAGACCCCTTTTGCATAAAAGACAGTTCCTTGTTAAGTACACGATCGCTCCTTACTTGGCAATAATACCATCAGAGCAAATTTACGGATTAACTTAACAATACTTGGCAATTAGCGCGATCGCAATGTATCGTAGAAAACTTTTAACAATGTTCAAAATGTATAGATTGATACTTTTAAAAAGTTGCTCGGTCTCAAGAATGAGCGACTAGACTTTGATTCTCTACTTGTCTTTGAGGTTAATACAGAGGCATTGTGTAACGCGAGTTTGGGATAATTTAAAGCTATTTTTGAGACAGGTTTTACTACGCAAACCCTATCTCAAAACCAGAAATCAAAAGCCTTGCTTACCAAGGCATTTTAGTTTCTTGCTGATAAAATTTACAGGCTTAAATCGCACAGACGTTTGTATAGTGATTGTCTAGATGAAATGTATGATAGATAAGCTGTAATGCTTTGACTTGAATTAGTTAACTTGATTGAGTTGACTGGACTTGGGTTATTGAGCAAAACATCTTCAGAAACTCTCTCAGGTTTACAAAATTTTCCCCACGAATGGCGCTAATAGTTCAAAAATATGGTGGCTCCTCCGTAGCCGATGCTGATCGCATTAAAGCAGTACGCGATCGCATTAAGCGGACAGTTGATGCGGGTAATCAAGTCGTAGTTGTAGTTTCGGCGATGGGCAAAACCACGGATGGACTAGTTGCCCTTGCCGAATCTGTAGCTGCAACCCATGCCCAAACCCTCGAAGAAATTGACGCGAAAGAGCGTGAGACGGATTTGCTCTTGGCAACGGGTGAACAGGTGACGATCGCTTTGCTAAGTATGGCGCTACAAGCGGTGGGTCAACCAGCGATCGCTATGAATGGTTCGCAAGTGCGGGTAGTCACTGAACCAAAACATACACGTGCCAGAATTTTGTATGTGGAAGCTGATCAAATTAAATCAGCTTTGGCTTTAGGTAAGGTTGTCGTAATTGCAGGCTTCCAAGGTGTGGCGCTTGATGAAGCAACAGGTTTGCCGAGTACCGAAATCACGACCCTAGGAAGGGGTGGTTCGGACACTTCGGCAGTGGCGATCGCGGCGGCGATTGAAGCTGATGTTTGTGAGATTTATACAGATGTTCCAGGAATTCTCACCACCGATCCCCGCATTGTGCCCAAAGCACAAATGCTCGATGAAATTACTTGCGATGAAATGCTAGAGCTAGCTAGTTTGGGCGCTAAGGTTTTACATCCGCGATCGGTCGAGATAGCAAGAAACTTTGGCGTAAAAATGTGTGTGCGATCAAGTTGGCTTGATGATCCAGGGACAGTAATTACCTCGCCACGTATTGGCATAGGTGATCTAAAAACCTTAGAGGTAAATCGTTTCGTGGAAAATATTTCTATTGATTACGATCAAGTCAAGATTGCCCTATTGCAGATCCCTGATCGACCAGGGATCGCCTCGCAATTATTCAAACCCCTTGCCGAGCAATCCGTAAATGTAGACTTAATCATTCAAGCGGTGCAAGAAATTGAGGGAGTTAATGATATTGCTTTTACGATTCCTCAAAATCAATTGCAGTTGGCGGAATTGGTCACCCGTAGCCTAGAGATTGGTGCAAGTTCTGTTACTGTTGACTCCAACGTCGCAAAAATCAGCATTATTGGCGTTGGGATGATTGGTCGTCCAGGAGTTGCCGCAAAAATGTTCTCGGCATTGGCAGAAGCTGGGGTGAATATTCAGATGATCTCTACCTCAGAGATTAAGATTAGCTGTGTAATTGCCGCAACCGATGGCGAGGTAGCGATCGCTGCTCTTCAAAAAGTCTTTGATGTGCCAGTACAGACATCCACTTCCCGCGAAACAATCCTTAATACCAACAATCCACCAGTACGGGGCGTTGCTCTTGATCGCAATCGAGCCAGAATCGCAGTTCAGAAAGTACCAGATCGTCCAGGAATGGCAGCCAAAATTCTGGAACAATTAGCTGAGCAAAATATTAGCTTAGATATGATTGTGCAGTCCCAGTCTGATCGCGATGTTAATGAGATTGCCTTTACGGTAGCTATTACGGATCGGGCAAAAGCGGAAACTGCCCTGAAGCAGGTGGCAAACGATCTCGGTTATGGCGAAGTCTCCTGTGATGACGACATCAGCAAAGTCAGCATCGTGGGAGCAGGGATGATTAATCAATCTGGTATTGCTGCAAGGATGTTTGGAGCATTAGCCGATGCAAGTATTAATATTGAGATGATTGCCACATCTGAAATTAAAGTTAGTTGTGTAGTCCGTGATAATCAGGCGGAACAGGCGTTAATGCTAATTCATCAAGAATTTAACCTTTCTGGTGATCGCGCGATTGAGGTTCCTAGTGTCTTGAAAAAGTAGTAAGTCGGCGCTTTAGACCACACTGACTAAAGACGATCTAAGATAAGTACATATTCCGCGAGCATTTCTATGTCATCTGATAATTCTAGCGATCGCACTAATCAGTCTCCAGTCAATCCACCGTCTGATCCCAAACAAGTACCACCAGTTCAGGAACGTTCGCTCAAAACAATTTTAGCGGACAATCTGCCGACGGTGACTGTGGCGATCTTACTAGCGGTCGGAGTACGCATATTTGTAGCAGAGCCACGCTATATTCCCTCTAGCTCCATGGAGCCAACTCTATTAATTGATGATCGCCTAATTATTGACAAACTTTCCTTTCGCTGGCGCAAGCCTGAACGTGGCGAAATAATTGTCTTTAATCCTCCCAATGTTGCTATAGTGCCTGATCCCACGAAGGTTTATATCAAGCGAGTCATTGGCTTACCTGGCGATCGCATCAGCATTCATGATGGAAAAGTATTTATTAATGATGTGCCCTTAAATGAGCCATACGTTGCGACTCCGCCAAATTACACTTTACCGACCCAAGATGATGCCCTCTGCCCTAATTGCTTCCGTCCCCCTAATGTGCAATCAGGAAAGGATTATCCATATTTCACTGTCCCCAATGGTAAATATTGGGTGATGGGTGATAACCGCAATAACAGTTTGGATTCCCATGCATGGGGCTTCATGCCAGAGGAAAATATCGTCGGGCGGGCAATGTTTCGCTATTGGCCTTTTGATAGTCGTGCGGGTAACTTGACTGTTCCTAAATATTAAAAATATTAAAATTTATGTACAGGTCGCGCAAACCTGCGTTCATAGTTTCCTTTAGCCCAATTAGTTAGATCACAACACATAAATATTGATTCATGTCCACAGAAAATAAGCTCGATTCGCAAGTGACCGTCAAACCTTGGTGGCAGCAACATGGTGAAACGATTCGGATTTTTGCTGTTGCCCTTGCGATCGCTATTTTCCTACGCACGTTTATTGTGGAGCCACGCTTCATTCCCTCTGGCTCGATGGAACCAACTTTACAAGTGGGCGATCGCATTTTAGTAGACAAAATTTCCCAGCGTTGGCAAGAACCTCAATACGGCGATATTTTAATTTTCTATCCGCCTGCTACGCCTGCAACAAGTGATACGAGCAAGGCTTACATTAAGCGATTGATTGGTGTGGAAGGCGATCGCATTGCGATTAAAAATGGTAAGGTCTATCGCAATGGTGAACCTCTTGATGAGTCCTATATTGCGGAATCTCCAAAATATGCGATGCGTGAAGTGTTAGTTCCCAAAGGTCATTACTGGATGATGGGCGACAATCGCAATCACAGCAATGATTCGCATATCTGGGGATTTTTACCAAAAGGAAATGTCATTGGTAAAGCAACTATTAGGTTTTTCCCTTTTGGCGATCGGTTAGGCGCAATTACAACTAGTAAATAACGCCTAAACCAAAATCTGTTTATTCAAGATACGATTAATATCGCCAAATAATTATCCTTTCAAATTTCTAATCTCGTTATGACCATGGCAATGATCTATAGAAGTCAGAGACTTTTTGAAATAAATCATCAAAGTCTGGAAGCTCACTCTCTATCTCATCTTTAAGAGTGTGATAGTCTTTTTGAGCTCTGGATTTTAAATCTGGGTCTTCAAATGAATTTATATCTGGCGATATCTCTCTTGCTTTCGATTTAATAATTAAGGAATTCAAGATTTTGCTTCTTTCAAAATCATTAATATCCCCAAATCTTTCGACTAATAAGTTTATGTCATATACATCTTGTCTACGATTTCTATTTCTAGAAACTTGCTGTAATAATGAGCGATATTTTTCGGCTATTAAGTCTGTTAATGAATAAGCTAAAATGCCTTCTTCAAGATTTAGCTTTAAATCTTCAATATTAGGAGTTGCTTCATTCAAACTATAATCAATTGATATGGTATTCGGTGATTGCAAAGACAATAATCGCTTATGCTGAGGTGTCCCTTTATATGCATATCCTACTTTCATCTTAATTGATGGATATGTAGATTTAACATCCCTTGGCTGTAACTTACTACTTTGTACACGACAATCTAAATCATAATCCAATTCCTCAACCATCTGGGCTAGACTACTATCCAAAGATTTACGAACGCCATCTTCAGTAATCTCGCCACCGCGTGGTTTCTCCGTAGAAAAGTCGATATCTGTTGTAAAGCGATGACTTTTATATCTTATCGCTAACAAAATGCCTCCTTTCAAAATCATGTTTGCTTTTAAGTCACTATCTGAAGCAATTGACGACAAGATAGTATGTACAGCCTGACGAAACTCCTTATTACTTGTAGTTGATGCCTCTTCAACCCAGTCTTTGATATCATATCCCTCGATTTCACTCATCAAGCACTATTCCTGAAAATATTCAAAGAAATTTTCCATTTATCTGACCATTTGGGAGAGTATTCTGAGCTTGAATCAAGCTTTCTCGATCCACCCCTTTGAGCAAGTGAAGACCAGCCATTAATAATCTCATTATTATTAATACCTAATCGCTCATTCAAAATATAGCCTGCCCTAACCTTATCGATAGGCTCTCCGTTTTTATCAATATCGTCAGTGATCAATCTGAGATATTTCTCTCCATATTCATCAAATACATCTAATATATGATTGATACCCCCGCATAGTTCAGGATTTCTTAACATATCAAGGAATGTTCTTCCTATAGTTGAAACTCTGAGAGATCTCCCCCTAACATTCTTATATGCTCCCAAGCGCATAGAATTTAGACAATAAAGGTCTGTCTTATCGATCTTATTCATGTTCGTCGGTCTAACTAGTTTGGGCAACCCATGCTCACAATAACTTTCAAAACTATCGCCCAGATCTTTCTGCATTTTCTCTTTTGCTAAAGATCGCCAAGTATCATTCGGAGGGGAAGATATAAATAGCTTTTTTGGTATTCGATCTGTTAAACCATGATACGACATGGCACTTAGATGAGACATATAGCAAAAAGGATCAACTGTACAAGCTATATCCTCAGGATCGCCATTAGATCGACCAAGAAGAGTAAAAATATTGGAGAGATTCTTATGAGGAAACAAAACTCCTTCATTTAGTAATAATTTTAAGTGTTTAGCAATGTCTGCTTTTTCCGCAAAATCCTTATGGAGATCTACAGGTTCACCGCTATAAAACTTACTTCGGTATATTTTGTTTACAGTTAATCCAAACTGATATTTAGAGATGACGGGCTGTTCTAAATTACCAAGTGATAATGTGATGGCTTTCTCAACTTGCATAAATAGTTGGCACTCAAAAATTCAAAGCTACACTACAATGTTAGGATTACATCCTTAGGATGTAATCCTAACATTGTAGTGTAGCTTTGTCAAGAACATTTGGACAGCTATAGCTATTCTCATCATGGAGATTTTGCCTTGATTTAGATGAGTTTACTGAGAATATTTGCAATAGCTATTGAAAAGCCTATACATTCGTCCAAAATTTGAAAGCCTAGACAAACTAAAAGTCATAACGAGAATTGCTGTATTGATACAATGTCCCAATACAGTTCAACTCAGGTGCAATATGTCACCAACAATTACCCCAGCGAAATTTCAAGTAACAGCTCTACCTTTTCGTTAGGACGAAGCTGGTGGTATCCGAATCGGAGCAATCTCTGGTCAGTTATGATGTTCGGGTGTGGTCAATAACAATCGTCACTTCAGATTGCATAATCTATAGATGTAACCAATTTTTTCAATGGCAATCATGAGCAACTCTCTCAAGCGCACCCCTTTGTATGATCTTCATGTTAGCTCTGGTGCGCGATTAGTAGAATTTGGTGGGTGGGAGATGCCCGTGCAGTATCAGGGCATCATTGCCGAACATAAGGCAGTGCGATCGCAGGTGGGGATGTTTGATGTATCCCACATGGGCAAATTTGCGATTTCTGGGGAAGGAGTTCTTGAAACCTTAAACAAACTTGTGCCATCGAACTTAGGTCGAGTCAAGGTAGGACAGGCTCTATATACAGTCTTACTCAATGAGCAAGGTGGGATTATCGATGATGTAATTTTTTATCACCATGAGCCAGATGGCGATCGCGAAAATTGGTCAGTGATTGTCAATGCTTCCACCACCGAAAAGGATAAGGCATGGTTACAACAACATTTAGGCGATCGCTTAGTTGATAACTCCGCATCACAAACCTTAATTGCCGTACAGGGGAAAACAGCGATCGCCACTTTGCAGGAGCTAGTCGGTGCTGACTTGATGAAATTACCCAGACTGCGCTTTGGGCATACCTATACAGAAGTACTAGGCGTTCGCAGCTTCGTGGCACGTACAGGCTACACAGGCGAAGATGGCTGTGAAATTATGACCGATATCGAAACTGGGAAAGCACTTTGGCAAAAACTACTTGATCTAGGTGTTGTTCCTTGTGGCTTAGGTTGTCGTGACACCCTGCGACTCGAAGCAGGAATGCACCTCTATGGTCAGGACATGGACGATAGCACTACACCTTGGGAAGCCGATATCAATTGGATTATTCATCTCAAAGAGAAGGGTGAATTCTACGGACGTGCTGTCCTCGAAGATCAAAAACAGAATGGAGTTCCTCGTAAACTAGTTGGTTTGGAATTGGAAGGTCGCAATATCGCTCGTCATGATTATCCGATTCGTTTTGAAGGTGAAACTGTGGGTATCGTCACCAGTGGCACGATGTCGCCAACCCTCGGCAAAGCGATCGCCTTTGGTTATATCCCGCACCATCTCGCCAAGATTGGACAAATTGTGCAAGTTCAAATCCGCGACAAGGAATTTCCAGCCAAGGTAGTTAAGCGTAACTTTTTATAAACTCAAACAAGGGTATTCCCAAGCACTGCCTTTAGTTGGGGTTTATAGATTGGCAATTACTCCATAAATTAACGGTAAAATCAAACAGACTTGCTTGTACCCTTACCTAAAAGAAAATTTTCTATGTACGACTGCATTGTTGTGGGAGCAGGACCATCTGGTGGTTCAGCATCCTATCATTTGGCAAAACGAGGACGTTCGGTTTTGTTACTCGAAAAAGAAAGCCTGCCTCGATACAAACCTTGTGGTGGTGGCGTTTCGCCGATGGTACAAGAGTGGTTTGATTTTGACTTTTCGCCAGCAGTTTCACTAACCGTCAGCAATATTCGCTATACATGGCAAATGGGCGATCCTGAACTGGTCGCGTTAGAAACTCAAGAACCAGTGTGGATGGTGCGCCGCGATGTATTTGATCATTACCTAGTCCAACAAGCTCAAAAATTAGGTGTGGAACTTCGCGATAATAATGGCGTTACAGGAATTGAATGGAAGAGCGATCGCTGGTTAGTCAAAACCGAAAATGATGTCTTTGAAGCAAAATATCTAATTGCTGCTGATGGCGCAAAAGGCACTATGGCAAAATGGCTAGGATTTAAAGAGAGAAAACGCCGCATGGGAGCCGCCCTCGAAGTCGAAGCGCCTCACTCTGCGCCCGATGTGAGTGCCGCCCATTTTGACTTTGGTTCTGTCCAAAATGGTTATATCTGGAACTTCCCTAAACCTGACGGTTATTCCATTGGTGCAGGTACATTCCTTGGTGGTGAGAAGCAAAATCTTAAAGAGCTTGGCGCTGCCTACGCGGAAAAGTTTGGCATTGATATCACTTCCATTAAGCAATATGGACATCCACTCTGTTTATGGAATGGAAATCAACCACTACATACCCAAAATGCAATTCTTACAGGGGAATCGGCATGTATTGTCGATCCATTTACTGCCGAGGGAATTCGTCCTTCCCTGTTAACAGGAGTGTTTGCAGGGCAAGCGATCGATGAAGCGATTGGCGGCAATACTGATGCTCTAAAGCAATATACCCAGAGAGTACATGAAGAATGGGGTGAAGATATGGTGTGGGCACAGCGCATTGCTAATATTTTCTATCGCATTCCTAGTTTTGGTTACAAAATGGGAGTGAAGCGCCCTAGTGCTAGTCAACGCATGGGCAAAATTCTCTGTGGTGAGTTGCGTTATCGCGATGTCGCTGGGGCTGCGGTGAAGCGCCTCACGAAAGGGTTAATGGGTATAAAATAAAAGAAGGGTCGCACTTTGCGCGACCCTTCTTTTATAACGAAAAGAAATGAATAAAAAATATCGGTTACTGTTTTTATCTACTCCCGTGGGCGCATTAGGTTCTGGAATTGGGGGCGGCGTAGAACTAACTCTTCAGAATGCAGCCAAGGCGCTCATGGCAAAAGGACATGAAGTGGAAATTGTTGCTCCTGAAGGTTCGTTTACAAATGTCACAAAACTAACCTCAATAGCAGGTAATAGACAAGTCTCTGCCCAAACTCAAATCGGGACAGATGTAGTCGTGTTGCCTCAAAATTCAGTTCTTGAAAATATGTGGAGTTACGCAAGGGAAGCCCAAGATCAATTTGATTTGTTATTTAACTTTGCCTATGATTGGCTACCACTATACCTCACGCCATTCTTCCATCGCCCGATCGCCCATTGGATTAGTATGTCATCCCTCTCGCCTGTGATCGATGCAATGGTTAGTAAAACAGTCAAGCTTTGTCCTCAAGCGATCGCTGTGAATACTCGAGCCTGTGCAAATACATTTAGAGATGGAGATCGCTTGATGATTATGGGTAAAGGCATTGATGTGACTCAATACAATTTTGTGGCAAAGCCTGAAAAACCTAGTCTGGCATGGGTGGGGCGCATCTCTCCTGAAAAGGGACTAGAGGATGCCGCCGAGACTGCTCAAGCGACAGGTTTACCGCTACGAGTATTTGGGCTCATTCAAGATCAAGCCTATTGGCAACAGATTCAAAAAGACTTCCCGAAATCAGAAATCCATTATGAAGGATTTTTATCTACCCATGAGTTACAGCAAAAACTAGGTCAATCGAGTGCTTTGTTGATGACACCACGCTGGATCGAGGCTTTTGGCAATGCGGCGATCGAAGCTTTTGCCTGTGGAGTACCTGTGATTTCCTATCGTAGCGGTGGACTAACGGAAATTGTGCGCCATGGTAAGACAGGATTCCTCGTGGATATGGGAAGTGTCCCAGGATTAATTAAGGCAGTGTCTCAGATAGATCAAATCGATCGCTTAGTCTGTCGTCAGCAATTAGAATCGGAATATTCCCTAGAAGTCTGGGGCGATCGCTTAGAAAAATGGTTTGAGCAACTGATCATCAACTTCAAAATTTAGTCAAAATCTAAAACTTCACTTTGGATCGAGGGTGCTGCTGATAGTCCTTGAGAATACAAACGCATGGATGTAATGTCTGAATCCTCCCACTTTTTTACATCTTGGCAATGATGAGCAACCAATAGCCCCCATAGCTTGCCATTATTCAACACAGGGGCTACTAAATTAGATCGAACTTGTAAACTTCTCAAGAAATCACGGTGGCAATCACTAATTGGAGCAGTTTCAATATCATCTGCCCAGTAAATTCGCCCAGCTATATATAAATCTGCATACTTTCTTTTAAAACACTCATCTGCACCAGTCGAACAAATGATTGAATATTTGTGGTCGCTCAAAGCCTCAAAGGTTACCTGCCCCTGCCAATGGGTATAAAAATAATACAAAGCCACGCGATCAACATCTAAACATTCCCTCAGTTCATGTAGGGCATCATGAACTAATGAGTCTTGTTGTAATTTGTTGGTAATTCGAGTTAAAACCGAATTCAAACCGCGATTGGCAGGATTCATCATTGCAAGAGATAATAAGTAAATCTTAAAAAGGTTAAAAATCCGAAAATTGCTGAATAAGACATCCTTTATGCTTTCTTAAGTCCCAGATAAATTTTCAAAAAGCTTGCAAAGTAATCTCTTAGAAAATTTATTTGTATTATACAAAACCCTAAAAGTCTGTATTTATTTAATATCAAGGGATTTAATATCAAGGGCACTGAATAGTTGTCGCAGGTAGAGCCATATCTTTTAGTAGTTTCTAATTTTAATCTTGAGTACAGTACATATAACAATCCTTACTAAAAAAATAGCAAGATATGGATACCAAGAAATATTCTTTATACTTATACCTGTTGTGAATATGGCGCAACAGAGTCTAAAACACTTTTCTAGTAAGGCTTTTAAGACTTAAGACTCTTTATTTATATTAAAAAAAGCTATACTTTAGACATGAGTTTTTTTACTTAGTAGCGAGTCAAAATCTTGCCAAAAGAATATCAAGCTATAGGAATTAATCTTAAGGGAATGCCTTTGGGTGAGCATGATCGCCTATTGACGATTTTGACAAAGGAATGTGGCTTGATCAAGGCAGTGGCTACTGGGGCACGCAAACATCGCTCAGCAATGGCAGGACGCTCTGGCTTATTTGTTGTCAATGATCTGCAAATTTCCGTGGGACGATCAATGGATCGGATTAAAAATGCGGAAATGCTGCAATCTTTTGTTGGTTTGGGGAAAACTCTCGCTAAGCTTACGGCTGCTCAGTATTTATCAGAACTAGCTCTAATGCAAGCACTATCGGCTCAACCCCAAGAGGAACTATTTTTAGTACTAGTCGAGCATCTCAATCGCATTCAGGATGCCGAGGATAAATATGTCTTGGCTTGTTTGGTGCATGGTACTTATCACTTGCTAGCGATCGCAGGTTTTGCTCCGCAGGTACATAGCTGCTGCATCTCACAACGTCCTGTAATAGCCAATCGTGAAATTCCGAAATGGAAGGCTGGATTTAGTATCGTCGGTGGTGGGGTGATTAATCTTGAAATAACCGATCCTCCCAGTGACGGTAATCCGAATCGCGATCGCTCTATCAACGGTCTTGAGATCATCGGTAATAGCGCGATCACTAATCAGATTAGCCATTACCTAAATGCTCCCGAACTCTTAGCGATTCAGGAACTTGCACAAACCGATTTAACCGATAATATTTTAAAGTCACAGACAACAGATTGGCTTACAGTCGAAAGATTGTTACGAGCCTACGCACAGTATCATTTTGATAGACCAATCCAGTCTTCGGCACTGATTGACAACTGCTTTTTTAATATATGACCCATTTATTCGATCCGCCCACACCGAATTTCCCTGAACATCACGATCCCCACCACGTTGATCCACATCATGCCGATCACCAGCAGACCATAGAATCAGGCAATTCACAGATTGATGCTAATAGTGTCAATCCTGTTGATTCGCAATCTGTCCTTCGCAATCCTAACTTTTTATCACTGTGGAGTGGTCAAGTTTTTTCCCAGATAGCCGATAAGATTTTTTTGGTACTTGTCATTGCGATCGTTTCTACACAATTTCAGCATGAGGGTGAGACAATTAGCGGTTGGGTGTCAGCAGTGATGGTGGCATTTACAATTCCTGCGATTCTATTTGGGTCGATCGCAGGTGTATATGTTGATCGCTGGAAGAAAAAAACAGTTTTAGTTAGCTCTAATATTCTTCGCGGAGTCTTGGTGCTAAGCATTCCGCTATTACTCTGGATCACCAAAAATAGTGTGTTACCTTGGGGCGCACCGACTGGCTTTTGGGGATTATTATGTATTACGTTTTTAGTCTCTACTTTTACGCAGTTTTTCACACCTGCGGAACAGTCGGCAATTACGCTCGTCGTCGAGAAGCCAAAGCTATTATCTGCAAATTCGCTCTACACAACGACGATTATGGCAGCGTTAATTTTAGGCTTTGCTCTTGGTGAACCACTCCTCGCTCTATCCGATCATCTGTGGCACAATTTTGGGCAAGAAGTACTTGTGGGTGGTAGTTACTTAATCGCTGGGATTATCTTAATCCTCTTGAAAACGGGCGAAACCAAAGAGGATCTTCACCGCGATAGCTTTCATCTTTGGAATGATATTAAAGAAGGTTTGCAATATCTCAAAGATAAAAAAACTTCGCTATCAGCTTTGATTCAGCTAATTTGTACTTTCTCGATTATTGCGGCGTTGACTGTACTTGCTGTGCGTCTTGCGGAAGTCATGCCTGAAATTAAATCTGAGCAGTTTGGTTTTTTATTAGCAGTCGCCAGTTTGGGGATGGCGATCGGTGCTGGCGTTGTAGCAAAACTTGGTAATCGCTTTAGTCGCCAAAACCTTGCTTTCGTTGGTTCGATTGGGATGGCGGTCTTTTTAACAATGCTAGGATTTTTTAGCGATCGCTTTGGATTAGGACTAATTGCGATCGCGGGTACTGGTATTTTTGCGGGGCTAAGCGTAATTCCGATGCAGACAGTTATTCAAGAAGAGACTCCCGAAGATGTGCGCGGTAAGGTCTTCGGCTTACAAAATAATGCGGTGAATATTGCCCTGAGTTTGCCCCTATCTGTTGCAGGTCTTGCCGAGTCCTATTTCGGGTTGCAACAGGTAATTTTTGCTCTCAGTGCGATCGCTCTATTTACAGGTCTTCTCACTTGGTACATTGCCCGTCAACTGATCGAGTCCTAAAGAAATCTGCTGAGCTGCTTTCTCTCATGGAAATAGGTGCTAGCACCTATTTTTTGGGCTTAATTTTATGATGTGTGATTTGTAACGCTAAGCCTACAGGCAATCAGGTAATATTGCATCAATCAGGTCTAAACCTGATTGATGCAATTACTCACTTCTCAAGATGCCAAAACTAACACCTAACCCTAGCTTTAGCTTGACCTTCCGTGTGCAACTCCTCAACCGCGCAGGAATGCTGTCTTCTGTGATCAGTGCCCTAGCTGAAGCAGGAGGGAATCTAGGACAGATTGATTTAATCCAACAGACTCGTAAAATTTCGGTGCGGGACATTACGGTCAATGCCTACAGCACTGAGCATATGGATAAGTTAATTGCCGTTGTCAAAGCAGTTCCCGAAATTCGCGTACTCGATGTTTACGATCGCACTTTCCAAGTTCACCAAGGTGGCAAAATTCATCTTGAAGCGAAGGTATCTGTTAAAGGTCAAGACGACCTCGCAATGGTCTATACCCCAGGGGTGGGAAGAGTCTGTATGGCGATCGCTGAAGATAAGCGTAAAGTTTACGAATACACGATTAAATGCAACACGATCGCTGTGGTTACAGATGGTACAGCAGTCTTAGGACTTGGTGATATTGGACCTGAGGCTGCTATGCCTGTAATGGAAGGTAAGGCAATGCTCTTCAAGCAATTTGCGGGACTAGATGCGTTCCCGATTTGCATCAACACAAAAGATGTCGATGAAATTGTGGAAACAGTTAAACGCATTGCTCCAACCTTTGGCGGCGTGAATCTAGAAGATATTAGCGCTCCCCGTTGTTTTGAAATCGAAAAGCGACTCAAAGAAGAATTAGATATTCCCGTTTATCACGATGATCAACATGGCACGGCAATTGTCGTAGTTGCGGCTACCATCAATGCGCTCAAAGTCGTGGGTAAACCCATTGATACAGTTCGGATTGTGATGAATGGTGCGGGAGCTTCAGGCATTGCGGTCGCCAGACTCTTGCGTGAAGCAGGTGTGAAACAGATTTCAATGTGCGACTCCAAAGGCTGTCTTAGCAAAGATCGCACCGATCTAACTGCGGAGAAGTTAGAATTTGTCAGTGATTTCTCTGGTTCCTTGGCTGATGTAATTAAGGGAGCAGATATGTTTATTGGCTTAAGTGTCAAGGGAGCGTTAACTCCTGAAATGGTCAGAAGTATGTCTCCTGCCCCAATTGTGTTCGCAATGGCAAATCCCATTCCTGAAATTCAACCTGAATTGGTGATTAATGATGTTGCTGTCATTGCCACAGGTCGAAGTGACTATGCTAACCAAATCAATAATGTCCTTGCCTTCCCAGGAATTTTTCGAGGTGCGCTTGATGCCCGAGTTCATCAAATTACGACTCAAATGAATTTAGGTGCGGCACAAGCGATCGCCTCTTTAGTCAGCGCTAGCGATCTTGCCCCTGATTTTATTATTCCATCAGTATTTGATCCGCGCGTTTCCCATGCAGTCGCTGCTGCCGTTCAGGCAGTTGCTCGCCAGCAAGGTTTAGCTAACGATTAGTAAAGTTAGAGGGAAAGCTTTGCGATCCCTCTAATGTTTTTCCACAGCAATAAATTCATCTACTAAATTTAAAAGTTTTTCGACCGCTTCACTGAGATTGACTGACTTCACTGGGAATCCATGAGCAACACGATTTCTAATTTCATTTAAGGTGATCGCTCTCTCAAATTGCTCTCTTGAAATTTCTGATTGAGCATAAAGATGTTGAATCATCAAAATCGTTGGCATCCGATCAATCGGAATTAGAGCTTGTCGAGCATGTCTTCGCATCAATACTTCTGCAAAAATCCATAGAGACATGAAGGCTGGTTCATGTTCGCCAATTGAGATCAATTTAGCAATACGTTCTTTGCGATGCAAAATTTGCGATCGCGTCAATTTCAGATCAGCAATATCTTCTTCAGCGATCGGTGTAGCATCTTCACCTGTAATTAATAAAAATCGCCAACCGCTATGTTCAGCGATCGCTCTGGCGATTTTGCAGTAACTAGAGATTGGTAAATTCGTAGCATAATCAGCGATCGTAATCACTAACCCTTGCTGTCCAGATATTTTCACCAGTAGATCTGGATCATATGCTCCTAAATCGGGACTCAAATCAAAAGGCAATAGATTGCTATGGTGGTGTTGAACCACCTCATATCCTTGTGAAATATAACATTCGACAACTTTTTGTTTGAGCAGACTACTAATACTGACCCTATCTTCACACATTTATTATTTATATTTTTACTAAGCGTAGTTGAGATATGCAGCATTCCTAAATGTTTTGTGGAAGCTTACCCCGAAAGGTTAAGCTTCCATAAAGCTAAAAATCCTTAAATAATTTCAACAATATTATATACCTTCAAGTATATTAAGCAAATATTCGATAAATATTCGGATTTATATAAAAAGATCTGGTATTCCCAACTGAGATTTCCCATAATAGATTTAACAATTAACCATAGGGAAGAAATATACAAAGCATATCTATTCCCTATGGTAACATTTTCTAAATTTATGAAATTATTTGGAATTTATAGAAAATCACGAGGATCGGTGATGTGCCCTGTTAAAGCGGATGCAGCAGCCGTATAGGGCGAAGCAAGATAAATTTGCGCTTGCTTATTACCCATACGTCCAGGGAAGTTACGATTAGTAGTGGAAACACAAACCTCAGCTTCATTGACTCGACCAAAGGTATCTTGTGGTCCCCCCAAACAAGCTGCACAGGAAGGTGATGCAGGCTCAATGCAACCCGCTTGCAAGAAAATTTCAGAAAGGGTTAACCCACCAATCTTAACGCTAAATAGATCGTTGTATACCTTCTGTGTTGCAGGTACAAGATAGGTAGGAACCCTCACCTGTTGCCCCTTCAGCAATTTAGCAGCATGGTAAAAGTCTTCAGTTTTCCCACCAGTGCAAGAACCGATGTAAACTCGATCAATTTTGACATCTGTCACTTCGCGGACAAGGGCTCGATTGTCAGGAGAGTGGGGCTTGGCAACTACAGGCTCTAGTTTGGACACATCGTATTGCTTAGCATAATAGTAAGACGCATCAGCATCGGCATAGAGTGCTTCAAATAGCTTATTAGTACGCGATCGCACATAGTCAAAGGTAGTCTGATCAGGCGCAATCACACCATTTTTACCACCTGCCTCGATCGCCATATTACAAAGAGTCATCCGTTCTTCCATCGTCAACTTAGAAATTGCCTCACCACTAATCTCTAAGGCGCGATAGTTTGCCCCACTAACGCTGATATCACCGATGACGTGCAAGATTAAATCTTTTGCCAAGAGGTAAGGAGGCATTTCGCCTTCAAAGACAAACTTCATTGAGGCAGGTACTTTGATCAACAATTTGCCTGTCCCCATCACAAAGGCAGCATCAGTATTACCAATACCCGTAGCAAACTGCCCAAAGGCTCCCGCATTGCAGGTATGGGAATCAGTGCCAAATAGAACTTCCCCTGGTCTGGTGTGACCTTCTTGAGCTAAAGCTACATGGCATACCCCTTTGTAATCAGGGTTAGCTTTAAAGTTAGCTAGATCAGTAATATCGTAGAAATATTTAATGTCCTGCTCTTTGGCAAAATCTCGTAAAATATCGACGTTGCGATTTGCCCTTGCATCCTTAGTGAAAATGTAATGATCAGGAATTAAAACGATTTTTTCCCTGTCCCACACCTTCGCATCATCACCAAATTCTTTCTTGAAAATGCCAATTGTACCAGGACCACAGACATCATGGGTCATCAGCAGGTCAGCATTCACCCAAATATTTTCGCCAGGACTAACGTAGCTTTTTCCTGAAGCTTTTGCCAAAATCTTTTCGGTGAGTGTCATTCCCATAATTGTGATGTCCTTGCCTAGATGCTGATTCCTACTTATTTATAAGTAGCTAGACATAAGTAACCTAAAAACCGAGAAGTTTGCTCCGCCCGCTACGCGGGCGGTACAAACTCTGGTTTTAGGTTTTAATTAAGTTGAGCTACTTAAATCTAAATATTAGTTATATTGATTTAGAATTATAGTCCGAGATCAGAAATTTTTGATGCTTCCTGTCTAATTAAACGTCAGAGCGATAAGAGTGCAAAATAGGGCCAATACTTAGCAGTCCTTAATAGTTGTAATATTGTCTTCGACTTCGCTCAGCCATCTATAAAAATGGCTGAGCGAAGTCGAAGACACTCACACCTCATTTTGGACATATCACAAAAATCTCAACTTTATGGCTGACTGCTAAATTCCGAGCTACTGACAATTTCTAGCGATCGCAAATCAATTTCAGCAACCTTGAGTTTATTGACAGAGGTATATAAAACTGACAACCGATTATTTTTAATTGCGGAATAACCATTAAATCGATCCACCTGATCGACCAACACTTTAAAGCTTGTACCTGCCGCGTTAGAGGTAGCAATTTGTTTCTGATCGCTATCATTGATACGTTTAGCGTTGTTTGTATCTTTATCCACTAACACATACAGAAAGGCAGCTACAGGAACTTGCTTCTTTTCAGAATTAAGATTTGCAATAGGACTATTGATAATGGGAGTGCCATTTGCAGCTAGGGCAATCGTAGATAAGAATAGTCCTTAACTTTTGGGTCGCAACCAATAGGAGCGCTTTTGGTTGGGGTCAAAGAACATATAGTTTTAAATGGAACTAGATTCTTTAGAACCTGCCCTGTAGTCATAGTCTTGAATTAGATATAGGGGCACTTGTAGGATTTCCGAGCCAGCGATTGGATTAAATGTGCCAATTTCAGTCTTTGCCTTAACTTGCTCATTTTTCGCGATGTTAATAACACTGTCAATTTGTCTAGTTCTCGTAGCTTGTACAATCACTTAAATTGCTGAGGCTGATAGCGAGAGCATTGCAAGAAGTCCAGCCACCAAAATAATGACAGCATTAATGCGCCAAGTATAGCGAAAGACTTGTCGTAATTTCATGTTTATTTCTTTTGATATGACTAAGGTCTGCAACAGGAGCGCTAAACCTAGTAAGTTTCATAAAGACTTGCATTGCAAGCCTCTGAAACAACTCTGAAACAACTAAGCAATAAGTCTTCAATTGCTAGGGAGCAACGTAGCCTTGAATATTCTCAGGACGTAAGGGACGCATAATTTGATTCGCACGGACTACCTGCTGATCTGTTCCTTGAACAACAATCAGATATTTGCCCTCATTGAGACGATTGCGGAGAGGTACAGAATCACTACTAGTAGCAACACCAACACCGCCGCCGATAAATATGCTGCCCATCGCACCACCAAATGCTCCGAGCAATCCGCCGACTAGATGATTGCCAATACTGCCAGCCCATGCAAAAGTATGTAAATCAGTAACAAGGCTAAAACCAATTCCTGCTAAAAAGCCAAAGGGAATTAGCCAATAGGACATAAAAAAGGCTTGTTTGCGACCTCGAACAAGGGGATCGATAAAACCAAGGTCTTCGGCACTTTTGTAGCCTTTACCCAAAATCGAAATTGCTTCCATCGGAAAATTAGCCGCTTCTAGCTGGGTATATACCTCTTCAGCCTTCAAGCGATCGCTCCAAACACTAACCAAATAATTCATATACTCTTAATATTTTTAGATATGATTAAAACTAAATAACTGCTGAGCAATATCGTAATCTTAATTTTGCCCCTATTAGCTGTCCTCAGTTAGATTAATGTTTGGAGTAATTCTCCAAATATTAATATCATCTCCTTTAACTATGACCTTGCCAATTCTTTACTCATTTCGACGTTGCCCCTATGCAATTCGGGCAAGGATGGCGCTTGCCTATGCAGGGATTGCTTACGAATTGAGGGAAGTTTCGCTCAAAAATAAGCCTAAAGAAATGTTGGAGATTTCTCCTAAGGGAACGACACCAGTAATGCAGATTTTTAAGGATGTTAAGAACGCTGATCAAGATTCTATTCCAAGTTTTTTAATTCTTGAAGAGAGCTTAGACATTATGAGTTGGGCTGCCCAGCAAAATGATCCCTGTAATTGGCAAAATTTAACGGACGCAGATTTAGCGATCGCTCAACAATTAATTAAAACCAATGATGGCGAATTTAAGAAGGCTTTAGATCGCTACAAATATCCCAATCGTTTTCCTGAGCAATCACAAGAGTTTTATCGTCAACAAGCGGAAGAGATTCTCCAAGTTTTAGAACTTCAACTTCAACAGAATAAATTCCTGATTTGCGATCGCCAAACCTTTGCGGATATGGCAATTTTCCCTTTTATCAGACAGTTCGCCTATGTAAATATCGATTGGTTTCACTCCAGCCCTTATTCCTATCTCCAAAAATGGCTCCAGTGGCATGAAACTAGCGAAATATTTGAGTTTGTCATGCAGAAATTTCCTCCATGGATACCAGAACTGAAAAAAGTCATCATTAGCCAAGGTTTTGTTAATAGTCCTGCTTTGCAGGGCTGTTAACAAAATCTTGGCTCTCGTTTTAGCGCAAAGCGCTGTCGGTATAAAATAGACTTGAATGAATATGGAGCTAATCGAATGAAACCCCTTGCCCTTTTGAGTGTTTCTGATAAAACAGGACTACTCGACCTTGCCCGTGAGCTATCTACTACCTACAATTTTCAGTTAATCAGTAGTGGTGGCACAGCCAAGGCAATCAAGGCGGCCGAGATTGAAGTTACTAAGGTTTCTGACTATACGGGAGCACCCGAAATTTTGGGGGGACGGGTCAAGACTTTGCATCCGCGCATTCATGGTGGTATTTTGGCGCGACTTGATCTGCCCGAACATCAGCAAGACTTGAATGATAATGCCATCCAGCCAATTCGGATTGTGGTCGTGAACCTCTATCCATTTGAAGAAACGATCGCCAAGCCTAATGTCACTCTCGAAGATGCAATCGAAAATATAGATATTGGGGGACCGACACTGATCCGCGCTTCGGCTAAAAATTATAAACATGTGGCTGTATTGTCTAACCCTAACCAATATGCCGAATTGCTGGATGAACTCAAGACAAACAAAGGTGAAACCACACTAGAGTTTCGACAAAAATTAGCAGTTGCCGCCTTCAAACATACCCAGTCCTACGACACGGCGATCGCAAAATACTTGAGTGATGATTTAGTCTCGAATCTGGTCAGTCTCGAAGAAAAATCAGCAAATACACTTTCTTCTTCTTATACCTTGCTATGCAACAATCCTAAGCCATTGCGCTATGGTGAAAATCCCCACCAACCCGCTACATGGTATCAAGTAGGAGCAACTCCTAAGGGTTGGTCAGATGCTAAACAATTGCAAGGGAAAGAGCTTAGCTTTAATAATTTGCTTGATCTCGAAGCGGCTCGTAGCATTATTGCCGAATTTGGAGATGATCGACCTGCTGCGGTGATCATCAAGCACAATAATCCCTGTGGCGTAGCGATCGGTGCGACGATTGCCGAAGCTTATCAAAAAGCCTTTGAAGCAGATTCTACTTCTGCTTTCGGTGGGATCGTTGCACTCAATCGTCCCATTGACGAAGAGACAGCCCAACTTCTCAATAAAACCTTTTTGGAATGTGTAGTTACAACTGCCTGTGTGCCTAGTGTGGCAGCCATCCTCAGCAAAAAGCAAAATCTGCGGGTACTCGTTCTATCCGATTTCCAGCAAGGTTCCCATGAGACCGTCAAAACGATCGCAGGGGGAATGCTCGTCCAGAGATCCGATGATGAATCAGTCAAGTCTGACACATGGAAAGTGGTCACTCAAAAGCAACCAACTCCTGAACAGTTACAGGAACTAATTTTCGCTTGGAAAGTAAGTCGTCATGTCAAATCCAATGCGATCGTCATTACCAAAGATTCCACTACCATCGGTATCGGTGCGGGGCAAATGAATCGTGTGGGTTCTGCGAAAATTGCTCTAGAGCAAGCAGGCGAAAAGGCTCAAGGGGCATTTCTCGCGAGTGATGGCTTCTTCCCCTTTGATGACTCAGTACGGACGGCTGCTGCTGCTGGTATTACGGCGATCGTGCAACCAGGGGGCAGTTTACGCGATGCCGACTCAATCAAGGCAGCCGATGATCTTGGTTTAGTAATGGTGTTTACAGGCGTAAGGCACTTCTTGCACTAACTTCTCAAAAAAGCGCCCCTTGGGGCGCTTTTTTATTTTAGGAATCGCACTAATGCTTCCGCCTTGTCCCATGCTGCGCCACTTTGGATGATCTGTGAGGCAATTTCCACACCTTCATTCCAACTATTGGCAACACCAGCAATCCGCAGGGCTAAACCACTATTGAGCGCCACACAATCCGCTTGAGCGCGATCGCCTTTTCCTTGCAAAACCGCTTTTAAGATCTCAGCATTTTCTTGAACATTGCCACCCTTTAGGCTTGCTAATGGGGCAGGCGTTAATCCTAAATCTTGAGGGTTAATTACCTCCTCTGTGACCTGACCATTACTCAAAAATGAAATATCTGTAAGATCACCTAAACCTGCTTCGTCTAGTCCTTCGCGGCTATGCAAAACAACCGCTTGTTGACGATCAAGTAAGCGTAGTGCTTCGGCTACGGTATGGGTTAGGCTCTTATTATAAACTCCCAAAACCTGAGCAGTGGGATGGAGTGGATTCACTAAAGGTCCAATCAAGTTGAAGACGGTACGCACTCCTAAATTCTTGCGAATTGCACCTACAGATTTCATGGCTGGATGCCAATTGGGCGCAAATAGAAAGGTAATACCTACTACCGAGAGAGCCTCATAAATTTTTTCGATGGGTGAGGCAAGATGAATCCCGATCGCTTCTAAGACATCAGCAGACCCTGAACGACTGGAAACAGCACGATTTCCATGTTTGGCTACAGGTATTCCTGCGGCTGCTACTACAAAAGCAACTGAAGTGGAAATATTAAAAGTAGAAGCCCCATCACCCCCTGTCCCACAGGTATCAATTAAAGGTTTTGAACGATCGACAATATGACCAAACTGATCCTTCGATTTTTGTCCTTCACTTTGAGATTGCAGCACGTTTGCCATCGCCGCTAATTCCGAAGCGTCAACTCCTTTTAGTTGCAAAGCAATCAAAATTGCACCCGATAACTCTGGAGCGATCGCACCTTCTAGCCATCCCTGCATCAGAGATGTTGCTTGTTCACTCGTTAAGGACTGTCGATCAATAAGTTGTTTCAACAATTGAGACCAATTTTGTTCCATAATTTTCTGATTAGCTAAATATTTTAGGAAGTGCTGCTCTCCCTAAAAGATAAGAATACACTGGTTTTTGGTGTAGATAGATCAATGTGCATTGGTCAGCTATTGCAGTTTTCAAATGAGTACGTACTCATTTGAAAACTAAAAAGCAAGAATAATCAGGGTTTTGAGTTTTCATTTTGCCGTAGGCAAAATGAAAACTGCAAGAATAGAGGGTAGATTCTGAAAAGGCTATTTTATCGGGAAATTGGGTCTAAAACCCCGTCCTTCTAGGACGGCTTCGTATTAATCTATACTATAATATACAGCATAAGATTCTACAAATCGATGTTAGTCCTCGAAGCAAAACTAAGTTGTCTCGCTGAATCAGGAATCCCCGTCACTTCAGTGCGGGGAGTGTCAAGCTCATAAAATAGGGTAGTCCTATTGGTTAAACGCTTAAGCAATCACGATATCTCACATTTGCTGCTTCACCAATACCATTACCCGATTCACCGCATCCTGTAGGAAGACTTTGAGAAACTCATCACGGCGATTCAACTGGAACTGACGCTGCACTACTTCTGCAATACCGCCATCTCCCCAATCACGATCGCGGCTAAAGTATTCGATAAAACTCTTGCCAGCAATACGGGTCAGGTAAGCTGCTGTTACTGATTGAATTGTTGCTTTGAGAACTAAGCCCACCACCGTTAGAGAAATAGCTGTAGTCACAATCTGGACTACACCTTTGACAATACCGAGACTAACTAAGGTTCGAGTGAGGGAATTCGCTAATTCTTTACCGCGCTCAATATTGATTTCACAGCCATACACTCTACCAATTTCCACAACCATCTGGGCGTTGATGGCGGCAGTAGCCAAGAGATCGACAACGGGCAAAGGTGTGGCAAATACCGCTCCGACTACTAGCCATTGAAACTTCTCAACAACTTTTTCAGCTTCTGCTTGTTGCTGTTGTGCAAGAACCTCACGAGTTTCTTCTGTTAGCCTTTGTGATCGCAATAACACATTATCGGCAACTAGCTCATCACCTTCATAGCTGAGAATATCGAGAATCCGCGCCAGCAATGGTTGAATTTTGGGCTTAGGTGTGACGACTTCGCCATTATCGAGGGTAATCGCTGCAGGACTAGCAGCGATTATGACAACATCTTCAGGGGCGATCAAACCAAAAACCCGAGATCGCAAACTAGTGTGAATCATTTCGCGATCGCTTTTAGTGAGGCGATCAATTTTATTAAGCGCCAAAATCGTTCGCTTGCCAATTTCCGTCAGTGCTTTCAGGACTTCAAATTCTGAGCGACGCAAATCATCATCTACCACAAATACAATCAAATCTGCTTCTGTAGCAATTTTTCGTGCTGATCGTTCGCGATCGCTACCTAATAAGCTAGCCTCTAAAATTCCCGGACAATCGGTAAATTGAATCGGTACTTCTAGATTTGGAAACTGTACGGGGGCATAGACTTTCCCTAATTGTGTAGTTCCCATCGTTGCGCCGACTTCTCCTTTATTGGCGATATCTTGCAACGATAGACCTAACAAACTATTAACCAGCGAAGTTTTGCCTGCGGAGCCGACTCCAAATACAACAACGCGCAATTCTTGACGGATGAAGTTCTGCTTTAATTGTTCAGTCTGATCCGCTAGCGATCGCCGCATCACCTCATCTTGGATCTGCTCAACTTGACGTTCTAGGGCTTCGAGACTGTCCTGAGCCGCTTCGATTTTGTCCGTTGGTGCATCAGGGATGGGGCGTGGTGGCGTTGGTTCCGATTGAAAGAGATTGATATAGCGCCAAGTTACAAAAAATAAGCCTGCCAATACACCCATAACTAACAGCACCACAAAGCCGCCTAAAATTGGCGATGATTTGGCGACGAGTTGATAGATTTGGATGATGCGATCAAGTAAGGGAACAACAAAGGAAATGACTAGACCAAAACAGCCTAAAACAACGAGCGATCGCAACCAAGGGAACTTTCTGCTCATGGGCTTAGGGTTGATTCTGGATAGAAGTTTTTGTTGCCTGACGCTGTATCCACCATCTAGCAAAAATTTTCTCAGATTCTGTCCAGAGTACTAGTAGCATACTAAATCCAAAGCATAATCCTAATTCCGAAGCTGTCAGCGCATCCGTGCCGAAAAACTGACGTAATGAGGGGACATAGAGCAATGATAGTTGTAGAATCGTTGTGAAGATCACGGAAACTAAGAGATAGGGATTGGAAATAGGATTTAGTTCAATTAGCAATTTGGAATCGGAACGACAGGAGAGCGCGTGCCCCATTTGCGCGATACAAAGCGTTGTAAAGGTGATTGTCTTCCAATGCTCATGCCATGAGGGATTACCAGAGCTATAGGCGATCTCCATTAAGGCAATCGTCTGTAATCCAAAAATCACACCAATTCGCAGAATATACCAACCTAAACCCCTTGCGAAAATATTCTCTTGAGGATTAAAGGGAGGTCGCTCCATCACATCAGCCTCAGCAGGTTCTACAGCAAGGGCTAGGGCGGGGACACCATCGGTAACCAGATTCATCCATAATATTTGTAAGGGAGTCAAAGGCACTGCGCCAAAGCCTAGAAAAGGGGTAGCAGCGATCGCAATTACTTCACCAACATTACTGCCGAGAATGTATTTAATAAAGCGGCGAATATTCGCGTAAACCGTGCGTCCTTCCTCCGTTGCCGCCACAATCGTCGCGTAGTTATCATCAAGCAAAATCATATCGCTTGCTTCTTTAGAAACATCCGTTCCCGTAATTCCCATCGCAATACCAATATTTGCCTGTTTCAAGGCAGGGGCATCATTTACACCATCCCCTGTCATCGCCACGATTTCGCCTCGACGTTGCAAAGCCTGAACGATCCGTAATTTATGCTCAGGTGAGACTCTAGCATATACCGCCGTTTGTCGTGCAAATTCCGTTAATTCATCATCATCCATTAATTCAATTTCTTGTCCTGTCAACACCTTGTCATTTTTGGAAGAGAAAATATTCAAGTCACGTGCGATTGCTTGAGCCGTTAATTGATGATCACCTGTAATCATAACCGTGTGAATTCCCGCATGACGGCTAACCTTCACGGCAGCAGAGGCTTCGGCTCTTAGCGCGTCACGGATGCCCGCGAGTCCCAGCCATACAAGCTTATTTTCAATATGATTAAGTTCTGTTTCCGTTGGCAGATGCTCTAAAGGCAAATAGGCAAATCCTAAAACGCGCATTCCCTTGGTAGCAAGAAGTGTATTTTGGATATTGATGGCTGATTTTTGGGAAATCGTAATGGAGCTAATTTGCCTTTCGAGTTGAATGCGATCGCATCGCTCTAGAACTATTTCGGGCGAACCCTTACAAAACAAGAAATAGGGACTAGCGGGTAATAAACTAGCGATCATTCTCATGGATTCGGGCGTATCTTCGGCATCCATATTTTGCATAGCAGCGATCGCGCTCATCAACTTGCGCTCAGAGGTAAAAGGAATTTCTGCAACCCTTGTAAAATAGCTGGTAAATTGGTTCTGCCAAAGATTACTCTTGCCCGCTAAAGTTAGAAGGGCTCCTTCCGTTGGATCGCCGATAATTTTCCATTGGGAATCGTTGACAGACAATTGGTTTAAGCCATTTGTTCTTTGATTAAGGTTGACAGACAAGGAGCTTAAGCTATTTGTTCTTTGATTATTAGAAGATATCTTCTGTAAATAGGCATCATTACAGATTATACTTGCAGCCAGCAGCAGTTGCATTTCAGGACATTGATAGACATTTAAATCGCTGGCGAGCATATCGTCTGCTAGACGGGAAATCGCAAATTCGCCGATGGGTTCATAGCCAGTACCGTTAATTTGCGCGGCATAATTTGCCGTAAACAGACTTTCAGCAACCATTTTATTTTGAGTCAGAGTTCCTGTCTTATCGGAACAAATAGTAGTAACGGAACCGAGGGTTTCGACCGCAGGTAATTTGCGAATCAGGGCATTGCGCTTGACCATTCTTTGAGTTCCTAGGGCAAGCGTCACGGTAATCACCGCAGGTAATCCTTCGGGAACTGCCGCTACTGCCATACTGAGGGAAGTATTCAGTAATTTCACAAAGTTACCATGCCGCCATAGTCCTACCGCAATCACGATCGCCACTAAAACTAAGGAGGCAATTACCAAAGCCTTTGACAGCTCTGCCATCCGCCTCTGCAATGGCGTTTCTTCTAGTTCCACATCTTGCAGCAAATTCGCAATCTTTCCTAATTCCGTCTGCATCCCGATTGCTGTAACAACCATCATGCCACGCCCTTGCAATACCTCCGTTCCCTGAAATACCATATTGCGGCGATCTCCTAATGGTTCATCTTCTTGAAATATTTGATCAGCAACCTTGCTTACTGCCCTAGATTCGCCCGTCAGAGCACCTTCCCGCACCTTCAACCTTGCCGACTCCAATAAGCGCCCATCTGCCGCAATCTGCATCCCTGCATCGACAAAGACTATATCGCCAATGACCAATTCTGCCGATAGAATTTCTGCAACCTTCCCTTCGCGCAATACCCGTACATTCGGAGTAGCCATCCGTTTCAGAGCAGCTAACGCTTCCTCGGCGCGACTTTCTTGTATATATCCTAAAATGCCATTGAGAATGATGATTGCAGCGATCGCTACAGCGTCCTTAGGAAAATTCCCGCCCCGCAAATCCAAAACCGCCGACACGACCGCTACGCCCATCAGCATTAGCAGCATAATATTCGTAAACTGATCGACAAAAATACTCAGCTTACTGCGCCCAGCTTTATCGTTTAACTCATTACGCCCACAAACCGCCCGTCGATCACTAATTTGCCATGACTCTAGCCCAAACTCTGGATTAACATCCAAAGCAGCGATCACTTCTGCGGCTGTAAGTGTGTGCCAAACTTGCTGTGTCGATAAATTGGTCATGTTTATTACAAACAATCAGAATGCTAGAGACTCTCTTTAAGCCTATCAGAGTCTATGACCCAAATCTAAAACCCCAAGCCCTGTTGCTTATAGCGGTTTTCAAATGAGTACACACTCATTTGAAAATAAAAAATCAGTCCCATTAAGAGTTTTGAGTTTTCATTTTGCCGTAGGCAAAATGAAAACCGCTATACACGTCAACTAAGCCATAGATTTTAGGGTTTTGAAATATTTACCCACCACATGTGGGCAAACTAACTTCCTACAACACACCTTTCGAGCTAGGAATTATAGTGGCACGCCTAGGATCGACTTCTACTGCCATCTTGATTGCACGGGCAAAGGCTTTAAACCCTGCTTCGATAATGTGGTGCGAATTGCCTCTAGCCAATAACCGAATATGCAAAGTCATCTGGGCATGATTGACAACTGCTTGAAAAAACTCCCGCACCAGTTCTGTGTCGTAAGTCCCCACGCGCTGATTAGGAATTACTAGGTCATAGACCATGTAGGGACGACCCGAAAAGTCAAGGGCAACCTGCACTAAAGATTCATCTAGAGGAGCTACAAAGTGACCAAAGCGATTAATCCCTTTGCGATCGCCTAGAGCCTGTCCCAAAGCTTGCCCTAATACAATCCCTACATCCTCATTAGTATGATGGTCATCAATATGTAAGTCTCCCGTCGCTTGGACATCTAAATCGATTAAGCCGTGGGAACAAATTTGATGGAGCATATGATCTAGAAAAGGAATACCTGTATTAATAATGCCTTGACCAGTGCCATCTAGATTTAGCGCCACAGTGACATCGGTTTCGCCAGTTTTACGGTTAACTTTAGCAATGCGAGGTGTATCGTAGGACATGGAATTCAATTTAATAAACTAGTTAAAAAAATTATGATCAGAATAGATATGCTATACATTCTTTATCCCGCTAAGAGTTAGAGAGAGGCAAAATGAGACGACTGAGAATACGGTTGTCTTCTAATTGATAGAGAGATAAATCCCCACCTGCTTCTAACATCAGTTTTTGACATATTGCTAAATGCAAGCCTGGGGGTTGATCCAGTAATGATGGAGATAAAAGATCGATCACTCGACCTTGGTGTAACTCTTGGAGCAACGCCGCATCCACCACCCCATAATCAGTAATTGATAGCTCTAATAGTTTCTCATCAATTTGGCGGCACCAGAGATCGATGCGACCACCAACTTCTGAGCGTTCACAGGCAAATAGTAATAACTCGTTGAGGATCATCTCCATCTTGGCAATGTCACCACCTATAACGACATTAGCCTGATTATGTACCTGTGACCAAATCTGTCTTTGCTTCACGAGGGAATCAACTCTCTCTAAGCCTCGTTTGAGTATCCCTGCCAACGGCGCAGTCTCATAGTTAGGTCGCAAGCGCCATTGCTCCTTGCGGATAATCTGAGGTAGTGATGAGAGCGAAACCTGTAACTGTTTGAGAGAACCTTGCAAAGTGACGTTATTAATACCACCTGTGCCATTAGATCGGGAATCTGCTTCCAGTAATCGCTGCACTCCACTGCTGACAGTACGGTAGATATCTTCTAAGCGGCGATGTTTATACCAATTGAGGCGTTCTAGCTCTTGGCGGTTATATTTAAGATTTTCAACAAGGATTAAATGGCGACGAGACCATGCAAGCTGATTGGTTAACATATTAAAGGCTTGCAACTGGCGATCAACCCAACGCCGTCCTACGTGATCAGCAACTAAAATCATCCCCGTTGGTTGATGATCGGGGGTAGTTCGCAGGGCTAAAACCATTAAATGACCGATGGCAGGAGCATTGAGCCAAGCTCTAGTCTGTTCTGGCAAATCATGAATGCTGAGTGGCAAAATGCCCTCACTTTGAGTCGCCCACTGCACGAGGGGATCTTCTTCAATCACAATCAGTGTTTCGTTAACCGCGAGTTGATATTCATCACGACTACTAAAAACTGAGGCAATCTGTCCACCTTGGCGACCAGGGAGCCATACCACCAATACTGCAAGTGGTGATTGAGTTACCTGAGCCATTAATTGGGTTGCCGTGTGATGCAATTTATCGAGGGAATTCGCCTGTTGTAAAGCAACTAGACCGAATTGCACCGACTGATAAACCTTTTGTCGGTCGTCGGATAAACGCTGCAATTCATTTTGGTGGACAATTAAACCTATCTGTTGAGCAACTGCCTGCACCATCTCTCGTTCTGGTCGTGCCCATGTGCGTGGAGATTCATGGGCAACCGCTAAAACCGCTTCTAAGGGTTTGCCCATCGAAGTGCTGCTAACAATCAGTGATTGCACGTCAAGAGCAAGCAATGAAGTGCGCCATGACAAAAACTTGAAATCATGATCAAGATTTTCTACCGTGGCTGCATCTGGAGACTGCTCAATCATCTGGAAATCAACAGTCGCTAAGCTAGGTAGTAGATTAGGAATGGGGCGGCGATTTTTGGGGTGGTACTGAAAATCAATCCGAAACACCTCATTGTCTGGATCATAGGTTGCCACCCAAAAGCGCTCTAAACTGAGGCGTTGACATAATTGCTCAGCTGCTTGATCGAGCGCCTGTTGCCAATCATTGTTAGAATAAATAGCCCTAGCAATGCCAGCCGTAAGAATTTGGTCAGAGGCAATGCGATCCATCGTTACTTCCATTTCCTCTAAGGGAGCCGTAATTGCTGCTAGCTGAGCTGTCCCAAGGACGAAATTACGCTCATCATCTGTCCAGAGACGCGGTTCATCACCTTCTACTGATAGAAAGCCTAATAGCTCTGATTGGGAAAAGATTGGTGCAATAATAATCGAAACTGCACCAAACTGTTCCATCACTCGATTGTTAATTTCGCTTTTGGTCATTGACTTGGCATCAACGACCACCACAATCTGATCCTTAGACAAAGCCTGATATAAGCCAGGAGCACTTTGGACAGTCACAACTGCCGTATTATCAACCAACTGCTTAGACTTTAGCCCTGGTTGGCGATTGACAACTCGCCGCCAAAAATATTGATGTTCACGCTCAAACCAATAAATGTTGGTGTGATCAGGCATCACAAAACTATGGGTTTCCTGTACTATCTCTTCGAGGCGCTCGGTCAAATTTGGAATGTTGCGAATTTTGGCAAGAATTCTTAGCAGTGGTTCGTCGGGACGCTTGGTATTGTGGTAGCGCCACTCGGCATCAAGGCGACTGAGGGTCGAGCCAAGAGCACCTAAGACAACCGATAACCTTGCTCGCTCATCATTGCGAGGAGTCAAGTTCCATTGGTTTGAGCCAAGCAAAACGACCCCAAAACTGCGATCGCGATGATAGATCGGCCAGAGCAAAGTCCCTTGAATATCGAATTTTTGTGCGATTTTTTGCCATTCACCACTACGTTTTTCCTGACGCAGATCAGCGATCGGTACAGGTCGTCGTTGCACAATTACCTGATCGAGTAAATCTCCCGCATTGAGGGCAAAGCGCTCTTTTAAAAACTTAATTTCTCCCGCAGGGGTAGTACCACCTTTTCCTGTGATGCGATGGTTTTCTTGGTCATATAGCCCAATCCAGATCAGTTTGTAATCAAAATTGTCCCGAAGATAATCAAGAGTAGCAGTTAAGAGATTGTCAATGCTATCTTCATCACGCAAGAACTGCATGATTCGCCCAAGGTTAACAAACTGGCGTTCCCACGGGTTAGCTCCTGCTTGACTCATATTTTTGCCCTGATGTTTTTGACTTAGGTATGGTTAGATGCGTACCGTAGAAAAGTTTCAGTTTCCCCAAAATGATTTACAGAAATATATTTATAAATAAGACTTACTCAATGTAACGAATTTACTGGGTTTTAAGTGAATATGGGGTGGGCCAAGCCCCTACCACATCCACTTGATGCATAAATCCTAGTGAATTCTCATCATAAGCGTACAATCTTTAGCTCAGAAAGTCAGCAACAGGTCATATCTTAAATCAACTTTTGATTAATTTTTTTATAGTGTTCTTCATGGAAATGAGACTGAATTTTAGGTGCTTTCACGCTAATCAACTAACCATTCTAGTGATCGATCACCAATTTGGAGAGGAATGCTCACAGCTTTACCAAGGCGTGGGCGTTCTTTGGTATTAGCAATAAATGTTTGAACTTGCTCAACTACACCCCAATCGCTTAAATAAGAGGCAATTGTATCGAGATGTTGCATAAATTCGACATCATTCATCGAAAAGGACTGCTGTTCTTGATAACGCCACATTACTTGTAAAAAGATTTTGCCTTGAGTTTTGCGTAGTTGTACATCATACGAAAAATTCCATTTATCAGCGATCGCTTGACGGAGTTGTTTGCCTGTCATGGGTTTCTAACTTTTTTGCTTAACATATCTTATACCCAGACCAAGAAATTTAGTAAAAGGGTTGCGAATCACCCCTTTCACTAAATATGGGTCTATTGCAAATCTGCTGTATATGCGGCACTTGCACCCACAGTTTTAGGACTTAAGTGATTGCTCTGCCTAGATGCCCTTTGGTGACTTGGAGCATTTGTGCAGCATGGGGAACATCTACACCTTTCCAATGCATTAATAACGCTAATTTCACGCTTCTACCCGATCGCTCTAATAACTCTGTAGCCTCTTCACGACAGAGGGAGGTAAGGTCGCAGATAATTCTAATAGCGCGATCTTCAAGTTTGCTATTAGTGACAGAGACATCTATCATCCGATTACCATACACTTTGCCCAGTTGCACCATGACACCTGTAGAAATTGTATTAAGGACTAGTTTGGTAGCTGTCCCTGCTTTGAGCCGAGTCGAGCCAGCTAAAATCTCTGCACCAACAAGGGGACGAATCTCGATATCGTAATGTCTTGGGAATTGATCGGCTGGGACGCAACAAAAAAAGATGGTCTTTGCCCCCCGTTGTTTCGCTGCTTTTAATGCTCCATGCACATAGGGAGTCGTTCCCCCTGCGGTGATCCCAAAAACAACATCCCGATCGCTAATATTTTTTTCTTGGATGACAGCAGCTCCATCATCCTCACGATCTTCAAGAGCTTCGGAACTGCGTACCATTGCATTCATTCCCCCTGCCAAAATCCCTTGGATTAACTCAGGATCACTACAAAATGTGGGAGGGCATTCTGCCGCATCAAGAACACCGAGCCTTCCACTCGTTCCTGCTCCAATGTAAAACAACCTACCGCCATTGTTAATCGCATTGGCAATTACCGTAATCGCTTGGGCGATCGCATCTTTTTCTTTGCCAACTGCCGCAACTGCCTTGAGATCTTCTTGATTAAACAGTTCCACAATTTCTAGAGGGCTGAGCCGATCCAAATTTTGGCTATAGGGATTTGCCTGCTCCGTTAACAAATAACCGCGATCACAATTTTGGCTCCCTGATCCATTGCTTTGCAATCCCACATTTGATTCACTAGACATCAAAATTTTCCTTATATCCTCTACGTTTACCTGCTATTGTCCAAACTCAACTCTAGCTTTTTCGACAATTTCAGCAGTAATCGTATCACTCCCAGCCGCCTGTGCCATTTGTTCAATTCTTTGACGAGCTCGCGTCCGCACAAAGTAGGGAATGTTTTTATATTTGACCTTGGCTTCGACTGTCCAAGTTAAACCTTCAAAATAATCAGAATCTGGCATATCTTTGTTTGATGTATTGTATTGATTTTGATATCGTTTAGGACTTTCGCAAGTTTCAGAATGGGCGACATTATTACTCATATCCTTATGGTTATTATGCCATCGCCTCAGACCACATTAAGTATCACTTCGTGTAGGTTTACAATCATATTTTTTTGTAATTATTGCTTCAAGTATTGGGTTGTAGAATTACACAAATTTTATATTCGTGAAGGTTGTGTAATCTCTATCTCTATAAGAGATTATGATATTTAAAAAGTCACTAATATATTTGTAGTACTCGCCGCTTTAGCAATAGTAGGACTGTGAAGAATAGCTACTTCTAGATATAGCTATAGCGTTTTTCAATTAAGCGCTGTATGCAAGTAGCCAGCACGTCAAGTTTAAGCTTATGTTTCATCACCAACCAAAGTATTTACAAGTAAATCCTCAAAAGCATCAATTTTTTGCAAAAGTATTATTTCTTTCACTCGTGATTGCGACAGTGGGTATTCTTAGTGTTGGCTGGTTTGCATTTCAATGGTTGGGACTGCGTCTTAACCAAAATACAAAAGAAGGGCTTTTGGCGATCGCCAATTTAAAATCTAAGCAAATCGAGCAGTGGCTAGATGAACGCAAGGCTGATGCAAAGATATTAGCAGGTATCAATTCATCAGAACAATTTCTTAAAGCAATTCAGAATCAGGAGAAAGATCTATTTGTTCATCAAAACGCTTTGCATCAGGCAATTAAAAAGACTAAAGAGGAATATGGCTATAGCCGTATTCTTGTGATAAATCTCGCAGGTGACGTAGTTGTACCAATTCTCAATCAAGATTCAGGCTTATCTACAGAAGTTTTATCTATTTTTCGGCAGAAACTTCTCCCATCAACATATGTGAGTAAAGCAGAATTAGTAGACTTCCATTGGCGAGAGACTCCAAGAGGGAAATCGATTGTGCATGGTGTAATTACGCCTATATATGATCATTCCAGTTCATCATTGCCATTGTTAGGGGCTGTTTATTTAGAGTTTGATGCTTCCAAATATCTATTTCCACTTCTCCAGACTTGGTCAACTTCTAATTTGACCGCAGAAACATTATTGATACGTCAAGAACAAAATAGCCTAAGATACTTGACACCTCTCCGTTACAAAGATAACGCACCCCTGAAACTCACCAAATCATTGGATGATCAAGAATTATTAGCAATTAAAGCAGTTCAAAACCAACAATCATTGTTGAAAGGAATTGATTATCGAGGTACTAAAGTTGTCGGAGTATCATATTTGATCAAAGGAACTCCTTGGATCATGATCTCTAAGATGGATCAAATAGAAGCTGATGCTCAATTAAATGAACTGGCGGCTGTTACTAGTATTCTAACGCTCTTATTCATTACGATTTTGCTCTATATTGCGAGACAACTATGGAGAAATAGCGAATTAGCCCTACTTGCTTCACAGCAGCAATCTACCATTGATCGCGTTGCTATTAATGAACACGAAGCAAAGCTTTATAGCACTGCGATCAAGACTACCATCGATGGTTATGCTCTGTTTGATCGCCAAGGTAAGTTTATTCAGATCAATGATTCTTTAGCCAAAATCACAGGTTACAGCACCGAAAAATTATTAAATCTCAGTGTTTTTGATCTAGCTGTAGATGATTCCCTTGAGATCAGAAACTTTATCACTAACTATGACGGAACCCAGCAGCAAAGACTTACACAAAAATGGCAACGCCAAGACAAACAAGTCATTGATGTTGAAATTGGCATTTCCTATTTTACCGAAGGCGAAGGTAAATTTTTTATTTTTGTACAGGACATCACGAATAGCCTGCGGATTCAAAGACAACTCGAGCAATCTATACAACTACATACTTTTTTGAGCCGAGCTAACGAAGCGATCTTAAGAATACGTAATCCACAGGAGCTATTACAAAAAATTTGTGAAATTGCGATCGAGTATGGAGGATTTCAGTTAGCTTTGGTGGGTATTCCTAATCCTGCTACAAAAATGACCACATTCACAGCAGCAGGTTCAGCAAGTTATCATCTGAAAAACATCCAAAGCTCCATAGATCCTGATCTAGATATTATCCATAGATCCACAAGTCAGGCTATCCGCGAAATCCGTCCTGTAATTGCTAATGATTTTTTAGCTAATTCAATTACTACACCTTGGTATGAACTAGCTCTTAGCCACGGTCTTAGAGCTAGTGCTACCTTCCCATTCAGTATTGACAGACAAATGATCGGCGCGATTATGTTTTATGCATCAGTAGTCAACTACTTTACTGATGATGTCATTGTTTTACTGAAAGAATTAGCAGAAGATGTTGAACTTGCTCTAGCATTAGCAGATTCTGAGAGATTACGTAAACAAGCTGAAAGCTTTCTAAAAAAAAGTGAGGAACGATTTCTCTTAGCGCTGATTAATGCTCCCTTCCCGATTATTCTCTATACAGAAGAGGATGTGATCTTACAAATCAATCGTGCTTGGATCAATCAATCAGGTCACGAAGATTGCGACATTCAAGAGATTAGTCAATGGACGGAACAATTTTGTCATGACTATCTACCGCTAATTAAACCGCAACCAAACCATGATAGAGAGCGCTATCTAGATCAGGAAATCACATTAACAATTGCTGATGGTTCACAGCGTATTTGGCGATTTGGCTCGGCAAACTTAGGACATGTTGCTGATGGGCGTGAAACATTAATATCGATCGCAACAGATGTAACTGAACGCAAAGCCAACGAATTAGCCCTACAAAAAGCAAAGGAACTAGCTGAAGAAGCCAACCAAGCTAAAAGTGATTTCCTCGCTAACATGAGCCATGAGTTGCGAACTCCCCTGAATGGGATTCTTGGCTATGCTCAGATCTATTTAACTGATCCTGACTTTACTCTCAAGCAAAAAGAAGGTTTTCAGATCATTTACCAATGTGGTAGTCATATAATGGATTTGATTTCTGAGATTCTAGATTTATCAAAAATAGAAGAACGTAAGCTAGAGCTTTATCCCAAAGAAGTAGAATTCCCAAACTTATTGACTGGCGTAGCCCAAATGTGTGGAATTAAAGCGGAAGCGAAAAATTTATTATTCCATTATGAAATTTCTGATCGCTTACCTTTTTTTGTATCAGTGGATGAACAACGCTTGCGCCAAGTTCTGCTTAATCTGCTAGGCAATGCGATTAAATTTACGGACTTTGGTAGTGTAACCATGAAAGTCGAGGTGATCTCCCAAGACTTGTCCGAAGAGGTAACATCAGCATCTCAATCTCCAGAGATGTTATCAGATGTATTGACAGATGCATCAATAATTACAAGAAAAATTCGATTTACGATTATTGATACAGGTCGAGGTATTGCTGCAGACGACCTTACTCGGATTTTTCTGCCCTTTGAGCAGGTTGGCGATCGCTGCAATCGTCTCGAAGGCACTGGTTTAGGACTAGCTATCTCTCAGAAATTAGTGGCAATGATGGGAGGTGAACTTTGTGTTGAAAGTGAACTGGAGAAGGGTAGTCGTTTCTGGTTTGATTTAGAATTACCTGAAACTAGTGCTACGATCTTTACCCAAGAAACATCTAATTTGACAAATAATCGTGTGATTGGCTATGTGGGACAAAAGCAAACGATTTTAGTTGTAGATGACAAATGGGTAAACCGTAGTGTCATCGCTAAGTTGCTAGAGTCATGGGGCTTTAATGTGCTCGAAGCGGTCAACGGAGATCATGGAATTACCATGGCAACTTCTAATTCCATTGATGCCATTATTACCGATTTAGTTATGCCTGTGCTGGATGGATTTAAAATGGCTCAGAAACTTAGAGAGATGCCACAATTTCTGCATATCCCTATTCTAGGGATTTCTGCTGGTGTCTTGCCTGAAAACCAAGCAAAAAGCTTAGAAGCAGTCTGTAGTGACTTTTTAGTGAAGCCCATTGAATCAAAAACTTTACTCAACAAATTAGCTCAGCATCTGAATCTATCTTGGATTTACGCCGAGTCTTCGCATTCTCTAAATTTTCCTGATTCGTATAATGCAGAAAGACGTATCTATCAAGAAGCTATTCCTCCAAATACAGAACTCACGATCATTCTTAATGCTTTAGATTGTGAAGACTTTAAAGTGATCGAGCAAGAAGCCCAGCGAATTTCTCTACTAGACACTCAATACCAGTGGTTTGTTAATCGCCTAGTAACTTTGGCACAGAATTTTGACAAAATGAACATTTTGAAGCTTATCAACTCGAATAATGAGCAGTAACTGATGTTACATGGAAGTTTCTAAGACCTTCACTCTCTCCCATTAAGGGAGAGTGCCTAGGGGTGATATTTGTTCTACGTAACATCAGTAGTAAATGTCATGAATGGAAATCAATCAGCAATCATTTTTATCGCTCAATAGGTGAATCGGGGATATGAAACAGTAAGTCAGATGCGATGGACAAGGGGAATAGGCTATCTCAAATGACAAACCCTAGAGCTAATCAATCGAGGCAAAGATGAAACATAACCCTCCTGATTCGATGTTTTACACTGACGAATATGCTAAGTAGCTCAACTTAATTACTGATGTTACGTGGAACAAATATCACCCTCACCCCCCTGCCCCCTCTCCCATCAAGGGAGAGGGGGAGCTAGACTAATTTCTTGTTCCCCTCTCCCT
>JADBWH010000072.1 GCA_020404105.1 Pseudanabaena sp. M53BS1SP1A06MG | reverse complement strand
TGTTCAAAATAACAATCAAAACAATGATCAACTGATCGCTCAAAGTTCTGATTCAACTACTATTAACCTTGATTCGCTGACCGAAGAGCAACAAGCCCAGTTTAATCAAATCATGCTTTTCGCAGGGGGTTTTGGTCTTCTTGCTTATGTTTTCATCAGTTATTGGGTGTATTTCTCTACTTTGGTCTGTTAGCCTTTACCTAAAAGAAAGGGACGCATCGCGTCCCTTTCTTTTTTAGACAATCATGTCTTTAGCTAATTTATTGGCGATCGCTTCCCCTTGCAAGATCGCTACTAATTTGAGGGCAAATGCCATCGCTGTTCCTGCGCCACGACTGGTGACCAGATTACCATCAACTACCACAGGTAATTCTAGATATTTGCCCACTTCTAGTTGATCTTTAACTGCGGGGAAGGATGTAGCTTGTTTACCTCGTAGTAACCCCGCATTAGAGAGGACAGTGGGAGCCGCACAAATTGCCGCAACGAGTTTATTTGCTGCTGCTTGTGCTCTGATTATTGATGCGATGCGATGGTCTTTACGCAAGCGGAAAGTGCCTGCACCACCAGCAAGGATGATCGCATCAAATTGGCTAGTATCAACTACATCGAGAAGCTGATCGGCGGTAATAGCGATCGCGTGAGCGCCCATCACTGTCTGCTCAGCGAGGCTAGCCGTAACTACTTCAATATTGCCACGACGCAATACATCAATAATCGTAATCGCCTCGATTTCTTCAAAGCCTTCAAATAGTGGGACAAGTGCAGTGGGCATGTTTTTTTAGCTATTGGCTATTAGCTTTGGGGAATATTGAGTAGTAGGATGAAATGCATTGACATTTTACAGTTTTGATTTATATCACAATTGATAAAGCTAATAGCTAATCACTATTCTCCTGACATTGACTACACATACCAAAAAATTCAAGAGTGTGATAATAAATCTGAAAGCTATGTTTTTTGGCGAGTTGATTGCCTAAATCGAGTATGGGGCAGCTATCAATCGGTAAGGACTTACCACAGTTCAGACAATTAAGATGATGGCGATCAGCACGGTTGACACTGTAAACCGTTTCGCCATTGGGTAAGGTGAGAGCCTTAATTAAGCCTTGCAATTTGAGCGTTTCTAGCGATCGATAAACCGTCGCTAATCCCACGCTTTTTTCACTATTGCGTAATTCCGAATGAATATCTTGCGCGGATACCGCGTGATCGTGATGTTGGAGGAGATGGAGCACTCGTTCTTGACTACGAGTGAGTTTTTCTTTCATGCTTTTATCAAGTTTTGCAGCAGTCAGACCACAGCCCTTTTTGCTGCAACAGAGATCAGAACTTAAATGGATTATAAATCACGCATGGGGTAAAGGCGTTTTCTAATAATTTGAAAGTAACTGGATTTAGCTTGGTAATCCATTGTTTATGAACGAGTTCAGAGATAGTATAAGTGCCATAAATCAAAGCAGATATACCTGTGATCGTTGCCCTAAAGTCGATCGCTATGTTTTGCACATCACTGTTATAGCGTTTGACTGCGAGGCTACCGCGTTCGCTATCTACTCGAAAAATACTCTCATTCCAACTGCATTGAGGATCGCTAATGGCAAAGGTAAATGGCTCACAGGTGATCGGCAAACCGTTCAAAGCCTCAACAATATCTACAATCCTGATCATCCAAGGCTCTGTTATTGATGATTGTAACTTCCCTGCATTGTTGAGCCATGAATGTACATTTGCATTTAGCGGGACTGGCATTTTCAGGCTATGGATTTGATCGCGATGGCTAGCAAAAAATGCGAATAGGCGATCACGTGATGTTAAATCTGTCCAAAATATCGATGAAATTTCGATCTGGCGATCGCTCATGGATAAATTGCCACTGCTATCAATTCCATAAATCGCTAGGGCGACAGGTTGATGCTCGCGCTTTAATACCACACAGAGCTTTTGGCGATGCAAATGCCACCATTGGTCATAGGTGAAATTGGTAATTGCTAAGCCGTGACTATGGGGCTTTATTGTGTGCGAGCGCAGATTTTCGTAGAGAAAATTAGACAAAATATCTCTGACTTCAGTAGCGGGAAAGCGATCGCATGACCAATTATTTTGATTTGGCAGTTTTAAGTAATTGCTCAAGGACGCAATCGGAATCGTGATTTCATTAGTGGAGTTGGCGATTGCATAGCCCAGCGATTCATAAAAACTCTCTTTAAAGGGCGTAAGCATACTCACACAAATACCTTGCATTCGCATTTCTAAAAAGACACTTTTCATTAATGCTTTCACACAGCCACGATTGCGATATTCAGGGTATGTCCAAACGCCACCGATGCCCCCCATTGACTTAATCGCACCTCGAACTGACTGCTGAAAATGGAAACATTGCAGCGCCGCCACAATTTTGCCATCGATTTCGGCTGCCAATACATCATCAGGATTGATTGCGTTTAGGTGCGATCTCGGTAAATCCTGATTAGTCCATCGCGAATAGGCATACAAATCTCCCTTGAGTATTTCAATACGTTCATTCTTATCAATCTTGCGAATTTTCATGATCAACTTACGGCATACTCCGTAAATTTACGCATGAAAGTAGAATAAAAACCGATGACAATATCTTGCTTTAGTACACCTTGATTCACTAATTCTTCAGCAAAATCGATTTCCGTACCGTTGTATTGCAACCAGATTTTACCTTGTTTAATATCGAAGTGCAGGATGCAACCATAAATACGATGATCGTTCTCCCAGCTAACATTAATAATTTGGTAATGATCATGCTCTACATCAAAAACTAGTTCGCGATCGACACCATTTCTTCTATAGTCATCATGGGCATATTCTTTGATTAATCGTTTCACAATTTCTCGGTATAGGTTTAATTTATCCATTGAGATATCTCCTCTCTGTTTGGGTTGTAAATAATCAATTTTATGTTTTGGGTTTTAATAATTATTTGGATTAATTCCAGTATAAAAAATGTTTCATAAATAGTGTTGGAAAAAGCTAAATACATTATGCGATCTGGCTCTTTTTGACTCAGGGCTGTGCGATAGTTAATAAATTGCCCTAGTGGTTTGTGAAATTCAGAAATTGCTGAGCCACTAATAAATCTCTTAACTTCAACTGCAATTTTTTTTCTCCTTTTCTTTCTGCGGTAATTAATTTTTCTGCCCCTAAATCAATATATATCAATATATATTTCAACTCCACCAAAGTCTAAATACATGGGATCATGAGTAATTTTTCATCCTTCTTTCTCTAATCCAATTTTGAGCGTATTATGAAAAATATCTTTGGCTGGTATATAGCTAGAGAAACAATAATTTTTTTGGAAATGGCTAGAGGTTTTCTCGCAGTTTAACGACTAATACTGAAGTATTTGTGATTTCATCCTGTGAACGGGGTATTGTTTTAGCTCTGTGATCGCAACTTGGTACAATAGTAAATTATTATTTAAAATAAAGATTTTAGACATTACACATTTAGAGGACTGTTATGGCAGGTACTACTGGAGAGCGCCCATTTTCCGACATTATTACCAGCGTTCGTTATTGGCTAATCCATAGCCTTACCATTCCTGCACTGTTTTTAGCAGGCTGGTTGTTTGTAAGCACAGGTCTGGCATATGACGTATTTGGCACACCCCGCCCTAACGAGTACTACTCTCAAGAACGTCAAACTGCTCCAATTGTGAACGAGCGTTACAATGTTGACGCTGAGATTTCCGCAACTGGGAAATAACTCTGAATAATTTCTCTGCTAGATATTGTAAAACTCAGTTCATTCTGTTTATCGCGTTAAACCACTGCAAAACTTTACTCACTTACTATGGCAAGCAATAATCCTAACCAACCCGTTCAATATCCTGTATTCACCTTCCGTTGGCTAGCAGTTCACGGTTTGGGCGTTCCTACCGTGTTTTTTATTGGCGCGATCGCAGCAATGCAATTCATTAGCCGCTAGTTATTATTCATTCCAGACGTGATCTAGAAACAAAATACAAGAAAACTATTTACTTATGGCTCCTAAAAATCCAAATAGCCAACCTGTAGAGTTGAATCGTACTTCTCTCTTCTTGGGACTATTACTCATTTTCGTAACTGTTTTGCTATTTTCCAGCTACTTCTTCAACTAAGTACCTAAATTTTTGTAGATGAAGAAAGCTTTTGCTTAGACAGATGCGCCGCATCTATGCAATTTTTTAATTCTTTTCATAAAATTATTTTCTCTGGAGGTCTCAATTCATGTTTAAAGATGGACGCATTCCACTTTGGTTAGTAGCTACTGTTGCTGGTACTGGTGTACTAGTTGTTGTAGGTCTATTCTTTTATGGTTCCTACGTTGGTTTAGGATCTGCAACCTAAGTTTCCATAAAAAAGAGGGTTCGCATTGCGAACCCTCTTTTTTATGGAAACTAGCTTTATTTTTGGTGCGATAACTACCTTTAACCGCTTCTAAGTCGATAATTGCAAGGGCTAAAATCTCTACATTTTTAACATCAATTACCCAATATTCTTTACCCAAATCTTCATACATCAAGCATTTTTTAACGATATCGTCAGCCCAAGAGCTATTTGCGATATTTTTAATACAACCGATCTAAAACGTAGTTAGTTAAGCCAATGAGGGACTGTTTGGGCGCAGAAGATGGCAGCCACTCGATTGCAGTTAAAGCAGACTTAACATGGCTCTTAGCTAATTCCCGCGATCGCGAAATGCCTTCACTGCTGTAGACAAGCTCTAAAGCTTTATCAAGATCACCCACTTCACTAAACTCACGCTCGATTAAACCACGCAATTGCGGATGCTCCTCTAGGGCAAATAGGACTGGTGCGGTCAAATTACCTTGCTTGAGATCGGAGCCTGCGGGTTTACCCAAAGTCTCTGTGGAACTGGTGAAATCAAGGATGTCATCGACCACTTGGAATGCGATGCCAAAATGCTTACCAAAGTTAAATAATTGCTCAGCCTGTACTTGACTAACACCACTTAATACCCCTGCCGCCTTGACACTACCTGCCATTAGCGAAGCAGTCTTATAAAAACTCTTTTCTAAATAGTCCTCAAAGGTCAAGCTACTATCAAAAGATGTCAGACTCTGACGAATTTCACCTTCGGCAAAATCAGTAATCACTTTAGACAATAGCTTAACGACTTCGAGATGATCTAAATTTGCTAAATACCAAGATGCTTGGGCGAAGAGAAAATCTCCTGCAAGTACAGCAATGCGATTGCCAAAGCTATTGTTTACTGTTGGCATCCCGCGTCTTATTTCGGCGGAGTCGATCACATCGTCATGTACCAAACTTGCTGTATGGATCATTTCAGTGATTTCAGCGAGGCGGCGATGGCGTGCGGTAATATCACGATCACTCATTGTCGCCCGTGAAGCCAATAAGACTAAGGCAGGGCGCATACTCTTGCCCTTAGCTTCAAATAGGTGTTCCGCAGCAGCGTAGAGAATAGGATGTCTTGCGCCTACCAACTGCTTCAGGTTATCCGTGAGAGTACGCAAGTCATCCTTGACTGGTGCAAAAAGTTCGGTGACAGAAGTAGTTGGAAGACTCATGCGAATAAACCAGTTTTATATCAATTTTTACATATCTTCATATATTGTAAGAGTAATGTTGTAAGAGTTAAAGATAAACTCGGGATGTTTTGTTAATGATTATGGTATCGATGCCTATAAATAGCTGATAATCTGTACCTACTATTCCTTTAGCCAGAAATTTTTTCAGTGATCGACATAAGTTCAAGAAAGCAGTAATTCCCCTAAGTTTTACTAGTAATATCTGATGTTTATGGGCTAGCTTTACTGAAAATTGCTATAGGATATATTATGTAACAAATTGTATTAATCCAATCATATAGATGGAACTTTGACTAATGATGCCTAGGCTGCTCTTGATCGATGATGATCCCATAATCTCTGAAATGGTCACGCTCAACCTCGAAAATGCTGGATATCAAGTCACTCAAGCGAGTGATGGCATTAAAGGGCAAGCACTTGCCATTCAGTTGATGCCAGACATGATCATCCTTGACTTGATGTTACCAAGGGTTGATGGTTTTACAGTTTGCCAAAGACTACGTCGCGATGAACGCACCAGAGAAATTCCTGTGATGATGCTCACGGCTATGGGGCAGACTCAGGATAAGGTAGAAGGTTTTAATGCGGGGGCTGATGACTATCTAACCAAACCATTTGAGCTTGAAGAAATGCTTGCAAGAGTACGTGCTTTGTTGCGGCGTACTAACCGAATTATTGATACAGCAAAACATGGTGAGATCTTAATTTTTGGCTCTTTAACCCTTGTACCTGAACGTTTTGAGGCGATCTGGTTTAACAAAACTGTGAAGCTGACACATCTAGAATTTGAGCTATTGCATTGCCTGTTGCAACGTCATGGTCAGACGGTATCACCAAGTGAAATTCTCAAAGAGGTGTGGGGCTATGAGCCTGATGATGACATTGAGACGATCCGCGTGCATATTCGCCATTTACGTACCAAACTTGAACCTGACCCCCGTCATCCGAAATATATCAAAACTGTTTATGGTGCGGGTTATTGTTTAGAGCTGCCCCATGACAATGACAACGAAAATCAAGAAGAAGAAGTGATCGCTGAAGAGTAAAAAATAAAACCTGCAAAGCAGGTTTTATTTTTTATTAAGCCACTTATAACGTTTACCAATCTGGTGAAGTACAGGCTTGTCTCCCCGCCTTTGGCGGGGAAACAAACCTATCTGCCTCGATTGCTTAAAAAACGCTATATCAAAATCACTACTTTATCGATCAAGCTATGCCTCCTCAAAAAATTGCAAGGCGGTGTTTCTTCCCGCATCAAGAGACACTTGTAAAAATTACTGATAGCGATCGCGCTATGCCTAATAAAAAAGTAAAACCTCAAAACGGGTTCCCTTTTTTATTAGGCACTTATCAAAAAATTACTGCTGTAGCGATCGCGCTATGCCTGAAAATAATTTAGATAGCCTGAAATACGAGTAATGATCAACGAATGAAAATTTTATTTGCGGCGGCTGAAGTTGCTCCTCTTGCAAAAGTTGGTGGCATGGCAGACGTAGTGGGCGCACTACCCCCCATTCTCAGAAAGATGGGGCATGATGTGCGAATTATCATGCCTTACTACGGCGTAGTTCCAGACAAGCTCAAGTCGAATCCTGAATGGATCTGGAAAGGCTATGCCATGTTTCAGGAATTTGATGTTTTTCAGACAGTTTTGCCTGGGACAGATGTCCCCCTGTACTTATTGGGGCATGGCTCCTTTATTCCTGCCCGCATTTATGGTGGTGAAGATGAAGATTGGCGATTCACCATGTTTGCTAATGCCGTTGCTGAATTTGCTTGGAACTATTGGAAACCTAACCTCATTCACTGCCATGATTGGCACACAGGTATGATCCCCGTATGGATGCACCAAATCTCAGACATTGGCACTGTATTCACAATTCATAACTTGGCTTATCAAGGTCCTTGGCGTTGGTATCTAGATCGGATTACATGGACTCCTTGGTACATGGATGCTCATAACACTATGGCAGCAGGAATTAAATATGCTGATCGCGTTAATACTGTTTCCCCGACCTATGCCCAGCAAATTTGTACGTCAGGCTATGGCGAAGGATTAGAAGGAATACTTTCTTTTCTCAGACCTTGGGGTATTTTGAATGGCGTGGATACGGAGGTCGAAAATCCCGCGACCGATCCTTCCATAGTTCAAAACTATTCTGTAGATACCATTGAAGACCGCATCACCAATAAAATCGCCTTGCAAAAAGAATTAGGACTAGCCGTTAATCCTAGTACTTTCTTAATTGGCATGGTTGGTCGCTTAGTGGAGCAGAAAGGTATTGACCTATTACTGCAAATCCTAGAGCGTTACATGGCTTATACCGATGCCCAATTTGTGGTTTTAGGTACAGGTGAGCGTTATTACGAATCACAACTCTGGCAAATAGCTGCTCATTACCCTGGACGTATGTCGGCGCAAATTTTATTTAATTCTGCGCTATCTCATCGAGTATACGCAGGGTCGGACGCTTTCTTGATGCCGAGTCGCTTTGAACCCTGTGGCATTAGTCAACTGATTGCTTTACGTTACGGTTCTGTGCCAATTGTGCGGCGTACAGGTGGGCTAGTGGACACTGTTTCCTTCCATGATCCAGTCAATCAGACTGGTACTGGTTTTAGTTTTGATCGGTATGAGCCACTTGATATGTATACCTGTATGGTACGTGCATGGGAAAGCTATCGTTATAGCGATGCTTGGCGCTTGCTACAAAAACGCGGCATGAGTTGTAACTTCAGTTGGGAAACTTCAGCCGAAAAATACATCCAGTTGTATCGTTCCATTCCTGGGCTATACAACGTTTAAACGCTGATCAACAAAAGGGGGGCTACATCCCCCTTTTGTTTAGAAACTTGCCAAATCTTTAAAGCACTGTAAAAATCACATCTAATCGACCATTCAGTCCCCATTGATGATGCGCCAGTTTCCCATTATCCTAATTCCACCAGAAGTGCAGCGCATTGCTCAGTCTAAGCCTCCAGCTCCTGAGTTTAATATTGATATTCCTAGTGTGCCTTCTTTTCGTCAACCGAAACCCATTCATATTCAAGAGGCGTTGGGTTTGACTATTGGCTTAGTGGTAGTAGTGGCGATCTTGACTCAGGTGAACAAGATATTTGGGCTGGTCTTGCTGATTGTGGGGATAGTGGTGATTTTCCTGCGGGTTCGGTATCAGTTTCAGACTTATAAAAAGCGCTATAAAAAACATCAGGATACCCTTCAACATTACTTAGCTAAGTTTGAAGCTTATTCCCATCAAGAAATTAAGTATCAGCGAGAGTTAGCGCTCGCCCATGCTCCAGAGCGAATAATGGAGTTTCGCCATCAACAATATCATGACTTTTTTGCGAAAGTATTGACAAGTGGGGAAGCGATCGCTATTAGGGACTGTGCTAATCCCTTTGGCAAAAATCAACCAACAGATGAGCAAGCGATTGAGGGCGTTGTTTACTATTTTGGGATTACCCTTCAGCAATATGTAACGGGAACCCTCTATCAATGCGTAAAGTTATTTATTCCCAGTATTAATTATGACTGGTCGCCTGCATTGGTATATGTTGACCATACGCTAAATTTACACATTGCGATCGAAATTAGCATCCCCTCAGATAATGCGGCTATTATCATGCGCGATGATCTAGCTGAGAGGTTTTTAGTGGATTCTGGCTGGATTATTATCAAGTTTGCCCAAGAGCAAATTTTGCAAAGTTCGATGGAATGTTGTAAGGAATTTGCGAAGTTACTTGACCGTCTTAGCTTAGATCCCCATATATTAACTAGGTTTGCTGATACTCCTGATTTATTAATGGTTAAACGCTAGGGAAATAGCTACGAATTAAGGTAGTCATGCAATGTAATTGAGTTGTAGGCGCTTCGTGCCTGCAACTCAATTACTAAAAAAATTACTTTGCAGCACTACCCAGCTTGCTTGAAAAACGCTACAAGTATAAACATTTGAATGTGTAGCGAAACCATACACTCAAACATGCTTTCAAATATGGGGAATGATAACAATCGCTACAGCGATCGCGGGATGAGTCGATTTATGGTATGCAAATGCTAGAATCAGCTACCAAAGGCTGATAAGGCTTTGTTTTGTAGGTATGTGAGGAGTCTGCCCATGAATGCTGCCGAACAAGCTAGAAATGTTGACATCGCAACTAAAATCGCTACGGTTGTTAATTTGTTTAAAACCATTTATCCTGCGGCTCGTTCTGATCTCAAACCTTGGATTAACAATTCAGATACTCGCAGATTGCTTGATCCTGATTCGATTGATTTGGGGTTTCATTTCCCTGGGGTAAGTTGGCGGCTCAGAGTAAGGAGCATTCTCTTTCAAATCCGCCTATATGAAGACCCTGTGGAAGGAGATCTGCGAGCGATCGGTATTGAGGCAAGTGGGCATGATTACAAGGGCGAACGTTGGCGATTCTCAACGGTGGAGAATTGGAAATTTTTTGGGGATACTTTGCCGAAGGATGATGGAGCTGAAAATCTGCGTGAGTTCTGCCGCCAAACCTTAGAGGTTTTCAATCGTAAATGATTTGCACGACTACCACTTGTTTAGGACTACCAATACCAAAGAAACCGTAATTCGCATTCCCCGAATACAATCCCTACCGCCCATAATCTGCGGATTGAACGTAATGCGATCCAATGGCTTTTACATACATTCCTTACATTCCTTAGAGACCTTGCGATTAATTAAAGTACCTGCGACTTTGCTCAGCTAACTTTGGCTGAGCGAAGTCGCAGCTAGATAACCTTGGTGGGACAATTTTTATCCACAAGAGCCTTAAAAGATATTTCACGATGTTTAATCAAAGTCTCTAATGGCAAAGCACTCCGTAAATGTTGCCAAGGCAGAACCTGATGAATATCCCAATTCTCATGAACATACCAAGATAACGGTGGCAACTGCCCACGGAGTTCCTTAAAAGCGCGTTTATAAGAACCATCACTCGGGACATCCCCATTACTATAGCTGCAAGCCAAACGTAATAACTTAGTCAGACGGCGATCGCCTCTTGAAATCATCGCTTGCATAATGGAATCTTTATAACTTTCAGGACGAAATTCAACCCCTTTCGGTACAAGCTTCTTGCGGAAATGCTGCATCTTCTTCTCGGCAGTAGTGCTGACCCCCTGCCATTGCCAAGGCGTATGGGACTTGGGCACAAAAGTACTACAGCCAAAGGTGATTTTGAGCTTTGGAGCAATTTTACGCAGAGAGAGCAACATCTCAATCGTCTGCTCAATATCACCATCATTTTCCATCGGCATACCTGCCATACCGTAAAGCTTCAGCGACTTCAATCCTCCAGCCTGAGCATTAATTGCAGCTTGTTTGATTTCATCGTTATGTAACTTCTTATTGATGATTTCCCGCAAGCGTTCAGAACCACTCTCGATCGCAATTGTCGCGGAGCGGCTATCACGGCTAGAGAGAATTCGTGCTAATTTTTCTGTGAGGGTATTAGTACGAACCGAGGCAAGACTGAGCCGCACATCATCAAATTGCGGATGAGCAAGATAATCCAATAAAGTTTCAAACTCAGGATGTTGAGTAATCGATGCCCCAAGCAGACCTAAGCGCTTGGTGACAGTTAAGCCCTTAGCGATCGCAGGAATTAAGCTGGTTTCCAAATTTGCAGTCCGAAAAGGTAGCGTGAGATAACTAGCCAAACAGAAGCGACACATTTCTGGACAACTCCGCACCACTTCCACCATGAAAATACTCTCCCAAACTGCTTTTTCAGTAACGACCGTAGAAGCTGAAAGAGTATTTCCTTTATAGGTTTGCTTATGGATGATAGCGGGAATATCAGAATCTATGGGTTGAATTGAAGTGATCGCCCCATCCTCGGATTCATAGGATACTTCATAGAGTTGCGGTACATAAACGCCTTCTAGTTTCACTAAATGACGCAGTTTTACTTCTCGACTAGCATGACGGACTTCTTGATAAGCATTCAGGAAGTTGCCAATTAAGTCTTCACCATCACCCAGCAAAATAACATCAAACCAAGCAGCGAATGGTTCAGGATTGGCAGTTAGCACTGGTCCTCCACCAAATACTAGTGGATGCTTGTCGGTGCGATCGCTAGTATCAATGGGAATGTCAAACTTCTGTAAGGCTGCAAGAATATTGACATAATCCAATTCCCATGAAAAGGAGAAGCCCAAAATCTCCATCTGTCGCGGTAAGTCCTCATGGGCATCCGTAAACCAACGCCTCACATTAACCTGCGATCGCGTGGCTAAATTTGCCCAAACCCCTTGATAGCCTAAGCTTGTAATTCCCACACTGTAGGTACTAGGAAAAGCAAAAACAAGATTAATTGCATTGCGATCGGGTGTAGCTGGTTCAAAGAGCAAATGTTCGGACTGGAAGTATGATTGATTCAAGGATTCGGCAATAGAGTGCAGTATTGCTATACTACACAATTTGCGGGTTAATCCTTAAAGACTACAGCGCGTTCCATTGAAAGCATTATTTTGCAAAGCCTTCAAAGGGGAGTATCTCAATTAGTCGCTAAGTATAAATATTTATAACTAAAATTCAACGTTTCAGGCTTAGGCAGCAACGAAAATACTGCAAATCTCATTAATTAGTCATATATTTAAACACCCAAAACAACGATTTTAGGATTTTTCAATACTAAGTATAATTACTCGGCGCTAAAGTGAGATGCCCTCCCTAGACATCGCCCTCCGCCGCAGGTTCACCTTTATCGAACTCAAACCCGATCCAGAATTGCTCAAAGACAAAGTTATCGAAGGCATCAAACTAGACCAACTGCTCATCCAACTCAACAAACGCATTACCCTCCTCATCTGAGAGTAGCGATCGGTGAACAATTTATGCCAGTGATGACCATAGACCCCGCATTGCAAAAAGCACTCGGTAATTTCTTCCCTTCTGAACCTCAGTATGAAATCACAGAATTAGAAGATGATAACTTTAGAGATGCGTTGTCGAAATTGACTGATAGGTAATGCGTGTTTGCTCTTAGTCCTATTGAGATTGATTGAAAAGATTATTAAAATTGAGAGTTTCTTGACGACTGGCTCGAAACCTTGTGGTTTCATCATCTATCTGTTGAGCGATTTCCTGCTCACTCTTAGTAGCCGCAGGCGAAGATGCCATCACATTCAACTTAAAAGTTACCTGCTTCACCATGAGCTGCTGCATATCCAGATCAATGTGAATTGCATTATTACCTATAATTTCAGCTAGTTTGCTATTAACTAGAGATTCAGTAATTTGATCAAGGGGTTGGTTCAGCAATTGATGCTCACCGATGAGAGTTTGCTTTACCAATTCCTCGATATCACCAAATTGTAATAATTTGGCTAACTGATCAGCGATCGCCATAGTATCATTGCCAACGACCTGCGCTAACGCATCTTCCCACTTAAATTGTGATGAGACTCTTTGAATTAGCGATGTGATTTCCAATTGATGTAGTTGTGCGTTCTCAACTAAAGGAATAATCGCTAAAATTGTATTAACCACATCAGGCATCTGCTCAGGTTGAAATTTCTGAGCATAAGCCGTGAGAGTTTGCAGTACCTGATGTTCTAGAGTTTGTTGCCATTGCCTGACTCCCTGTACCAAGGTTAGCGTCGCATTATCTGTAATCGAATTAGCGATCGCCTTAATATCAAATTGACTAGCTACTTGCTGAACTAGAGATGTAACTTGAGTTGGAGATAACTCAGGAATACCGAGTTGCTTTTGCTTAAACGTGACAATTGAACTAGCGATCGCCATTACCTCTTCAGGAAAAGTTGGCACACCAAAGCTCTTAGTATATGCCTTGAGGCTATCGAGTAGCTCTTGCTCAGTAATTACATCATTCATCGCATGATTCTCCATAGAAAAAGGGTTAGTGCTGCAAAGTAATTTTTTTAGTAATTGTGTTGCGGGCGCTTTGCGCCCGCAACACAATTACATTGCATGACTCAGCAGTTATTTCCAGATATTTTCCCAGAAAGGAACCTCTACTGGCTTAGGCAAACCAGAAAGATTCATCTTACGACGAATATCGGCAATATTCCAACCCGTGAGATTTGCGAGGGTTTGGGCTTCTTTTTCAAAGCGTGGACGCAATGATTTTTGATATTCGCGACCAGCATCACAGTTTGTCTCACCCTTAAATGGATGGCGCAACACATAACGACCTTGGAAAGATTCTTGATTGGAAGTTTCCTTAAAAGCTAGGTCTTCAGGGAATTTATCACGGTTATAGCGAATATGTAAGCGCGTAATGAAAACGCGACCACCATTAGGAGGAAATATTGGGCGAATTCGCCGACTTGATGGCTGATTTGAACTGGGGGAATCGAGCCAGAATACACCCGCTTTGCGAAGTTCTTCCTGTGACAGCGGATCAGCCGAGCAAGGATCACAGCTTGACATATCCCAAGCATATTCCAAGAAAGCGACTTTGCGACCTTCTTTGTTATAGGAATTCTTGAACATGGACTTATAGAATTCGCCAAATTCATTCTTTACATATACAGGAATATCGTCGCCCGATGGGACTTTAATCGTGCGATAGTTGGCGACCTCAGCTTGTCCCTTAGGCGAGAGAATATAAACTAACAAATCTTGATCACCATTAGCATTCAACATTCCTAGACGAATCGGTAGCATGAACTTGTTTGATTCGTATGCCATCATTAAGGGACGGAGAACCTGCGAACCTGTTTTGTTCAATTCGGCAATATTCACCTTTGCCACAAAGAACTTCATGTTTTGGCGAATATAGGGCTGAAGTAATTCCTTTGCCCCTTTGGGGATTTTGTAATCATTATCAACTAACCAAGCTTCTAACCCGTCGGATTCCTTGGCACTGAGAATGAGAATGTCATATTCACCAACAGAAAACTTCGCTTCAATCGTAACTTGATAATTATCACGACTTGCCTTTGCTTCCATCGGAGCCGCCGCACTTGTTCCGCGTATCACGCTCATGCGGTCATAGGCTTCATATCTTGCACAGGGATCAGAATCATAATATTCGACTAGGCGAGGAGCACTAAAAGAATCAAGGCGATCGATGATTTTCTGTTCTCCAATGCGAACTTGCTTTTCTTTTAACAATACTGGTACTGGCACAACGAGTGCAAAGTCTTTAACATCGCCTTGATAGTCATTCGCCATCGTCAAAACCGTGCGCTTCCCATCACGAGCAATCACCACCTGCGAAGCCTTATTAAACAGACTAGCATCAGCTTGGGATACATAAAATCCACAAAAGGCAAATACTGCAGGGGAATAGGCAAAGACAACTACACAGGCAAGGGTAGTACTGATGAGTACTTGCATCCAATTCAAAAAGCGTTTCATAATATTTCAAATAATAAAGGTTGGAGAATCGTTAAAAGCTTTACTTAGTAAAGCTTTTAACGATTCTCTAGATCTGAATGCTCAATCGTCTTGGCAACCATTGGAATCTCGGGGCATTCCATAGGCGATCGCCTAAAACTGTAAGAGGCGAGATTAGAAATAACGCATAAAACATCGCGTCATTATTAAAAAACACATTGCGGAAGATAAAGGCTAAAACTGCGATCGCTATAGCCCAAATTAGTCTGGCGATCTTGGCATTGGGGATGGAACGTGGATCAGTAATCATAAACAATGCAAACAGCAACAAAGAGCCACTAGTCAAACGATGGACTAATACATCCCAAGTCCAACCCAGCCAGAGATTGCGTAATCCTTCTAATAGGGCATAGGTAACAAAAAACATGACGCTCGTATCCCAACGCCCAACTTTTTTGAGAACGATGCCACCTAAACCGAGAAATATCAAAGCGTATAAACTATCTTCGCCCCATTGCCCGTTAGAAACCCATGCGTGATTGTCCCAAACAAAACTATCCAGCAACAAAACAACCACAATCCCAAAATTTGCAGGATTAAACCAATGTTTGCCATTGGTACGAAAAATAAATTTGCTGGTGATCGCTAAAAATGATGCACAGGCGATCGCACCATAACTATCGGAGCGTAATAATAAACTTAATCCCAAAGCCGTAATCGTGGCACTCTTGAGTGATAACCAGCGCTCCTGTTTTGAAGCCACTGGTGGGAATAGACTGACCATAGCTATTTGCGTAAGCCAACAAGTCATAAAGGTCAGCGCGATCGCCATTGGTTTCAATGACCAATCACGAGTACTTACACCTAAAATCAAAAATACAGATAGAAACAGAATCTGATAATCGCGAGCATCTTTGAAAAGATGTGTGCTAACTGCGAAAATTCTGGAAAGCGATCGCGGCATCGCGAAAGGCAACTTCAATGACTGCATAGCTTTCTGATCAACAATAAATTTTGCATCAGTATAGCCACTCAAATCTTAGGAATATTGACTGTTGCAATTTTTGTAACGATCACTCGCTCTCAAATAAGAAAGGGGTGCATTGCACCCCTTTCTTATTTCTAGGATAAAGCCTGAACGATGTAGTCGAAATAAGGCTCGGCAGTGTCAGCATCTTCTTTGCTCAGCAATGCGAGAGATGCATTTTTGAGAGCGCGAATGGCATCAGCCATACCAGCTAAAGGCACTCCGAGGGAGTTATACATTTCACGAGCGCCAATGATCCCAATTTGCTCAATTGGCTCTTTGTCACCTGCTAAGACCCCGTAGGTAACGAGGCGTATGTACCAAGTGAAGTCTCTCAGGCACTGGTTGCGCTGCTTCTGTCCATAGGCATTACCTCCAGGAGAGATGTAGTCAGGGTGAATTCTAAATAGTTCTGTTGTTGCTTTCTTGACGATTTTATCTTCGCTTTCTGCCAAGACTGTGGCAATCCGCACTCTTTGAGCGCCAGTAGCGAGAAAGTTCTTTACGCTCTGTAGCTCGGCAATGGTGGGATAACGAAGTTCTTCGTCAGCTCTTTCTAAAACTTGAATAACTACACTCATGATTAAAATAGGAAATTTAATATATTCGCCATCTAGTCTACCAAAAGCAGTGGATGCGCTAAGACTTTGTAATAAAATCACAAATCTTCACGTAACTTTACAGCACCTTGCCCTGCAATAAATGAGAAAGATTTTTTTAAAAAGCTTACCAATTAAGCTTTTTAAAAAATGTTTATCTCTAGTCAACTTTGTCGAGACCTTGATAAGAACTGTATAAGAATAGTTACAATCTTAAACCTTGGATTTAAGTTGTTTCAGTAACATTTGTAGCTCTGTGTCTAAACTGTAATCACGACGCTGATCGCTATGCCGATCACCATAACGCCAGTCTTGATAAATCTGAGTGATTTGAGCGATCGCTGAAGCCTGTTGATCTGATACACGATCACGCAGGCTTACCACATATTCTTGTGGCGTTTGCTGGGGTGATTTGGGTTTACCTTGCTCAGCGAGCCATTGCAACATTTGTTGATAGGTGCGTTGAGGTATGGGCATCTTGCCTAACTGCTGCACACGCCACCACCAGATAATCAACTGCCATAAAGCCCAGCATCCAATGCCAAAGCCAAAGGCAATCGCTAGCCCAAAGGCAATTCCAATCCAACCCATTTCGATCAACCAGCTAATCACCCCACCGATAAACTTGCCAATACTGTCAAATAAATTGCCGAAGAAATTATTGACAGGAGTAGGTAAAAGTTTGGCGATCCAACTCCAAAAGGTTTGAATTACGCCGAAGGTGCGATTGTTTTCAATTGAGGGAGGGAATAGGGGACGACTAGGGACGGGATCAAAGGCAAACCACCCATAAACAGGAAAAAATACTTCAACCACAGATTGTGTATCTGTATTTTGCACCTCATATAGCCCTGTAAATGGGTTGAATTTCCCTGAAGCAAAGCCAACCACATAGCGGGTAGGAATACCGAGCGATCGCAACATAATCGCCAATGTGGACACAAAATGACTCTCCTCGCCACCACCCTGCTCCACAAATTGCGATACCACATCGCCTTTGGTTTCATCAAATTTGAGTGGTTTCACCACAAAGTTTTGTTTCAGCCCCTGCGTGAGTTGTATTGCTAGATCATAGGGATTATCCACGATGATTGGCTTACCCTGAGCGTCTTGAGCATTTGCGATTAAACTTAAAGCCTTATCCCGCACCTGCGGTGACAAGTTCGGCGGGATTTTTAAATAATAGTTACGAATTGCGCGAGGATATTCGTTGGGCATCTGGCGCAATAGTTGCGGATCACGTTCTGGCACATTTGAGATCACCGTATAGGTCATGTCCTCAGGCAATGGACCAGGACTGCGAATCATCCCTTCGAGATCTACATCCAACTCTTCACTAGGAAAAAAGATGCGATTGGGCACTGCTGCCGCAGGGACAAGGTTTGGGAAATTCTTAGAAGTAATCGTGTATGTCTGGACAACCTCTTGGAATGCGATCGGCTTGATGGCTTTACTAGAACCAATAAAAGCATAGGTCGGAATTGGCAAGAGAAATTCGTAATTAAGGGGATTACGTTTGAGAGTGCGGAGTTGCTGCGGATTGTTTCGAGAAATGCGCCATCCTTTACCCGTAAATTCATCGTATGCCATCACTTGCCAAAATAGCTCTGCTTGCGATCGCACCCGCATAACTAATTCCGATCTGCGTTTTTTATTAAGTTGACTTGCCCCCGATGAAGTTGTATCAATCTCAGGGGCAAATAACGGTGGTAAAGTATCTTGATCATTATTACTTTCACCCGTATTGCTGCCAGTGCCAACATTCCCCGAGCCATTAGTTCCAGATTGACTCTGTTGAGTTTGCTGCTGTCTGTTTAAAATTCCCCCACGTGGAATTTCACGCTGAATCGAAAGATTAACACTAACAGGAAAGTTGCGTAGTTGAAACCCTGGTAAACGTGGCAAAAAGGCAAATATAGTTAAACCCAAGACTAAAATGATCGCCAGTAATCCTAGTAAAGGTCTTAGGGAGACCCCCATCTTTTCAAGTTGAAAACTCTGAGTTTTTACGCCTAAACGTGATCTGTGATCCAGAAATAAAATCGGTAGCCCAATGATCAAAAAAACAATTAACCACAGTGCAAAGATCATTGTCTGGCTCAAGGTTGCCGCCACAGCCATCAGGATCAAGCCAATCACAATCGAATAGCCTAAGTCCTTGCGACGAGGTAGGTCAAAGCTATGCAACACCTGTAACTGAATCAACAATCTCGCCAACAATAGCTTTGTATCTTCAGCCATTCGCACAAGGTCGTTGATAAAGATCACCAACATTGCAATCATGGTGATTGCAATGCATAATTTCACAAGCACATTGCGTTTGCGTCTGGCATACCATGCCCAGACAGCCGCGATCGCACTGAGAGGTATCGCCCAAATACTGTTATTTGTACTTGCCACAGCATCAATTGCCCCAATGCTGATAAATACAAAAATTTGCACCATCACCCGCAAAGGAATCGAGTCTTCAACCCCTTTAACTGTAAATTCTGAGGCTTGTCGCAATTTCTCAAATGCACCAGTCTTTTTTGGAGGCTGTGATGGGGGATCTACTTGGGGTTGCCGAATCGTATCCATAGCTTTATAAAAAATTGGAATGAGATAGCGCACAATGCACGTCTCTCTACTCTAACCCGATCTTATGGGTTTCGTCTTGCAACTATCTCATACATCCTCATACATCACTTTGCACCTTTCAAGCTCAAGAATAGCGACACTTTGTGTCACTATTCTTGAGCTTATTTTTTGTCTTAATAATATGCAAAAGCTACTTACCGTCAGTTCGGGTTAATCAGGCAAATTTTAAAAGCCCAAAAGTAAAAGCATTTCTTAGCAAGGCTTTTACTTCTGGGCTTTGAGAGATGGTTTGTGTAGCAAACCATCTCTCAAAGCCCGTTTCAAATTATCCAGAGCTCGCGTTACTTAATAAAAATTGAATAAACCGTAAATGCTAAATACTTAATCTGCAACCACAGTACTTTGTGCTTACTTAAAGCCCAGAAATACTTTTGAAAGTGTCCCTTCGCAACACTTTCAAAAGTATTTCTGTACTAGTCAGGTAGTGCTGCAAAGTAATTTTTTTAGTAATTGTATTGTGGGCGCGAAGCGCCCACAATACAATTAATTCGCTTATAGCATTGAGCAACCCCAATAAGAGACAGACCGCGCAAAGTGCTGTAGATGTTATTACTTTTGTGATGTTGTAATATCGAGATTTAAAAAGGGAACTGCACCATTTCCTCCTAAAACTTGGGGAAACTTGCCATCCCACTTTTCGATCGCTTGTTTTTGCAGAAGCTCAGGAGTCAGGGTTTCCCGTAATAGACGTTGTGCCTCAGCCTGACCCTTAGCACGGTTAATGATTGCTTCTGCTTCTTGCTCCGCTTCTCTGGCAATATATACCGCCCTTTGAGCGCGTTGTTCGGCAATTTGTTTTTCCTCTACAGCCTTAGAGAACTCCGTGGAGAAGTTCAAATCGACAACACTAGTATCCAAGACAATGATGCCATATTTGCTCAATCTCTGGCTAAGAGCCTCATCAAAATCTAACTTCAGTTCATCACGTTTAGTAATTGCTTCTTCGACTGTGCGTCTAGCAGCCGCAACTTTAAATGATTCTTGGGTCTGTGGGGCGATGATTTTGGAGACAATATTTTGCAAAGTGCCTTGAGTTCGTCGAATTGTGACAACTTCGATGGGATCAAGACGAAAGTTAATCGCAAAACTAGCTGTAAGCTGTTGCAAATCCTTAGTAGAACTTTGGGCGGGTACTTCAAATTTCTGGACAGTTAGGTCATAGACATCGACCTGTGATATTACAGGCGGCTTGAAATGCACTCCTTCTAGCAGCACACCATCTTTTGCTTTGCCCAAGATACTCAATACTCCAGCCTCACCAGGGTTAATAATCACGAAGGAATTAAAACTGATCAGTGCGAGAATTCCTAATATGACAACTAGGATTAAAGATTGCCAGCTTGTTTCTTGGTCTTGCATTACTTGTTCCTAAAAGAATATAAAAAGAGGCAACGCGAAGCGTTACTTCTCTATACATTCTATTGTTGACTAAGCTGTTTTTGTTCTGGAGACTTTGTTCTGGAGACAATGTTAGTGTGTATGTAATGGGTTTTAAGTAAGCGCAAAGCGCTGTAAGCTATAAAGCGTCAATTTAGTAAGATTCAGTCTAGCGAGATACATGTATACCTAAACCTCTGTAACTCGTTTGCCTGCAAAACGCTATAGAGAGTTTAACGTGGTCTACAGTAATATCAAACCTCAAGCTAGCAAAAACTATAGATTCATTGCTAAATACATGAGCTTAATGCCCAAGCATTTGCTAACAAACTCTTTAAAAAACACTAAGACTTATAAAAAAACATCTATGCGTCAATTGCGCCAATGGTGCTTTTTTGCCAGCTTAATGATCGCCCTCCTATCAGGGTGTCAGAACCAACCAACACCAAGTCCCATTGCGATATCGACTGCTACTAACAAACCAACTACGGTGATCACGAAGGAACCTGAAAGCATTTTAGGGAGGGTAAAATCCCGTGGCAAATTGATCTGTGGCGTAAATGGTAAATTACCAGGATTTAGCTATGTTGATGAAAAAGGGGTCTGGAGTGGATTAGATGTAGACTATTGTAGGGCGATCGCGGCGGCTGTTTTTGGAGATGCCAAGGCTGTTGATTTTAGACCATTGCTAGCTAAGGATCGCTTTACCTCTGTCCAAAATGGCGAAGTCGATATCTTAATGCGAAACACGACACGTACCTTAACCCGTGATGTCACTCCCAATATTTCCTTTGCTCCCACAACTTTCTTTGATGGTCAAGGGATAATGATCAGAATCGGTGCAAAACCCAATGTGCCCAATAGCTCTCCCAGCCCAAGCGTAACATCTAATTCTGCACCTACAACATCTCCAAGTTCTACAATTACCCCTACTCCTGAAAAGTCTAGTAAGTCTGAATCCAAAGACAGTAAATCCGATAATCAGTTTAAATCTCATGAAGATAATGCCCTTTCTCTCAAGGAGTTAACTGGTAAAAAAGTCTGTGTGGAAACAGGGCTAAATGCCACCAATCTAGAATCCTCAATTAAGGAAGCAAATATTGATATAGAATCGACAATTTTACCTGATTTGGATAGTGTCTTGAATGCCTACGCCAAGGGTGACTGTGATGCCATATCGTCGGAAAAATCGCAACTCGCAGCTTGGAGAAGCAAGCTACCTCGTCCTGCAGATCACAAAATTCTTGATATCAGCTTTTCTAAAGAACCCCTAAGCCCTGTAATAGTCGCGAATGATAAAAGCTGGCGCGATGTTGTCACTTGGGTCGTTTATGCCACCTTTTATGCTGAAGAATTGGGTATCAGTATGGATAACTATAATATTTTTAAAGATTCCAAAAATCCTGAAGTATCAAGGTTTCTTGGTACTTCTGACTCACTGGGTATTGAGTTAGGACTTGCGCCAGACTGGACAACGCAAATTCTCAAGCAAGTTGGTAACTACAGCGATATCTATAGTCGTAATCTGTCACCATTGGATATTCCTCGCGGCATCAATCGGACTTGGAAGCAAGGTGGTTTGCTCTATTCGATGCCTTTTCGCTAAAAACTTATATGAGGTATGGCGAAGCCATACCTCATATAAGTTTTTAGCCAGTTTTGATGAGTTCCTGTACCCAGAAAACCGCAGTAGCACTGAGAATAGCGATCGCCCATTCAAGACCATTGAGTGGTACTGTTGCCATCATGTCACCAAACCAAGGAAGTTCCACAAATATCACTTGGCAAACTGCCACAAAGGAGATACCTAGCAAAAGTGGCAAATTGCTCAAAACGCTATGTCGGGCGATCGCACAGGCATGGAATATTAAACTAAAGGCAAGAGTGACAAATGCCATCGATCTTGCCTGTGAAAACATGGCAGTCTGTCCTTGATATTTCAACCCAAAAACCACTGCAATCGCAGAGATAGTTGCCGAAACCGCTAGCAAAATCCGTAGATAGTTGCTAGGGCGGAGCATGGTTTGAAAACGCCGTGCGGGTTGCAAGAGGAGGCTGTCGTGGGTAGGTTCAAATACTAGGGGAAAGGCAATAATTGGAGTAGCGATCGCTCCGACCCAGATTAATTGCAATGGGGGAATAGAGAAACCTACGGCGGTATCTATTAGAGTTAATACTGCTAAAATAATGGAACTGGATGCAGTAATTAGAGCCGTTCGTTGGAGCCTATCAAAGATAGATCGTCCTTCGAGAATCGCCATCGGTAAATAATGGAAGTCTTCTTTGGGTAAAATTAGTCCAGAGCTATCCTGTAATTCTTTGCGACAGTTGCGATCGCAAATTCCCACATCCGCTAAACGTAATAGAGGAATATCTTCAATATCACTGCAAATTACTGCAACTGCATCCCTTGCTTTCGGAGGATTGCCTTGCCATTGCCGAATTTTCTCTTGAGGTACATCAAAGTAACTATGGGTCTCAATGCCAATTACTTCGCCAAAGGCTTGAGCATCTGCCTCAGAGGTTCTGAGCAAGGCTCGCCACTCAATCCCTGCTCGCCGCAAATTATCAAAACTCAATACCACATCTGATTCTAGAATTGGCACAATTGTTGTGACTCTAGCTAGAGCATCTAGCACCGATGGAAATCTCACCCAAATACGCTGTTTAGCAAGATCTCGCATTCCTAATAGTTGCACCTGTGTGGCAATGCGGAGCAGATTTTGGGGATAGGTACTTACAATCAGGGCAGCCGCAGTCATCGCATTAATGATAATGCCGCGATGCCACGCAAAGGCGATCGCTATAACTGTGACTAATCCCAATAGGCATAACCACACCTTTCGCAATTGACGTAGTTCAGCATGGACTGCTGAAAATGAATGTTCTTTAATCAAGGAAATTTGCTCATAGGTAAATCGACCCGTGGCAACTACCACACCCTTAGCTATGCCTGAAGAAATTTCCGTTCCTGCATAGACCATATTTCCCTGTTCAAGTGGTGGCGTTTTTTCTTCAAAGGAGAGCACTTGCTTAGAACAAATTGCCTCGCCTCCTAAATTAGTTTGATTAACGAGGAAATCCTCTGACACTTCCAGTAAGCGGATATCCACATTCGGGCGATCGCTTTCCCTTAAAAGCAGGACATCACCGATTACCAAATCCCTCGCTGGTATTTCCATCTCTTCATGATCACGTAACACAATCACTGAATTAGATAGTTCATTTTGATGGCGTTGAGGGCGATCACGGATGACTTGCCCTCGTGTCTTCATTGCCCAAAAAGAAATACCAATGCCAATCGTTCCATGCAAGACTCCCACTAAAATCAAAGCCCATCCTTCGGCTCCATTCCATTGGAGATAAATAGCCGCAATCAATAACAGATAGGTCAAGGGATCAAGCAAAGGTTGCAATAGTAATTTGCTAACTGGACGTGATTGCGGTAGTTTATTTGCCCCCAGATACCGCAATCTTTGTCTTGCATTGACATAGGATAAACCTTCTACCGCCGACTCCAACGATGTCAATACCTGCTCCACATCCATGTGATGCCAAGATTTGTGAGTATCCGATAGAAAGTCAAATTTTGTCATGAATTCATCCCACTATTTTTCTTGACGCAATAACTTCAACTGTTGCTGTACTTGCAGTTTTAATTCTTGGGCTTTCAAATAAACAGTAGTTCCGTTTTGAATTTTTTCTAAGTCATTGTTAATTGCCATAAAACTCGCAATCATTTGATTACGATTGAGATCCTTCCCATTATTGGGTAAACTTGCCCACAAATTTGTTAGTTTCTGGTTTGCCAGATCTAAAGCTTGGACTGATTCCTGCTCATTTTTTAAGCGTACCTTTACTTCTGAAAGATTAGCACGATATTCGGCAAGACGCTTTTGCGCCTCAGTATAACCAACAGGATCTTCTGAAGTGATCTTCTCCAGACGTTGAATTGACTCTTGCCACATACCTGCAATCTCAATCCAGCGATCGCTAGAATGGGGAGGATTTCGACCTGCTTCAGCAGCTTTTTTCGCAAATTCCTCGGCTCCACCAATTAGATAGACAACCTTCTCATTCCCAATGTTCAGTCCTGCTAACGCTTTTAAATCCCTCGTAGATGTATTGACTAACTGCTGAGCCTTCCGACCTGCTAATGTCTGTGGGGGAATTTGACTTAATCGATCAATCGCTGCTTGCCAATTCTGGACAGCCATTTTTTTGTCCGTAGGTGAGTTCGACTGTTGTAACTGCACCTTCGCAAGTTCCACTGTTTTTTCAGCATCAGTCAAAGTTATTTGAGCATTTTTTTCTTGAAAAACTTTTGCCTCTAATTGTCCTGCCTTAATCCTTGCTGCCTGTAAACCAGAAGGCGAAAATTCCCAATATCCCCAATATCCTCGCGAATAGTCTGCCCAGTCAGCCACATACCAGGCAGGAATTGCATCTAGGGCGGTTTTACCCTCTTTAAGTTTCAACTCTCCTCGATCTAAATCAGCCGCACTAGTTGGCGATTCAATTAATTGTCTAGATTCCTCAATAGTAGCCTGTCCTTTCTTAAAATTTGCCTCAATCGTCATATTGCTAGGCAACAATAATAGAGGCGCTGATTTAGATATCGGTTGGCGAATTGCAGGATAGGGCAAATTCACCACATAGATAATCCCCGCAGGAATACCTAATAAAACCCCAGTCCAAAATAATCTCTTACCAAACTTCTTAAGTCCGACAGTGTTTATGGGAGAGTTAATAGACTTGGTTGAAAAAGCTTGGGGCGATCGCGTTAAGGAAGCCTCTAGTTCTGTATAGCGTTGGACTGCTGAACTTGGCTGTGCTAATGGTTGGGGAGTCGTTGAGCTAGGATTTGCTATAACTTGAATATCTGGATTGTTTCTTTCCCCCTGTTGAGGATGTTTCCATTTCGCAAACATTGAATTAAGAATACCCATGATTATTTCCCAAATCGGATATGCAGATTATAACTGATGTTACAATGCCAACCAATCTATCGGCATATGGCATATTTTTATCACACTTCTCTACTAAAGCCTAAAATCAGAGTGTGGGTTGCCCGCTACGCGGGCAACCCACACTCTGATTTTAGGTTATTTACACATAGCTACTTTACATACTGTTCAAGTTGCGACAACTATACAGTCTATTGAGGCTTTGATTAGTAAAGAAATATTGAGGAAAGTGCCTCGAAGTGCCACTTTCCTCGTTTCGTACTGCAACTCTCTACTGAATTTGTTAACGGGCTATAGCAATCTCATTTGAGATTGCTTTGGCTTCACTCAGACACCTGTAAACAAATGGCTAAGCGATGCCAAAACCAATGATTTTTACAGCTTATTTCGGATTTGAGATTAAAACTAGTTTAGATCAAACCTTGTAAAGTACTAACAACTCGATCTTGCTGTTCTTCGGTTAGCTCAGGAAACATAGGCAAGGACAGAACGCGATCGCAGATATCTTCAGTGACTGGAAAAGCACCTTTTGTATAACCTAAATCCTTATAAACAGATTGCAAATGGAGAGGTAAAGGATAATAGATCATCGTGATAATGTCTTGCTCGCGCAATTTTGCTTGGATATCGTTACGTTTGCCATCACCAATGCAAATCGTGTACTGATTCCAGACACTTCCAGGGCAATGGTGCGGTGTAACAAGATTAGGGATATTCGCTTCCTTGAGTAGTTGCGTATAGCGATCACTTATTTCCCGTCGTTGGGCATTCCACTTATCTAAATAGGGCAACTTCACCTGCAATAGGGCAGCTTGCAGAGAATCAAGGCGTGAATTCATCCCAATATATTCATGATAATAGCGTTGGGGGCTACCATGTTCACGCAAAATTCTTAGCTTTTTATGAATGTCTGCATTATTGGTAGTCATCAAACCACCATCCCCACAACCTCCCAAATTTTTGGTGGGGTAAAAACTAAAACAGCCAACATCCCCGATACTACCAACCTTTTCCCCATTAGAGATTGCTCCTGTAGCTTGAGCGCAGTCTTCAATCACGTAAAGATTATGCTTTTTGGCGATCGCCATCAATTTCGGCATATCCACAGGACGACCGAACAGATGCACAGGCATAATCGCTTTAGTGCGCTCAGTAATTGCGGATTCTAGTAGATCTAAATTTAGGTTAAAGCTATGGGCTGCAATATCAACAAATACTGGCTTAGCACCTGTCATACTGATTGTCTCGGCGCTGGCAAAAAACGTAAATGGTGAAGTGATTACTTCATCACCCTCCCCTATATCTAAAGCTCGCATTGCTAAATACAAAGCATCTGTACCTGAATTACAAGCGATGCCATGCTTTGAGCCAATATAACTTGCAAACTCATTCTCAAACTGACTTACAGTTTGTCCGCCAATATATTGCCCCGATGCGAGTACGGCTAAAGCAGCCTGATTTAAGCGATCGCCAATTTGTTGATACTGCTGCGATACATCAAAGGGAGGGATTTTGTTCACGTTGAAACGGGTCTAGATTGTCTCATCTATTTTAAACGTTATCTCGCAACTATTAGCTTTTAGTTTTAGCATTATGGTTTTTGACAACAACTTTACATTTAAAATTAATTTTTAATAGCTGTGAAATATGTACTCTTATAGCTTTCACAACTTCTTTATAAATTGAATAACATACCTACTGCCTCTAGAAGCTTTGAGTAGTACAGAAGTATTTTTGAAAGTGTCACGAATTCAACTTTAAGCACTAAGTACTACCTTTATTTCATATTTAAAAATACGAAATTATCATATTCTGGGCAACAGATCACATTTACTATCAAGGTATTGAATAGGATCAATAAAGAATTTATAAATTTTTTTAGACATAGTTTGCCATCAAATATTAGACGAAATGTTGGTAGTTTTTAAGTGCCTATTTGTCAATTTCAATGATTTATCTAATCCTGAAATAGCAGCCACACTTGATCAATTTTAGGCTACCTGTAATTTTAAATTTTTTAGCAACAATTGCGTTTATAGCAATCCTAAATAGTTTGTGGAGAGAATGCTTTGAAGGTGGTGTTTTCTAACTTAGAGATCGCCTCTTGTTCTCGATCTGTCCAATTAAAGCCATTACTCAAGTCATATTCAAATAAAGATAGTTCCACAATTGTTTGCATGTTACTAACCTACAGCAAACTCATTACTTTTTCCCATATCACGGAACCATTACTCTAGTTCATGCTTTCGTAGGATGGTGATATGTAGGTATAAGAATTAGACTCTTGTGCAAAGATTTGGATTAAAAATTCATTGTGTAACAACTGATAGAGGTCTTGTTATGAATACCCAAGATGCCACCATCGAAGTATTACAGAATCGAATTAAATATCTCGAAGCTCATCTCCATCTGGCTTTACAGGTTTTAGGAGAGATGGAACGGGATATGCAGAATTTTGCTCAATATGGAGATGGTAATCACCAAGAACAGTTTATTGATATTGCTCCTACTAGTGATGTACGGCTACCGACATTTCTCAATTCCCGCACATGGAAGCATCAACATCCTGAGTCAATGAACTTATGTGAATCACGCGATCGCCTATTTGCTAATGCTTCATAAATAAATCCCCAACAAAAAAGAAGGCTTGATTAGCAAGCCTTCTTTTTTTATTCACTTAAAATTTGCTATGCAAGGTTTGTGAAAAATCTAAACTTCGCCGATATATTTCAGGACAACTACACCGAGAGGAGGCGCAGTCACATCTACGGAATAGGGCTTGCCGTGAGTACCATAATCATCTGCATACTTACCGCCCATATTGCCAATGCCGCTACCGCCGTAAATTACCGAATCACTATTAAGAACCTCCTTATAGAAGCCCTTTTCGGGAACGCCGACACGATAGTTATGATGAGGAACGGGGGTGAAATTACAGACGACCAGCACAAATTCACCATCTATACCTTTCCTTAAGAAAGAAATAACGGAATTTTGCGTATCGTTACATTCAATCCATTCAAACCCTTTTGGAGAAAAATCTTGAGTATAGAGTTCAGGTAGCGATCGCAAAAGTTTGTTAAGGTCGCTAACATATTTTTGGAGGGTCTTGTGGCTAGGATATTGGAGTAAATGCCATTCCAGATCTCCCCAGACGTTCCATTCTGCCCATTGTCCAATTTCCATGCCCATAAACATGGTTTTCTTCCCAGGGTGGGTGAACATATAGCCATAGAGACAACGTAGGTTGGCAAACTTTTGCCATTCATCCCCAGGCATCTTGCCGATCATCGGGCTCTTGCCATGTACTACTTCATCATGGGAGAGTGCCAACATGAAATTCTCACTGAAGGCGTACCAAATGCTGAAGGTGACATAGTTATTATTATGTCCACGGAAATAGGGGTCAAGCTTGAAATAATCGAGCATATCGTGCATCCAGCCCATATTCCACTTTAGGTTAAATCCTAAGCCTCCTGAATAGGCGGGCCATGTCACCATCGGCCAGGATGTTGATTCTTCAGCGATCGATAAGGCTCCTGGGTAATAGGTGAAGAGAATGCTATGCAAGTGTCGAAATAGCTCGATTACTTCGAGGCTTTCACGACCACCATATTCGTTGGCAAGCCATTCGCCATCTTTGCGGTTGTAGTCGCGGTAGATCATTGAAGCTACGGCATCGACGCGAATCCCGTCAATGTGATACTTGTCGAACCAGAACAGCACATTAGCGATCAAGAAGTTTTTGACTTCACTGCGCTTGTAGTTAAAGATTTTGGTTCCCCATTCCTTATGCTCACCAATACGGACATCCTCAGGCTCATAGAGGAATGTACCGTCAAAGAAGGACAATCCATGACCATCTTTGGGGAAATGGGCAGGAACCCAGTCCACAATGATGCCGATGTCATTTTGGTGACACTTGTCGATGAAATACATCAAGTCTTGGGGTGTACCATAACGTGAAGTCGCGGCATAGTAACCTGTGACTTGATAGCCCCACGATCCGTCAAAGGGATGCTCTGCGATTGGCATCATTTCGATATGGGTATAGCCCATCTCCTTGACATAGGGGATTAGGTCTTCAGCGAGTTCGCGATAGGTGAGAAATCTTGCCCCTGGCTTGAGATCGGCTGCGGATACCGCAGGATAACCACTAGCGGGAGGATTTGCTATAGATGCGTGCATCCATGAACCGAGGTGTAGCTCATAGACTGAGATAGGCTTCTTGAGTGGATCTTCGGTACGACGGGTTTCAAGCCAATTTTGATCGCCCCATTCGTAGGTGTCGAGATCGTTGACAATGGAGGCAGTTTTTGGGCGAATTTCTTGGAAGAATCCATAGGGATCGGATTTTTCGTAGATATGTCCTGCGGGGCTTTTAATTTCATATTTATAAACTGTGCCAACTTTGAGTTCAGGGATAAACAAGTCCCAAATACCTGTATTGCCTCTACGCATTTGGTGTTTGCGTCCATCCCAGCTATTGAAGTCACCAATGACAGAGACATTACGTGCATTAGGAGCCCAAACTGCAAAATACACCCCATCTACTCCATCAATAGTGGCAGGGTGAGCACCCATTTTTTCGTAAATCTGGTAATGGGTTCCTTCACCAAATAAATAGCTGTCAAATTCAGTCAGTAATTGCGATTTGAAGTAGTAGGGGTCGTGAATGAGTCGATCTCTATTGCCAGACTTGACTTTAAACTGATAGCTAAAGAGGTGGGGCGCGTCGGTAATCACACATTCAAAAAAGTGGGGATGATGCACTGAATGCATCGGATATTCTTTGTGCTGATCTGGTGTAACTACTGATACCTCGTCTGCGTCGGGTAGATACGCTCTAATCACCCATACCAACTTACCATCTTGCTCAATTTCATGGGGACCAAGGACTGTAAATGGGTCGTGGTTTTGATTCCACACAATGCGATCGATTTGCTCGGTGGGGAGGGTTGGGGTCATATCTCTTTAAATAAACACACATAATTAAATTACTGCATATTACTCACCAAATTACAGTGTGTAATCTAAACTAAAGGCTGATATCTCTTTTCTTGTAATTTTTGAGTATGTGTGTTAATTCTAAATTCTAGTTATTGAGGGTTTCTGTTAGGTAATGATCAACATGAGTTTGTCGATAGGATTGTGTCAAGGAAAAAAGTTAGAGGGGAAAGCGATCGCCAAACACAATAGCAAAACGATTGAGAGCAGCTATCCAATCTTTAATGGGCAACGTCCATGTTTTAGCAATATTGTTAATTCCCAAGAAAACGACCTTGAGAGCTGAATCATCAGAGGGAAAAGAACAATGCGTAAGACCCTACGCAAAGTCATATTCATCGATTCAATAGCATTGGTGGTGTAAATAGCTTTGCGGATATCCAAGGGAAAAGCAAAGAAAGGAATTACCCGAGTCCAGTGGCTCAGCCCAGACTTGCTAATCGTGGGATAAAGACTGTCCCTGCGCTCGGCAAAATCAACCAAAGCCTGCTCCGTCTCAACCGCAGTAATTGCCGTATAGATTTTCCGCAGGTCAGCCGCCACAGATTTGCGGTGTTTCTAAAAAACATAATTCAGAGAATTTCTGACCATATGGACGATGCAGAGTTGGTTCTGGGTTTTGGAAAAACAGTTTCTATAGCAGCAGGAAAACCCGTCAACCCATCGATACAGGCGATAAAAATGTCCTTGACTCCCCGATTCTGTAATTCGGTGAGGACTGAGAGTCAAAACTTGGATGACTCATTTTCGGTCATCCACATGCCCAATAATTCCTTTAGCTCTTGCAATGCTTCTTGGATATCTTGCACCATCATGCCTCTGACGTATAGGGCTAATATTTTGTCGTCAACGCCGTTAAATCTGGTTTGTACTTTGGCTATCAGGATTGTTTCGTATTCACCTTTCCTGTCTCTTGGCACGGCGATCGTCGCTTCGCCAAATGTCCCTTTGATTGTTTTTTGGCTATACCCATTCCGTCGATTGTTGGAAGCGTCATGAGTCAGGTTGTCTTTCTCTTCTTGCGTCTAGTATTAGATTTCGGCGTTTAAACACCTTTCTACCAGCGCTTTGGTCAATTCTTTGAGGATGCCTCCGTCTGCCATTAGATCTTCTAGTTTCTTGTATTCTTTCAGCAGTTCGTCTAGTATAGCGGTTTTCAAATGAGTGTGTACTCATTTGAAAACAAAAAAACAGTCCCATTAAGAGTTTTGAGTTTTCATTTTGCCTACGGCAAAATGAAAACCGCTATAGTTCGGTGCGGATAGTCTTGGCTTTTTCTTGTGTGGTTTGTTTGAGGTTTATTTTCTCCTTTTCCCCCTGACATAATCTATTTTACAGTCTCGATATTTGAGGAAAGCCATCGGCAACTTTTAGCTTAGAAGATGAGACGGTTGGACAGGTGCAAATCCAGTAATGGTCTGATTTACACCTTTAAAAAAGCATCGCAATGACATTTCCAAGTTATTCGAGTCACCCATCCCCATTGCTCTGGTTTGTGGTTAGCTTGGGTGGGTGAGCAAATGCCTTCTTTAGAGCAGATTTGGAGACTGTACTTACGTCGTTTTGCTATCGACCACTGGAATCGTTTTGCCAAACAACGTTTACATTGGACTTGACCAAAATTACTGACTCCTCAACAGGCTTTGCGCTGGAGTGACCTCATGCTTCTATTGTCTTGGCAATTGTGGTTGGCGCGTCAACTAGTTGTTGATACTTCTTTACCTTGGTAGAAACATCAATCCAATCTTACTTTTGGTCGGGTCGCTCAGGGCTTTGCTGCACTTTTAGTCAGAATTGACTCTCCTGCTTGTTATCCCCAACCTCGCGGTAAGTCTCTTGGTTGGCAATCTGGACGCAAGTGCTCTCCTTTTCCTTGCTTTCCCATCTTCAAAAAACGGGCTTTCCGTCCTAAAAAGGTCGATAAAGACAACCTTAATTCCTAACCCTCAATATTCTCAGGCTCATTCTCTTAGCTTTGCTCAGTTCACTATTCTCAGAGTTATTTTTTCCTGATCTTTTTCTGCTTGTCTCAATCAATTTAGTCTAAACTCCAGTAAAAAAAGAAGCGACACATAATGTCGCTTCTTTTTTGAGAACCCTAGAAATTTTGGTGCTTTATTTTTCACATATGAGATACTGCACCTTTGATCGCATAGAGATCGCTAGTTTGCCCGATCGCAAATTTAAAAGATGCGGCTACCGTTTTATTAGATTGGGTGGCAAAAATTACTAGTCCCACTATACAAAGTCCAGTAGCGATCGCAAAGATATTGGTGATTCCCACAACGGTAATCAACTTACCCATAGTTGGACCTGCAATGGCAATCCCAACATCAAAGCCAATCCATGTCATTCCAAATACATAGCCACGCTCTTGAGGCATAGTGCGATCGGCTAGCAATGCGACAATAGCAGGAATCACAATTCCTGATCCGATACCCTCAGCAATGCCTGACAACAGAAATTCATAACTTTGGCTAGCGAAATAGATTAAAGCCATGGATATGCCATAAAATAGAATGCCAATAGAAATAAAGATGCCACGTCCCCATTCATCACTAAGCCGCCCCACAGGAAAGCGAATGATAAATCCAGACAAAGCCGCTGACATATAGAATAGTCCTGCATTGAGTGGAATATGCTTCTGTTGCATCAACAAAGGCATGAAAGAACTGAGAGTTCCAAAAGATAGTCCCACTAATAAGAGAACAGTAGAAGGTACTCTCACCCTAGGATCGAGAAAAGTATGCCAGAAGCCTAGTTTAGCATTGGTTTTAGAAGAGATTCTTTGGTGATGTTCCTCATAACCAATCTGCATTGTCAGCAATAGCCCTGCGACTGATAACAATGAAGCTGTAACAAATAGAGGCTGATATCCCCAAAATTCCTGCATTAAACCTCCGATTGCGGGACCAAAAGCCAATCCCAGTGGATTCACCAAGCTCATATAGCCAATGATTTCACCACGTTTCTCAATTGGTGCAAGATCAGCAACTAAGGCACTATAGCTTGAGGCAAAAGCGGCAATACTAATCCCATGTACTGCTCTAAATAAGATCAACAGAGGAATAGAAGGTAAAATGGCATAGCATAGAGGGATGATCGCTGCCACGATTAAACCCACACGCATTGTATAGACTCTTCCTCTACGATCCGAAAGTCTACCTAAATAGGGACGGAAAATGAGTAAACCGATCGCAAAGGAACCCATTACAATTCCAATTTGCTCATAGGACTGTGTTAAGGTACTGATATATAGAGGAATAGTTGGCAATTGCGATGCCATACTCGACCAGAAAAATAATCCTGCCCAAAAAATCGCAGTCAGATTTTTGCGAAGGTCAGTATCAAGTTTTGAAAAAGTATTTAAGGACTGCATGTTCTCAAAAATGATCATTCAATGATCACAAAAATATAGAACCCAAGCGATTTGCAATAACTCCATATCAAAGGGGCTTCTACAAAAGGCTTGGGCTAAAATTCGGTACTCTTGATTATCTCTTAAGTTCCAAATAAAAATATCAAGCGATAGGGTGAAGTACTTTCCAATTACCAGCTTTGGTAAGAAAGCTTGTAATCACTGATGTTACATGGAACAAATATTACCCTCACCCCCAGCATCTTCTCCCATCAAGGGAGAGGGGAAAAAGAAATTAGTCTTGTTTCCCTCTCCCCTTTTGGCAGAGGGGCTAGGTAGGAATTATGCAAAAGGAGCCGAAGAGCGATCGCGGGAAGGGCGACGGGAATCATAGCCGCCATCTCGATCACGACTATCACGACCGCGATAACCATTTTGACCACGCTTAATCGGTCTACCACTGTTATAGGAATCCCGATCGCGATCGCGACCTTCAGGTCTATGAGGTTGCTTCGCTAAGACCTGCAAAGCCGCTTGTTCTGCTTTATCCGATTGCAATTGGGTATAGGCAAGTTGCAAGGCTGCCGCCGCGATCGCTTGGGGATCGTAGTCCTCAACTAGTTGTGATACCAAAGGCAAGAAGGAAGCCAAACGCTCACCTGCTAATGCTTCTAGAATTTGCTCACTGAAGCGACCAATACGACGCTCCTGAATCTGAGTGATGTTAGGTAAAGGCTGAGGCTGAAGAGGCATTCCTACTTGCTGTTCCAATTGGCGCAACTTGTAGCGCTCTTTCCCAGAAATCAAGGTAATAGCAATTCCTTTCTTACCAGCACGACCAGTCCGACCAATACGATGAACATAACGCTCGGGATCGTCAGGTATATCAAGATTAAATACGTGAGTCAAACCATCAATATCCAAGCCCCGTGCTGCAATATCAGTTGCAACCACCCAACGCACTTGTTGATTACGGAAGCGTCGCAATAGATTCTCCCTCTGAGACTGTGACAAGTTGCCATGGTACTCATCAACGCTATGTCCAGATGATTGCAGAATCTCTGTCAATCGGCTTGCAGAATCCTTAGTTCGCACAAAGATAATTGCTGAAGTTGGGGCTTCATATTCCAAAACAGGCAATAGAGCCTCTTCCTTTGTTAAATGATAAGGAACGAGATAAATTTGTTGATCAATGCGAGTAGGAGTAGAGTCTTGAGTCTCCACCTTCACCGTTACAGGAGATTTCAAGAAGTTCTTCACCAACCTCTTGACCGCAGGAGGCATCGTTGCTGAAAAGAAAGTGCTTTGCTTAGTTGAAGGAGTAGTTACCAAAATTCTTTCTACATCTTGAATGAAGCCCATATTGAGCATTTCATCAGCTTCATCTAACACAAACCAAGATAGATTATCTAATTTGAGCTTGCCACGCTCCATCAAATCGATGACGCGCCCAGGAGTACCTACAACAACATGAACACCGCGATCTAGTTGAATCATTTGGCGATCAATCGCTGAACCACCATATACAGTAAGAATTTTCGCACCAGGTTTAGTATTAAAACTACGCAGTGCCTGACCAACTTGGATTGCTAATTCACGGGTTGGAGTCAAAATCAACGCTTGCAAAGAGTCATTACTCAAATCCAAACGTTCTAAAATTGGTAATGCGAAGGCAGCAGTTTTACCAGTACCAGTCTGGGCTTGACCAAGTACATCTGCGCCTGCGAGTAATTGAGGAATTGCTTGTTCTTGAATAGCTGTAGGCTCTGTAAAGCCTATAGATTCGAGCTTAGCAACTCGTGCTTCCGAAATACCAAGAGAAATAAAAGATGAGGGCATGGATGATCCTAAGATTTGCAGCAAATTTGTTCTAAGAACAGTTCGCCTATTCTGCCAATCGCACGCGATAAACAATCAATAACAAAGCCGAAGGACATCTCTGCCCTAAATTTTAAGCAGTTTAAACAGAGCTTTTTAATAAAAACCTCAGCTTCCAAAGATTAAGATTGCTTTGGATAGTCATGCAATGGAAGAAGTCAGCAAAATGAAGTTAATTGTTACTAGTATAAACCTATGTTAAAGATTGTAAACAAACTTTTCGAGGATTTATACCTATGGTAAAGGTTTGTTTGAGCCAATAGTAACTACTGGGACTAGATTTCACGTCAATATTAGTCGTCAGCCAAGAGATTTTGTTTGGATTGATCCAATTCTGTCCACAGATCTTTAATTTGTCTATAAGCTTCACTGGGTGAAATCTTACCACCAGTTTCTAAGGCACATATGATCGACACGCGATTCGTAAATTCTTGCAAGTTAGCATTAAAAGCTAAATTCTCTGGAGAAAACTCGCCCCTGTAACTTGGGATAGGGTTTAAAAAACGATCTTTGTCAATATTAGACATGGGCATTTAGCCAATAGTTGTAAGCGGGACAGGCTGAGAAGATCTCAAGATCGCAGACGGATGCAGATGTGGGGAAAAGCGATTATTCTGCAACCTGCCCGAGTACTCAGGTCATCAACAAAACGTCATTTGACCATCATCTAAGTTGATCAATCTCAAATCATTACTAAATTAATCATAGCAAATTCATATTTAGTAGCTAGTGATCTAGACTACTTAAAAACAATTTAATACTGCTATAACAGTGATTAATTGTGAATACTAATGATCATGCAGTACTAGTTCTTAACACTGCTAAAGATAATGGGACTTACTTGGCAACAGTAGCTTTATTGTAAGCAACTGCAAGTTTTGCTTTGCGACGTGCACCTGTGTTGCTATGTAACACGCCACGCTTGACAGCGCGATCAATTTTGCTATAAGCAAGAGACTGTTTAGCATTTACTGCTTCTAAAGCCTCAGGGGTAGGATTTGCTTTGTAGGTATCGACCGCTTCTAAATAGCTTTTAATTAGAGTCTTGACGGCTGATTTATATGATCTATTATGCAGACGGTTGCGCTCAGCGATTTGAATGCGCTTTTTTGCGGACTTGATATTTGCCACAGTTTATTCCTTTGACGAAATGACATGGTTTAAAGCATTTATCATCATAACATTTTGATTAGATTTTGCAAGTATAAGACCAATTTACTTTTTTAATCTTTGACTTATCTCATCCTCAAACGCCAATGACCTATCTGAATTTTGTATCTTTTTTCGGCATTTTTGGCTTGTGCTTTGTGGCTTGGATCTTTTCTGAGGATCGGCGCGTCATTCCTTGGCGCGTCATTATCTGGGGCATCGGCTTGCAACTGGTTTTAGGATTTTTTGTATTTAAACTACCCATCACTAGAGCGTGGTTACAGAAATTTAGTGATTTGTTGAATGTGTTATTTGACTCGGCGGATACTGGCGCAAGATTTGTGTTTGGGCGTTTATTTGTTCCGCCGACAGGACAGGAGCCTTATTCTTTAATACCTGTGAGACCTGATGGTACTTGCGCTCCAGGGCAGGTGCTGCTAGATGATCTTACTAGTGCCGCCAATGCGGCGGTGAAGTACTGCACAACTGATCGCTTGTCTTATGTGTTTGCGTTTCGAGCTTTACCTGCGGTGATTTTTTTCTCAGGTTTTATGGCGTTGTTAGAAAATCTGGGAATTATTCAGATCATTGTTAATATTTTTGCCAAATTATTTTTCTGGACGATGCGTTTGAGTGGTGCAGAGGCGCTCAGTGGTTCAGCAAATATTTTTGTGGGTATCGAAGCAGCGATCGTGGTTAAGCCTTATTTAGCCAAGATGACCCGCAGTGAGTTATGTGCGATTTTGGCCTGCTGTTTCGGGACAGCCGCTTCTTCGACCTTAGCAATTTATAGGAGTTTTTTACATCCAGTTTTTTCAAATATCCTCGGTCACTTGGTTTCAGCTTCAATTATTGCGATCCCCGCTTGCTTTGTCCTATCAAAAATCCTTGTCCCAGAAACAGAAGTGCCCTTAACTATGGGTGGGATTCCTAAGGAGGATAAGTCGGCAAAACCTCAAGATGACGGAGCGCTAGAAAATGCTGGTGGCGAAACCATGAAGAGGATGAGTCCGATGGATGCCACGATTATTGGTGCTTTGGATGGCTTGAAGATGGCAGCTTCGATCGCGGCAATCTTGATTTTGATCGTGGGCTTAGTGGATTTGATTAATCAGCTTTTTGCTTCACTCGCCTCGGTCAGCGATATTTTCAAAGTAATTAATCTGCCCAATATCCAAGGCGCTTTGTTTTATCCTTTGACTTTGCTGACAGGAGTATCATTAGATGATTCTTGGACTGCTTCAGTGATTATTGGTCGTCGCTTGTTGGAGACAGCGATCCCGCCCTATCAAGCTTTGGCTCAAGCATCTAAGGATGGGTTGATTAGCGATCGCACGGTAATTATCGTCAGCTATGCCCTATCAGGATTTGCTCACCTTGCTTCAGTCGGTATTTTCGTAGGTGGCACGATCGCGCTTATTCCATCACGGCGTAAAGACATTTCCGATTTGGGCTGGAAAGCTCTATTTGTCGGCACGTTAGCAACGATGATGATTGCTTGTATTGCAGGGGTGTTTGAGGATGGCAGCCCTAGCATTTTGGGAGAGAAGAAAAAAGCTGATCCAGTGCAGGCTAAGCCTGCGGCGACAGTTGCGCCCAGTGCAAATCCTCTGACTGCACCTAGTCCATCTGTGAGTCCAATTCCTAATTCTCCAAGTAGTACAAATCCCCCAGTGTCACCAACTTTGCCGCCCAAAGCATCACCTTCATTACGCTAAAAAATATCAACATTGCTTTTTTAACCTCAGGTCGGGTTAAGCTGGCAAATCTTAAAAGCCCAAAAGTAAAAGCCTTGCTAAGCAAGGCTTTTACTTTTGGGCTTTGAGAGAGGTTTTGCGTAGCAAAACCTCTCTCAAAGCCTGTTTCAAATTATCTCGAACTCGCGTTTTTTTAGAATAGTTGCTACGAAACTACTCTAAAAACAAAAAAACTCGCAAAGCAAGTCTTTTTTGGTGGTCATACAATGCAATTGTGTTGCGGGCGCTTCGCGCCCGCAACACAATAACTAAGAAAATTACTTTGCAGCACCACCCTTTTTTTGTTTTTAGAGATCGCGGTATTGCTGTAGCTCTGATTTTAGTTGAGCAATTTCGGCGCGGAGGTTATCAATAGTTTCTTGTAGTTCATCGGCATCGATATCACTATCTTCAGTAACGACATTACCCTTTTGTTGCTCAGCCTTTTCGAGAACGGTTTCCACAAAGATGCGGATTTGCTCACGTTGCTCAGCATCAAACTTCCCCAAGGCGCTCAAGGCATCGGTGACAGTATGTTCAATGCGATCAATTACAGCCTCAGCAGTAGCTCTACCAATAAAGAAAGCGTCTAATGGTGTTTTGCTCATAATTTTAATAATTTTAATTATGGGAATTGGATCTCAATTATTTCGGTATTAGATTTACAGCCCGTTGAGGCTTTAATTGGTACAAAAGATATTTTGAAAGTGACGCTTTCAAAATATTCTCTAGTGTTTAATTACTAGTTACCAATCGTTAATCGAAAGTTACTTGTAAGCTGTTTAAACAATTGCCATTGAATTGACATATTGGTGTGGATGCTTATTTGCTATCTACAAAAATATAGCAACTAATTTCAAAATCAGAAGGTACGGTAAATACACACCATCTAGTTTTTAGAATGGAGCTTTTACTTTGGGTTCTTTGTAGTCTAGCTCCTTCAGTTTTTTAAGAATACGGCTAAAGTATTCCTGCATATAGGACTCAAGGGTAGTCATATCCTCTTCTTGCAAACCAAAAATTTTGTAAGTCTCAGTCATGTCAGCATCAAGGGGAATACCACTGGCAAGGACTTCAGCATATGCCATGCGCTCTGCAAAGCTCCACCCCCATTCAAAGCCTAGTGCAAATTTACGGGCAAACCGCAACAGTCCAAGGGGCATATTAGCTGTGCGGCGAGTGCGTCCTGACATACGTTCGCAAAGTTTGATAATTTCACTGGGTTGCCATGCCTTGGGTCCTGCGATCGCAAAGGATTGACGCTCAGTTTCTTTGACATCTAGCGCCTGAATCGCAAATTTGGCTATATCTTGAGTATTCATGTAGGCGATCGGTGAAGATTCGCCGCCAATCCAAATAGTTTGATTTTCGAGGATGGGGATCGCATATTCACCAATCAGGTTTTGGAAAAAACCGCAGGGCTTGAGGATGGTGTAGTTGAGATCGGTAGAGGCAAGAAATTTTTCGGTACAGTTTTTGATATCCATCAATGGCACATCAGGATACTTCTCCGCATTGAGGATCGAGAAAAAGATAAAACGCTGCACATTGGCTCGTTCGGCTGCTTGGATGAGAGCAACCTTCCCTTTCCAATCAACATCTTTGATTCTCAGAGAACCAGTAGCACGGGTGGTCGCTGCATCAATTACTTCGGTGACTCCTTCTAGTGCGTCATCAATGCTTTCAGAGTCCATTAGGTTACCCGCGGCTAAATCAGCACCCCATTCTCTGAGGAATCCAGCCTTTTTAGGATAACGAACTAGACATTTAACTTTTAGCCCCCGATCTAGTGCATGACGGGTTATTTGACGACCGAGTGTACCTGTCGCACCTACGATCAGTAAGCTCATAGAATTTTTTTATTAAAATAACTTTGTAAACATATATAAATCTATCAGATATTTGGTGACATCTTTTGGTAGGTGATGTAAGCGAACGCGATATCTGGCTGTAGATAGATCTGGTGAGCTAAAGATCTAATCACGTGACAATCTACGGATCTATCTAAATTACACGATCTAAATTTAGGGATCAGGGAATCATTGGTATTTCGGGTCACTTACTCCAAAATCACTACATATTTTTTTGGTAGAGTAGCTTCATTAGCCTAGGGTATATATCCACATGACCAGTCTGTTTCTGGAACGTCTTCACAGCAGCGATCGCCCCGTCATTGTCTTTGATGGTGCGATGGGTACAAATTTGCAAGTCCAAAATCTGACCGCCGAAGATTTTGGCGGCGTGGAGTATGAGGGTTGTAACGAGTATCTAGTGATGACTAAGCCTGAGGCTGTAGCTAGGGTGCATCGGGACTTTTTAGAAGCAGGAGCCGATGTGATTGAGACGGATACCTTTGGCGGTACGTCGATTGTCTTGAATGAATATAATTTGGGGCATCTCGCCTATGAACTCAGCAAAAAGGCGACGGAATTAGCTAAGTCCGTTGCTGCCGAATTTTCCACACCTGAGAAACCCCGTTTTGTAGCAGGTTCGATCGGTCCAACCACCAAGTTACCAACTCTGCTCCATATTGATTTCGATACGATGAAGCAAGCCTTCATTGAGCAGATCGAGGGACTGTACGATGGCGGTGCGGATCTATTAATTGTGGAAACCTGTCAGGATGTTCTGCAAATTAAGTCAGCCCTCAATGCGATCGCGGCATTTTTTGATAAAAAAACAGCCGAAGGCAAACCCCGTATTCCTGTGATGGTTTCGGTCACGATGGAAACCACAGGCACAATGCTCGTTGGCTCAGACATTTCCGCAGTTGTGACCATTCTCGAACCCTATCCCATCGACATCTTAGGGCTGAACTGCGCCACAGGTCCCGACCTGATGAAAGAGCATATGCAGTATTTGAGCGCCCATTCTCCCTTTGTGGTGTCCTGTGTACCGAACGCTGGCTTGCCCGAAAATGTTGGCGGACAAGCTTTTTATCGCCTCACTCCCGATGATCTCAAAGGACATCTAGCCCACTTTGTCGAAGATTTAGGAGTACAGATTATCGGTGGTTGTTGCGGCACAAGACCATCGCATATCAAAGCTTTAGCCGATGCTGCGAAGACCCTCAAGCCAAAAAAACGTAAACCCCTAGTCGTTCCTTCGGCAGCTTCCATTTATAGCTCTCAGCCCTATATTCAAGACAATTCTTTCCTAATTGTCGGTGAAAGATTAAATGCTAGCGGTTCTAAGAAAACTCGCGATCTACTCAATGCTGAGGATTGGGATGGACTGGTGGCGATCGCGCGATCGCAAGTAAAAGAAGGCGCACATATTCTCGATGTGAACGTGGACTATGTGGGACGCGATGGCGTGCGCGATATGCACGAACTGGTCTCTCGCCTCGTCACTAACGTGACTTTGCCTCTAATGCTGGACTCCACCGAATGGGAAAAAATGGAAGCAGGGCTGAAGGTTGCAGGCGGTAAATGTATTCTCAATTCCACTAACTATGAGGATGGAGAAGAACGCTTCTGTAAGGTTGTAAGCCTCGCTAAGCAATACGGAGCAGGCATCGTCATCGGCACAATTGATGAAGAGGGTATGGCAAGAACTGCGGACAAAAAGTTCCAAATTGCTTCCCGTGCGTACAAACAGGCGACCGAAGAATTAGGAATGCCCGCAAGTGAGATCTTCTTTGACACCCTCGCTCTACCCATTTCCACAGGTATCGAAGAGGATCGCCAAAATGCTGCCGCGACGATTGAATCCATTCGCCGTATTAAGGAAGCAATGCCCGAAACCCACATTTTACTTGGGGTTTCCAATGTTTCATTCGGCTTGAGTCCTGCTTCACGGATTGTGCTTAACTCGGTGTTCTTGCATGAAGCAATGAAAGCAGGTATGGATTCCGCGATCGTTCATGCCAGCAAGATTATTCCTCTCAATCGGATTAACGATAAGGAGTTGGAAGTAGCTCGCCAACTAGTCTACGATCAGCGTCAATTTGATGGCAATATCTGCACCTACGATCCCCTCGGTGAATTTACGAAGCTCTTTGAAGGGGTTTCGGCAAAGCGCGTTAAGGTCGTTGATGACAATCTCTCCATTGAAGAAAAGCTTAAAAATCATATTATTGATGGCGATCGCATTGGTTTAGATGATGCACTCACCGAAGCACTCAAAACTTACGAACCTCTCACAATCATTAATCAATTCCTCCTTGATGGCATGAAAGTAGTGGGCGAACTCTTTGGCTCGGGACAGATGCAACTTCCCTTTGTGTTGCAATCCGCCGAAACCATGAAATCAGCAGTTGCTTTTCTAGAGAAGTTCATGGAGAAAGCCGAAGGTTCCAATAAAGGCGTATTTCTGATTGCCACTGTCAAAGGAGATGTTCATGATATTGGTAAAAACCTTGTCGATATCATTCTCTCCAACAATGGTTACAAAGTTGTCAATATCGGCATCAAGCAATCGGTGGAGAACATCATTCAAGCCTATGAAGAATGCAAGGCTGATTGCATTGCCATGAGTGGCTTGCTGGTCAAATCCACAGCCTTCATGAAAGATAACCTACAGGAATTTAACAATCGCGGTATCACAGTTCCCGTCATTCTCGGCGGCGCAGCGCTAACACCCAAATTTGTCTACAATGATTGTCAGAATGTCTATAACGGCAAGGTCATTTACGGAAAAGATGCCTTCTCTGACCTCAACTTTATGGACAAGTATATGCCAGCCAAGGCTGAGGGCAAATGGGAAGATACTAAGGGCTTCTTGGATGAGAATCTTGCTCTCGATGAAGTGCTAGATTCGCCAGAAAGTGCCACCACTGCGGCTGAGGATAAGGCGAAAAAAGAGGCAGCGCTTGCGGAACGTTATTTAGATACTGGTCGTTCTGATGCGGTCGCTACCGATATCCCCCGTCCCACGCCTCCCTTCTGGGGAACCAAGATCTTGAAAGGTGCAGATATTCCCATTGAGGAACTATTCTGGAATCTCGATTTGCAAGCACTCTTTGCAGGTCAATGGCAATTCCGCAAGCCTCAAGGTCAGCCTCGCGAAGAATACGATCTATTCCTTCAAGAAACTGTCTATCCAATTCTACACACATGGAAAGATCGGATCATCAATGAGAAGTTACTAGCGCCAACCTCAGTCTATGGCTATTTCCCCGTGCTTGCAGAAGGAAATACGGTCTATGTTTACAATCCTCAAGATATCGACAATATTAAGAACGCTGAGCCAATCAATTCCTTTGTGTTCCCTCGCCAAAAGTCTCAACGCCGTCTCTGTATTGCCGATTTCTTCTCTCCCAAGGAATCAGGAATCGTTGATGTCTTGCCATTACAGGCTGTCACCGTTGGACATATTGCCACCGAGTTTGCTCAAGGACTATTTAAGGCGAATCAATATACCGATTACCTCTATTTTCACGGCTTAGCGGTGCAGATGGCGGAAGCAGTGGCGGAATGGACACATACACGTATTCGTCATGAACTCGGCTTTGGTACGGAAGATCCTTATAATATCCGCGATATTCTCGCCCAGCGTTATCATGGCTCTCGCTACAGTTTTGGCTATCCCGCCTGTCCAAATATGCAGGATCAGTACAAGCTGCTCGATTTGCTTGATGCGAAGTGTGTGGATCTAGTAATGGATGAAAGCGAACAACTCTATCCTGAACAGTCAACGACTGCTTTGATTGTGCATCACCATACTGCTAAATATTTCAGTGCTTAAAAAATTGGTATTCAATTATGCTGAAATCCCTTAAAATCGAAAACTTCCGTTGCTTCCCATCCTTTGAGATGGGACAACTAGGAAAGTTAAATCTCATTGTTGGTACTAACAACAGTGGCAAAACTTCTATTTTAGAAGCACTACAATTACTTCTTAATGCAACATTTACTTCTGATTTTGAAATACTAGAGGAAATAATTACCAATAGAAGTGAGTATGCTATAGGTGATGAATATCAAGACAAAAACTTGATAGTTCGGCATCTTTTTTATAACCACCATCTTGATATTGATAGTAAATTTACGATTAGTGGAGAAAGTCTGGATGACAGACAAGCAGAGCTAATCGTTTCTATTAAAAACATAAAAACACATACAGATTTAGTAGATCAAGAATCACTATTCTTATGTCTCAAACGATTAATAAGCTTAATGGAAGTTGAAACACCATTGAAACTTTCTTCAGAAGGAATGCTATCCATAAAAATACTAAGATCTGCAATCAACACTTTGAATCACAGCAAGTCAAATATCCAGTTTGTCAATTCATCATCATTGACTGCTGAAAAAGCACTTGATTTATTTGAAGATATGGTACTTACACCAGAAGAAGATCTCGTTATTCAAGCTTTACAAATTATTGAACCTCGCATAAAACGAATTGCGTCCCTTATTGGCAAGAATGCGTATAAAGGGACACGCGGTAGTTTTATTGTCCAAACACCTGACAATCAACGCATACCAATTGGTAGCATGGGCGATGGAATGTGGCGGATGTTAGGGCTTGCTTTAGCAATTGTTAATGCAAAAAATGGAGTTTTGTTGATAGATGAAATCGATACAGGACTACACTTTACGGTGATGCCTGACATGTGGGAAATGCTATGGGAAACGGCAAAACGACTTAATGTACAAATTTTTGCGACTACTCATAGCAATGACTGCTGGAAGAGTTTAGCAGATATCGCCAATGCTGAAAATCCTAGTGAAGATGGGATTATGATTCATCGAGTTGAAAAAGGGAAAACTCACAGTATTGTCTTTACTGAAGATGAAATTGCGATCGCGGCTGAAGAAGGGATCGAGGTGCGCTAAGCCATGAGTATAAAAACAAGGCTCTTGCTTGTGGAAGGAGATGACGATAAGCGTGTAATCCCTGAATTAATTGAAAAAAATGGCGTGGCATGGACTCAAGACGATCCTCTCATTCCTCATATTCATTCATGCGGAGGATATCCGAAATTATTAAATCAGCTTAAACCTCGCTTAAAAGAATCTTCTCTGTCTCAACTTGGCGTAATTATTGATGCGGATGACAATCCTCTTGGTCGTTGGGAAAGCATCAGAAATCGATGTCAAGCTAGTATTCCAAATTTGCCTAATGAATTGCCCGAAGATGGCTTAATTTGCGAAGTCACAAAAGAGCTTAGATTTGGAGTTTGGCTGATGCCTGACAATTTTCAGCGAGGGATGTTAGAGACTTTTTTAGCCTATATGATTCCTGACGACAACGAACCACTATGGCAATTTGCTCAATCATCAGTCCAAGAAGCAATAAACAGGGGCGCGAAACTGACAGAAGTACAATATGACAAAGCCAATATTTACACTTGGCTCGCTTGGCAAGATCCTCCAGGTAGGCAATTGCATCAAGCCGTTAAAGAAACGGTTCTTGATCCACAACATCCTAATGCTCAGAAATTTGTGAAATGGTTTAAGGATTTGTATGGATTGTGAGCGATCGCCTAAATCCTAAAAAACTAATCCCCGACAACATCCTCCTAACAAACACTTCAGCACTGAAAATTAGTTCCTATGAGAAATTTGCAAAACCTTCTATTTGCTGCCCTTGGTGGTGTACTCATGGGGCTTACGCCCGATCCCTTTAGTCAATGGTGGCTAGCATGGATAGCGCTCATTCCTCTCTGGATGCTGGCTCAGAAGCTAAAAGTCAAAAGTGCGATCGCCATGGGCGCAGTATGGGGATTTTGCTATCACGGCATGGCGTTATTTTGGATTACATCAGTGCATCCGATGGAATGGATGGGCGTACCTTGGTGGACTAGCTTTTGGATTGCGACATTAGTTTGGATATTGATTACAGCATGGGGAGCCGTACTATCAGGACTATGGGCAGGTGGAATGTCTTTACTTACCCACAAACTGAATGTTCCCAGTCGGATTATAATTGCTTGCGCGATCTTTAGTGGATTGGAAATTGTCTGGAGTTGGGGACCACTTTATTGGACAGCCTTAGGCTATACCCAGAGTCCCCATGACTTGCTGTTGCTCCAAATTAGCCGACTCTCTGGACAACAGACGATGACTTCCGCAATTGTGGTAATTAATGGATTATTAGCAGAAACCCTATTACATAAACCTTGGCGCGATCGCCAACCATTGTGGAACCAACAAAAGCAGTCCATAGTTTTACTAAATTGGGCTAAGCAATGGCGCTATGCGATCGCCGCAATTGTGATTTTATTAGCGATGTCGGGCTATGGTGCATGGGAAATGCAAAGCGATCGCATGATCAGCACCAACGCTCAAGCAATTAAAGCAGGCATCATTCAAGGGAATTTTCCTAATGCGTTGACGGTAAAGCCTAAAGGATGGGAAATCGCCGTTAATAACTACACTAAAGGCTATGAGAAACTAGCGCTGTCAGGTGCAGAAATGATCGTCACCCCTGAAACAGCAATTTCTTTTCTCTATCCCAATTACGATGCCAGACGTGAACCTTTCGATCAAGTAGTCGAGAAATATCGTGTTCCAGTCTGGTTAGGAGGCTTTGGCAAAACGCGCAATCCTAATACTGAAGATCCGAATAACTATACGAATAGCCTCTTTCTGATCGATGGTTCTAATAAAATCCTCGGACAGTATGACAAGGTGCGGCTCGTTCCTGTTGGGGAATATATTCCCTTTAAACCAATTTTAGGAAGTTTAATCAAGCGTCTATCCCCATTACGAGGCGAAGTAGAAGCAGGTTCCAGCGAACAACTGGTCGATACACCTTGGGGACGTTTTATCGTTGGCATTTGTTACGAATCTGCTTATCCTGCCACTTTCAGATTTCAAACTGCCGCAGGTGGTCGCTTAATTCTCTCAGCGTCTAATAATGCTCATTTCGCTTCCTATATGTCAGCACAACACCATGCTCAAGATGTGGCAAGAGCGATCGAAAGCGATCGCTGGGCAGTGAGGTCAACTAATACAGGCTATTCAGGCTTTGTCGATCCCAATGGGCGCACGGTTTGGCTATCGGATGTGAATACCTATGAAACCCATTTAGAAACGGTTTATTTGCGCGATACCAAGACTCTATATGTCATGTGGGGTGATTGGTTAACACCTTTGTTCTGCATTACTAGCATTGTGATCTATGCCAAACATCGTTTTGCCTAAACAAAGAGAGTCGGCGCATTGCGCCGACTCTCTTTGTTTGCTTCGCCTGCGTAGCAATCGGCTAAACAATCTGGGTTTGTAACTATGCTGAGCTACTTAGCAAGAAATAGCAATGCCCCGATCGCTAAAAAGATAATTGACCAGATTAGTCCCCAAAAGGCGGGATGACTGGATACTTTATTGCCATTAGCAGTAGATAGAAGTTCTAAATCCATCCAAGAGGCAATACCACGACGGAACCAACCCTTAGCAGTAGTTTCCATGCCAATCAAACCCTGTACCCGCTTCATACCAAAAAAGAAATTACCAAAAGGTCCCCAACGGGATGCATAGAGCAGATACATCAGCCCTGATTTGTCCTGTAACTTCAGATCGGAGCCAAACACATAACCTGCATCGCCACGACCGATCAGAGTTCCTTCCAGTTGCACAGGTTGACCACGCAGAGGGCTAGCATAGGCATCGGACATCAGGGTGATTACATCAGTTGCTGGCGCATTTTTGGAACTGGGATACATGACGGATCGCTTAAAGAGCATCACTGCACCTAGCAATAACAATGGAATCGCCACAAATGCTTTTAAGCCGCCAATACTATTAAATAGAACTGCACCGATCGCCAAACCAAGGATAATCGCAATGAATTCTGCACCATAGAGCAAAACATCTTGATAGAAAGTTCCATAGAGGCGTTTTTGGTCGAGGTGATTACCCTCAGCAACTACACGCCCCATATCAAACTCCATATCTAACCCAAGCTGCTCAGCATAGTTACTGAGAGCGCGTACTCGCTTGCCCGTGAGCGGATGGGTCGAGTTTAGCTCCATCCACCAACCCCAAGGATTAAACAAATCCCAAAGGAAGAGACGACCAATTTTTTCTGGAGAAGATGAAATTTGATAGACAGTACCTGTAGAAGCTGCTGCCTTAGCATCATAGATACCAAGAGCGCGAGTACCTTGCATGAGGCGACTTGGTTCTTTTGATTTCTCCGTTTCTTGGACGATGCCATAGGCAATTTTCACCAAAGCACGTGACAAAGCATTGGGGTTGCCCGTTTGCTCGGCGGCGAAATGGTCAGCAAAATATTCTCTAGTGCGCGATAGATAGAGCAGCAAATACGTGCCGACGATATAAAAGCCGTAGGCAATAAAGGCAGTGATCATCGCGGCATTTTCTGCCCGTTCGTCATTAATTTTTTTGCCAACTTCGCGAATCGTGACATAGAGCAAATAAGTAATTTGCACCAATGTCGAAGCAACGGTCATTACCGCAAAGTCCCAATGGACGATATGTCCTAGCTCATGGGCATAGACTGTGGCGGCTTCGTCATCATCGAGATATTTGAATAAACCTGCACTAACCACTAGACGAGCGCTATTAGGCAAAGCCCCATAGGTAAAAGCAGTCGGATTGTTATCATCAATAATCCCTAAACGTGGTTGGGTAATCTTTTTGAGATTGCAAACACGTTGAATGGTGCGGGCTGATTCAGGACTGAGGCGTTCAATTTCTGCGAGATTGACCCATCGGGTGTGATAGAGCCAGCCTTGGGTCAAGTCCATGATCCAAGGCGAGACAAAGAAGATGATCGCATTGACTAAAACAGTGACAATTACCGCAACGCCAAATCCAAGGATCGGATTGGGGCTATTGACGATAAAAATTGTTGCCGTGACTAGGGAAAATACAATCCCCACAAGCAGGGCGATCGTGATACTAGAGGCAAGGGCAAGATTACCTGCAATTTTGGCAGTAACAATGCTTGCGCCAACTTGATTAGCACGCCCTGCCTTATGAGGAGATTCTGATTCTGGTGTGGACATACAATTCTCTCTTCAGTTTATTGAGTCCTAGCTTGAGTAATTAGTCCCATGTTGTAATGTTTTTGTTGCTCAATTGCTGAAAAACATCACCATAATTCAACTAGAGGCTTCTAGGATTTGAGCTATATAAAAAACAATACCCAAATTCTAGTTATGAAATTCAATACATTTAACGTAAGTTCGACAACGCGATTTTTCGCTATCGTTAACGTACACTTAATAATATAGTGATTTCCAAAATTAATATATTTAACCAAGATTAAGCATACTCAAAACAGTTGTGATACAAGGTAACGCGGTATCACAACGTCAGTTCGGGTTAAGCTGGCAAATTTTAAAAGCCTTACTAAGCAAGGCTTTTACTTTTGGGCTTTGAGATAGGATTTGCGTAGCAAACCCTATCTCAAAGCCTGTTTCAAATTATCCTGAACTCGCATTATCACAATCAAAGCGAAGGGTGACAGATAATTTCAAAATGATAAGTCTTTGTTCGCTTGTTTAGAATGTTTGCACATTGTTGGGAGCGATCAAAGCAAATCTGGGGATAGTGCAGTCTAACTCCTGTGTTAGTCTACCTTAGTTAGATTTGACACTTTCCACCTACCATTTTCAAAAAGGAATGTGCAAACATAGCGTCCTCGTGACGGCTGTGATTGTGATTGATCAATTCTGCCATTGACATAGAGGGTGGGACTTTCAAAAATTTCGACCGTTACATTTGCCTGATTATCTTGAATTCCAAACGATCCTGCGCGGCTTACCTTAAAGTCACCATAACTATAAAAAGCATTATTACTTTGCAGCCAGTCAATCGAACCTTTGCGTTTTTCGTAGGCTTCGCCTGTAGTAAATTCTGCTAATAGTTGTCGATCAAATGGTGGGGCAAATATTTGATTTTTAGCTGCTACTAAATTATTCACAAGATCTACGGCTTCTGACTCCGATAAAGGCGCGATCTCATTTTTTTTATTTGCATTTGTCTGGCTAGGTGTGGGGTTAACTGTAGCAGAGGGAGAAGTCTTAGGATTCGCAGTAGGACTAGCAGTCTCAATAGACGTTGAGGAACTAGTGGCAGATGTAGTATTTTGACTGGGGGTGACTGTAGGTTTTGGGTTATTAGCGACAGGATTCAAGTTGTTAGAGGCCTTAAGAGTAGCCATTAAAGCACCGATCGCGACCGCAGTAGCAAAGGCAGCTACCCAAACCGCAATCCATAAGCCCTTACTGCCTTTATTATCACCAGTTTGATCGGGCGTAGATACCTGCACCGTATACTGTGGCGGATTTTCGGATGGCACAGGATGTAGATTAACGGGAGTGGTGGGTGGCGGTAAGGGTGTAGTCGAGGCAGGTAAGGGTTGGATTAAAGGTTGAATAGATGGAATTGGGTTTGGAGCGATCGCAGGATTATAGGGCTGAGTCGGCGGAACTTTAGGCAATAACTCAGTCCCTAAATCATAGTTGGTACTCACGACCGTGGACTGAATACCATTAGTAGACTGTACCGATTGATGGGTTGGTAAATGATGTGAGCCTAGAGTTGCTAAAACTTTGCGGATCTCCACCGCCGATTCGTAGCGATCTTTGTAGTGATAGCGAGTCATCTTGGTTAATACCTCAACTAGCCCTGTTTTATTGGGGACAAGATGCTGCCAGATTAATTCCCCCGTTTGGTAATCTTCCTGCAACTCACGGGGTGGTAAACCTGTGAGTGCTTGAATGCCAATAACCCCGATCGCATATAAATCACTACTCGGACGCGGCTTACCTTGAGCTTGCTCACTGGGCATATAACCTAAAGTCCCGATGGCTACGGTGGCAACAGTTTGCCCCTCCTGTGTCATCTGATTTTGTACCTGTTTAATCGCCCCAAAATCGATCAGTACAAATTTACCGTCAGATTTGCGACGAATAATATTATCTGGCTTTAGATCACGATGAATTACCCCTTGACCATGGATATATTCCAAAATACTTAATAAATCGTCCAATATTTGAATTACTTGGGCTTCACCCATCCGATAGCCGCGTACTAATTCCAGTTCTAGTGATCGTCCCTCGACAAATTCTTCTACTAAATAAAATTCCCCTGCTTGCTCAAAATAGGCAAGTAAACGTGGAATGCGATCGTGATCGCCTAACTTTGCAAGGATTTGAGCCTCACTAGTAAACAGACGATTGGATACTTTGAGATATTCGCGATCATCACTAACTGGCTTTAAGTGCTTAACCACACAAAGTGGCTCATTGGGTATACGTGTATCATTGGCTAAATATGTATGCCCAAAGCCACCCTCCCCTAACTTGCTAGCAATGCGATAGCGCCCATCTAGTAACTGACCAATCATGTTCGCTCACTCCAATTCTCCAATAAATATAGCAATCCTAAAGGGTTTGTGGAAGATTGCCCAATAGGGTGAACTTCCAAATAGAGAGTATTTTAGTTATCAGCTTTAGGAGAGGATTTACGATACAAATCCTCTCCTAAAGCCCATTTGCAAATATACCGAACTTACTTTTGTCCCATATCCATAAACAATACAAGTACACGTTGGTTTATGATGGTTAGGCTGTAATGTCTATATCACTTAAAATGCTTATGTCCTAAAATGATATAGCTGATGATAGATCTATGGCACTTAAAAAAGGTTTGTAGACAAGGACTAGTAAACTGCTAGCCTAACCAGTTGTTTTGATGATTTATGGCTAGATACACTCAACATTTCTTAGTTGAAATTGCTCCCGAAAATTTGCTTTCAACGATTGTTCAAACATTGGAGTCCTGTGGCTTGGTAATTACCTACGAAACCGATGACTATGTAATTGCTCAAGAGACAGAAACCACCGCTCACGCCAAAATCGTGACTGTAGAAGTATTGATCCATCGCTCAGAAATCGAAGGCAATCAAGTGAAATTGACTAGCGTTACCAAAAACGCCGAATTACCACTGCGTATCAATAATCACTGTCAAGGTATCTCTGATCGCATCTCTAAGGCATTCATTGATAGTAGGGAATGGAAACTATTAGAAACTTCGGGATATTAGACAGTTTGTAATGGGAATAAATGGCAAATTATTATCGTGTTCTCGCTGAAAATAGGCAAGCTAGATTTAATTACGAAATTCTCGAAACCCACGAAGCGGGGATCGAGCTACTTGGTACTGAAGTTAAATCAATTAAAGCGGGCAAAGGAAACTTAAGGGATGCCTATGGCATTGTCCGCAATGGGCAGATTATGCTGCTGAATATGTACATTGCTCCACATCACACTACCAGCTTGTACTTTAACCATGAGCCAACCCGTACCCGTCGGCTATTAATGCATAAGGATGAAATTCGTAAGTTGATCGTAGCAGTACAACAAAAGGGATTAACTCTCGTCCCCCTTAAGGTTTATCAAAAGGATGGCTGGATCAAGGTGGATTTAGCCTTAGTCAGACAGAAGAAACTCCACGATAAGCGCGAAGATATGAAAAAACGTGATGATAAACGCGATATCGAAAGAGTCATGAAAAATCGTTAAAACTTAAAAAATATTCGTTTATTTACACTAATTTGTAAATTAGCAATTGTTCACAAAACTTGTGGTAGTTTAAAAAGTACACTGTAGGCATGTTGACAAAAATCGAGTTGATACATTGCAGCTCTAGAAATTAAAAAGTTATTATGTCTGCGCCATCTCAATTTGCTATCAATTTTAGTGAAAAATTTCCAAGTCTAACGAACTCACCTATCTTAGAGGCCGTAATTCATTGGGATGCTCCTACCAGTAAGTCACTAGAACAAACATCATTAAAAGAAAAGTTAACCAATCGTTTACCTGATTACCCTATTATCCAACCTCAGTATGGTGTTGAGGTTAAGATAGATACACCAAGTGATATGCCTCAATTCTTGCAAAAAACACAATGGAGTGGTTTTAGGCTTGAAAACATCTCACAAAATTATGTAGCTCAATTTAACAATACGGGAATTGCTTTTAGTAGGATTAAATCTTATGAAGGGTGGGAAAACTTCAAGAACGAAGCATTACGGATTTGGAATACTTTTGTAGAATTAGCAGAGCCAGAAACAACTCGCCGCTTAGGAGTACGATTCATTAACCGAATTCTTGTCAAACAAGATGAGTCAATCTCAACCTATCTTACAAGTGATTCATATACACTTTCTGGGCTAGCAATATCTCCAAGATCGTTTTTTTATCAAGATACTTACCAAGTTGCTGGTTATCCCTATCAAATTAACTTAGTTCGTACTATCCAACCCAATCAATCTGGAGCAGGAAGTGAGCAAGCCCTAATTGTAGATATTGATGTATTTACAAATGAGGTTTCTAGTATTCGGGATGATTTAAACCAACAACTTGCTGAAATGCGTTGGCTTAAGAATAAAATATTTTTTAGCAATATAACTGATACCGCCTTAAATAATTTTGGGAGTTAAGTCATGATCACAGCTATACGGGGAAATACAGAAACTGCTGTTTATATTGACGCAACTACCCAAAAGCAAACAGAGTACTTTGATCAGTCTGTGACTTTGGGTAAGCGATCAGCGTATAACGAGCTAGTTGCTTTTTGGGAAGAGTGTAAATCTCCCAATTGGGATGGCTATAATGCTTTTGCTGTTCAAAAGGCAACTTTATATAAGGCTTATTTGTTCATTCATGCATTGCCTCTAGGTTACCCTTTGCCTTCAGTTGGGGCTGAGCCAGATGGTCATTTAACTCTGGAATGGTACAGAAATCCGCGATGGATACTTTCAGTTAGCATTAGCCACGAAGGTATATTGTATTACGCAGCTCTTTTTGATGAAGAATCTGAGCAAGGATCGGAGGATTTTTGGGGAGAAATACCCCAAGTTATCTTGGGATTGATCAATAAAGTTAAGGGAATAACGGTTTAAAGAGCATGATCGATGCTAATCATGTCCCTGATGTTAATGATGACAAAATCTTAGCCCGATATGCAATGCAAAGTAGCCACTTTCGCTCTAGTGATCAAACTGCTAAGCCTGAACTGTTTATGCCACATCCATATCAGGAATTATCTTTAACCAGATACCTTGATGCGACTATTGAAGAGGTTGTATCGTTAGGTGAGAAAACGGCTAAAAAACTAAGTAAAACTCTTTATGGTAGAGCTGACATTGAGACAATTAAATGTAAAGTTGGCTCTTTGAAAGTAGTTGCAGACCCCACACCAGACAACCCCAATCACGTCAATATTAAAGGATTTCCTCTTGAGAAGCCAGAACAGAAGGTAATTGCACTAAAATTAGCTGCTGCTGCTAAATTTTATCCAATACAATAATCTGTTTTTTAATGGGTTGCCATCATTTCTAGTTGATACAAGCTTGCATACAAACCTTGTTGATTAATTAACTGCTCATGATTGCCTGATTCGATAACTTCGCCTTGCTTAAGTACAAGAATGCGATCCACATTGCGGATTGTCGATAAGCGGTGGGCGATGATGATCGTAGTGCGATCGCGCAATAAACGATCTAACGCCTGTTGAATCAAAAATTCGGTACTGACATCAAGGCTAGCGGTTGCCTCATCAAGAATTAAAATGCGGGGATCGCGGATTGCGGCTCTGGCAAAGGCGAGTAATTGCTTTTGCCCACCAGAGAGATTTGTGCCACGTGCTCGTACTTGGGTTGCATAGGCTTCGGGTAAATCTTTGATAAAGCGATCGACATTCATTAATTCAGCAGATTCAATCACTTGTTCGATCGCATAGTCTTCACCGAGCGTAATATTTTCCTTAATATCCCCAGAGAATAAAAAAGCATCCTGTAAGATCACACCAATATATCGACGTAGCTCAGCTTGACTGATCTCACGAATATCAATGCCATCGATTAAAATTCGACCCTTAGTTGGCTCATATAGTCGCGATATTAAACGAATAATTGAACTTTTACCTGCCCCAGTTGGACCGACGAGCGCAATTTTTTCTCCAGCCTTCAGCGTAAAGTTAAGATCCTTAAGCACATATTCATCGGGCTTATAACCAAACCATACATGGTCAAAACAAATTTCCCCCGTGCCATCAAGGGGTAAAACTTTAGGATGTTCAGGATCACGAATTTCAATGGGTTCTTGGAGAATTGCATTGATTCGCTCAACTGCTGTAAATCCTGACTGAATCGTAGTAAATTTCTCAGCTAGCTGACGGATTGGGTCAAAGAGACGCTGCGAAAATAGAATAAATGCTGAAAGCTCGCCAAAAGTGAGATTATTCTGCACAATTTGCCCACCACCGAGCCAGAGTACACCTGCGATCGCCACTAGGGCGATCCATTCTAGTGTTGCGGATACTGCCGAATCATGGAAGACCGTGCGATTTACCTCATCAACATACTGCTGGTTAACTTTAAGATGTTGATCCGAGTTAAATTTTTCACGACGAAATAGCTGAACGATATTTACGCCAATAATGTTTTCTTGGAGAATCGAGTTAAGTTCCGATAGGCGATCACGAGCTTTAAAATTTGCCTTGCGATATTCGTACTGAAAATAGACGATCAGAGCAGTGACGGGTAAGACCATCATCACCAACAGTAGAGCTAAGTCCCACCGCAGCAAAAACATAAATACGGCAATGGTGGCGATCGCGGCAAGATCACTAAGCACCCCGACAGCCCCTGTTGCAAACACATCACCTAACGCCTCAACATCACTAGTTAAGCGTGTAATCAGTTTACCGACAGGAGTCCGATCAAAGAAATTGGTCGAGAGCGAGGTCACATGCTGAAATAAATCTCGGCGGATATCTGCTGTGATTTTTTGTCCAACTTCTTGCACCAAGTAGCCCTGCCATGCCTGAAACATGAGTCGCACTGCAATTGTGAGCAAAATAATCACACAAATCCAGCGTAAACCAAACAAATTGCCACTTTTAATTGGACCGTCGATCGCCTGCTGCACAAGAATCGGCTGCACCGCACTAGCGATCGACAAAGGTACAAGTAAAAATAGCGATATGATTAGCTTCTGAGAATTTTGTTTTGCATAAGGCCATAGACTCAACAGCAATCGCCAATCATTAATGTTAGAACGATTTACATATTGAGCCTGAGCAGAGCTAGCTTTGGAAGTGTTTATCACTATTATTCGAGGTCTCTGTTACCAGGATTACGAGAAGGATCACTGTTAAGGAAACCAAACACAAACAAACTGATGAAGAATATGACGGTGATGTAGACCACTATTTTTAAAGTGAGCATAAATAAAATAACTCCGTATAAATATCTAATAATTTATCCTATGTTCAATCTTATAGGAAAAGATGGGAATTCCTTATACTTAGTTCAGAACAGCCATCTACACCTAAGTATAAATACTTAGGTGCGATTAAGCCTTAAAGCCCTGTCCAAGAAGTAGGGATCGTTCGATATATAGAGACACCTGACTAGTGATCGCTAGCAACAATTTTTCATCGAATGCTGAATAGGCAAGCGTGACCTCATGTGCATTTTCTTTTGTAATTGAAATATCTTGAACTTTACGATTTATTAGCTGAAACACACCAATTGTTCTTTTTTGTGAATCAAACATCGGTACTGCCAAAACTGAGCGAGTGTGATATTCAATGTCGTAATCAAAGGTTTTATGATGGCGATAGCTAGCATTCTCTGGTAAGTCATGAACATCCGACAGATTCAGAGTTTCTCCGGTTAGCGCCACATAGCCAACAATGCTGTCTTGATTTAGTGGCACAGCAAAGTTAACTAGTGAGCGATCGGGCTGGGAAGAATTTTGAGAAACTTCAAAACAGACCGTATGCACGGGAGCAGAGCGATCAATCAGATAAATGCTACCTGCATCACTCATAGTCATTTTCCGCGTAGCCTCTAAGGATAACGTCAAAAAATTCCTTAAGTCGTCAGTACTCGACAAAGCCCTAGATAAAGCAAGCAAATCACTAAGCAAACATTTGTAATAATGCAGTTGCTCTTTTAGTACCTGAGAATCAAAGAGAGATATATCTTCAGATGTTTCTTTTTGCCCACCTAAATTAGGAGTCATGGTTGTTGCCAATATCTGTAGGAATGCTCTGCAAGTCTAAATAAAACCTAAATGAATTAAATTGTTAGGTTTTAGTGCCCGCACTACAATTTATGCGAACAATACTAGCAAAATCACCTTAGAAAAACACTAAAAACAAAACTTAAAGAGTAGAGCTAAATATGAACATTTAAGTTTTATTTTTAATATTCTTCACCTTCACCAAATTGAAGATCTTCAATTGTATAGACATTTTCTGACCAAGGTAGATGTGTCATTCATATAAACATCTATGCCAATCTGATCTGCTTCGAGATCAACTCCAGAGTATTTCTAGAGGCTTTGAGAGAACCAAACATCAAAAAAGAAAGACCACGAAAAAATTAGTGCTTGGTTGTTTAATTTCCTGCAAAAGACGGGGAATCAAACCTGTACTTCACCAGACTGGTAAACGCTATAGTCAATATAAAGCCGTCATAGAAGGACGGGGGCTACCCAAATTTTTCGATAAATATTTAAAGGTAATGTTTTGCAACACTTTCAAATATTTATGATAGTCATGAAATGTAATTGTGTTGAGGGTGCGAAGCGCCCGCAACACAATTACTTAAAAAATTACTTTGCAGCACTACCAAATTTATGTCGTTGTTAATTCATCGCAATGCACTGTAGCGATTGTGATCGCAGTCACAGAAATAGTGATTTAAGATCGCGAGCTAGATGTGAGGACTATCACTGCGAACAGTTGAAGAAAAAACGATACTACAACTACTAGCGACGTATCTACATAATTTCTCCCGCAAGAATTCTTCCTGCGGGTTTTTTGTAGCAGTCTTTGTGAACAATTCGTTACAATATTGTTAGCACAGTTACCAACGCAAAGAATAACGTAGGCAATTTATGTATTTAACATGGCTAGACAGTAATTCATGGCTCATCGAAATTGCAGATAAACGCATTTTGCTCGATCCTTGGCTAGTTGGTTCACTGATGTTTGGGAATGCCGCATGGTTCTTTAAATCTGATCGTCTCACACCTAGAGAAATCCCCAAAAATATTGATTTGATTCTGCTATCTCAAGGATTAGAAGATCACGCACATCCAGCGACATTGCAGCAACTTGATCGCCAAATTCCTGTCATTGGTTCACCTAGTGCTGCAAAAGTGGTCAAGAATCTAGGCTATACAAAAGTTACAGCCCTTAATCATGATGAAGTATTTAGTATCCCTCATCTCTTGGAAATCAGAGCTGTAATTGGTTCTCCGACTGGCCCTACAACCATGGAGAATGGCTATATTTTACGAGACTTATTAGCAGGAACTGCTATTTATTACGAACCTCATGGATATCATACGAAATCGATCCAAGAATTCTCGCCTGTTGATGTAGTAATTACACCAACTATTGATTTAAAACTGCCTCTGATCGGTACAGTCATTAAAGGTCAACAGAGTGCCCTAAAAGTAGCTCAGTGGCTGAAGCCTCAGTTCATCTTACCCACTGCCGCAGGTGGTGATTTGAGGTTCAGTGGCTTTTTGCTCAAGTTTTTGAAAGCAGAAGGCACTGTTGAATCCTTACGAGCGCTCTTGGCGGCGAATAACCTTGCTACCCAAATTATCGAACCCAAGCCTTGGGAACGATTTGAAGTCAATCTCGAAACAATAGCGGCGTAAGAATTGAATTATTTTTTAAAGCGCGGATTCTCAGCGCTTTAAAAAATTTCTCTGTTTTTTAAAGCGCTACGAGCTGTAAGTCATAAAAGAATAGAGTCAATAGTACCCATTCTTTTATGGAAACTTAGATGTAACTAAATGTGACTCTTCTAAAAATATTGCTGGTATTTCCGCAGGATGCTCAATAGATTTAGATTGTGATTTGCTCTCTAGCAACATGTAGGTTTCCATTTCGCCACGCCCTTTAATAAACACCTTGCCACGATGCCAAAAAGAATAATTGTGTTTGAGTAATTCGTAAGTTGTCTCTGTAACTTGAATACCCCCAGCTAAACCATGGGATTCCATGCGACTAGCAAGGTTGACAGCATCACCCCATAGGTCATAGATAAACTTGCGTATACCAATGACCCCTGCGACCACAGAACCTGTATTAATGCCAATGCGTAAACGGAAAGGAGAGCCATCATCACTACGGTTAAAGTTCGCTATTTCTCTTTGCATTGCTAGAGCCATTTCCGCGATCGCTTCGGCATGATCGGGGCGCGATGTGGGCAAACCACCTACTACCATATAGGCATCACCGATGGTTTTAATTTTCTCTAAACCGAACTGATCGGCAAGTCGATCAAAGGAGGAGAAAATGCCATTGAGTTTATTGACCAGTTCATTAGGGGAAATGTTAGTAGCTAGCTCTGTAAAGTCCACTATGTCCGCAAATAAAATCGTGACATTATCAGATCTAGAGGCAATTGTGCTATCACCATGCTTAAGTTGATGCACGATCGCTTTAGGCAAAATATTTAATAGGAGACTTTCTGATTTTTCTTGTTCAGCCTTGAGCGCCTGCTCCGATTGTTTGCGCTCCGTAATATCTTGGACAATACCTTCATAAGAAACAAAATTGCCATGATCGTCATAGTTGGCACTAGCACTAATCAAAATCCAAATTATGCTGCGATCTCGTTTGTAAGCCAAAGTTTCAAAACTGACCACTGAGCCATTGGTGGCAATTTGATGCAGAAATTCGCGATAATGCTCAGGCTCCACAAATAGGCGATATTCATCGAAAGCTGCACCAGTGAGTAACGCATCTGTTGATTCATAGCCATGGATCTTCGCTAGTGCAGGATTCGCATTGATATAGCAACCATCGGGCTGTGCTTGGAAAATACCTTCGATCGCATGTTCAAAAATACTGCGATACCTCTCTTCGGCAGTGCGGAGAGATTCCTCAATTTGTTTCTGATGACTAATATCAATAATCACTCCATCCCAAACTATGTCACCATTTTCATTGCGATGGGGCTGAGAGATAATGCGTACCCACTTCACATTGACAAATAAGCTAGAAACCCGATATTCATGTTCAAAAAAGCTTAATTCTTCAGCCGATTTATATACAATCTCATTCAATTGAGCCCGATCCTCTGGATGAGTCATGTCAAACACCCATTCTAAATGTTCAGAAAATTCTTCTACGGATATACCGAAAATTTCCTGAGTGCGAGGACTGATATAGGGCATTGAGACTTCACCATTCGGATGTAGCACGGCTCGATAAACCACACCTGGTACATTGTCCGCGATCGCCGAAAAGCGTTGTTGACTCTCCCGTAATAATATTTCTGCCTGTTGCCGTTCTGCTGCCTCATTTTGAAGTCGCTTGATCGTTTTTTGTAACTGGATCGTTCGTTGTTCAATACGTTGTTCTAAAAGTTCATTGGCTTCCCGCAAAGCACCTTCAACATTGAGTAGATCCGACTGTGCTTTGAGCAAACGCTGATTTGCCTTAAATAGTTTCGACATTGCAGCGCGAGTGATTTCAGGTGCAAGCTGATTTCTTCCTTTACCTTGACCTCGACTTAATAGCTCCGTGATCATAAATTCTAGTTCTTGGGAATCCTTGTCCATTTGCCAAGTTTGGTGAATATTTTTGGGGATTTCTGCCAATATTTCCGTCACCACAGAGGCGTTACTAGATTGCAGTTCTTCAACTCCTAACCAAGGCATTGGTTTAATGGGGTCTATTGTATAGACAATTTCCAATTTTCCTGTCGATGTTACCTCAGCAATTCGACAAGCTGTGGAAATGTGATGGTTATGCTCCATCGTAATTTTACCCGCAGGAGCCAAAAGACTTTGATCATAAGCCGCTTCCCTTACAATTTCTACATCAAAAGTTTGCGCCACTTCGACTGCCGACTTCCACAAAAACACCTGAATATAGGCAGCCTGCATCAGTGTGTTGACTACAGGTACTGCACCATTATCTGCATTAAACCAAACTGCTGCTTTATGTAAAAATTCTTGATTCTGAGGATTATCCAAAACTTGAAAATAGTTGGCACTAATCAAGTGACCAGCTAATGATGATGGATATAGGCTTTGAGTGAGTTGATGGAGTTCTACTTCGGTCAATCGGAGTGACAAGACAGGAATATCTCTAGCTTTGATATCGGCATTAACATACTGCTGTAAAAAGGGGATCGAATTTTCGGGAGTCAGCGTATTAATAACAATATCAGGGGCAGTATTCTTGATTTTAGTGATATTCTCACGATATTCATGGATATTTTGCGGTACATAGTCTTCACGCAACAACAGACCATTTTGTTGCTTTACTTGAGCGCGAATAATTTTGTTAACTGTGTGAGAATAAATACTATCATTACCAATGATGTAGATGCGATCGCCTTTATTTTGAGATAGCCATGTAATCACAGGCTGCACAACCTGATTGGGACACGCACCTGTATAAAATACGTTTTTAGAAAACTCTAATCCTTCGTAGGCATAGGGATACCAAAGTTGCACATGCCGTTTTTCGAGAATTGGAATCAGACTTTTACGCGCTGATGATGTACCAACCCCAAATAAATTACTAATTCTGAACTTGTCAATGAAATATTTTACCTGTGAAGCAATGTTTTGCTCATGGGGAGACAGATCAAACACTACAGGCTCAATTGTTTTACCTAATACCCCCCCAGATTGATTTATTTCTGCGATCGCCATCAATGTCGCATCTTTAACTAGCACTTCTCTAGCACCCAAGCAGCCACTGAGAAAATGCATAATTCCAACTTTAATGACATTAGTCCCCTGATTACTTTCGGTATTTAAGGACTTAGTCTCTTGATTCATGATGGCTGATACTCCTTAAACATTACGTGAGTTCTAATCAGAAAAATGTCAATGCTAGCTGAGTGAGATCCACATCACATTCTTGTCATTAACTATCTAGAGCTTTCATGATTAATATGTATATGCATTTAGCCAGAGTTTTTAAGTGTCATCTCGATTAATGAGATGCTAATGCGATCACTAAATAGATGGTCTTTAAGGTAATGTCAAGATAAGCATGGCTGTGGGTTTATGAGCTTTCTATATTTATTCAGCCTTTGCTGGTGATTTATGTCTACTTATTCTGTTTTATGTCTCAAAAGATAGAAGATGTTTGTAAAAAAGTTGTTAAGCCAATAACTAGAACTATCTACAAGGGTTTTAAGTCTTAACTGGTAACTTATAGAATTTAGTCCACATATTACTTACATAGCAATGGGTTTAAACAAATTAATATTTGAATTTACAAATACATTCTAGCTTCTATTCAAATTTATCATAAGTAAGTTAATAAGTAAGTCATAATAAATATTACCAATTTAATGATAAATTGCAACGAAATCCGATGAAGTAAAGAATACTTCGTAAACGGGGCAATAGTCAATAGATTTTCTCAGTCTGTGGTTAATCAAATTTACTGCTTTCTGAAAGTCATCTTCTTTTACGATTTTGAAGTTTGTATTTTTGGGATAGAATTTTCTAATTAATCTTATCTATTGGTACATTCATTCAATTTACACTCCAATGAATAATACGGATTTGCAAAGATGGTCTCTAGTTTGAATCTCCCAGATAGCTTCTCATGGTTATAGAATTCTCTTCCATTATTAAAACATTAGTGTGGTTATAGTTGCTCACTATCACTTCCACGTGAATACCTTTAGGCAAAGATCTCTAGGTGTTACATTTCATGATTGAATTGGCGAATTATAAAAAATCAAAAAATTGTCTAAGAATTATCCAGTAAGTTTCAACTTAGCTTAATCTACCACAAATTGTGTTCGGCGATATGGCTCAAATTCACTTCTTACATGTAGACATATATGCAAATTGTGTATTTTAAATTTCTGACAAAAATTCTAAAGAGTCTGCTTTGAGATACTGATAATATTAGATTCTGCCAGTATTTACAGTATTTGTCTGTAAGTAAGAATTTCTATAATAAATCGCTTTGGCAATTGACTGATGAAGCACTAACAAAGTTTCAGACCGATTTGTCTCCAACTCTTCTAAATTTAACCCTATACATTCGTGCAAACTTAATTCGGCAAACCGACTTTTCAGCCAATCAATTTCTACGACCGATGCCCGCGAAATTATCAAGATCGGTAAATTAACAAACATTTCGAGTTGACTAATAGTTTCTAAATAGGTCACTAAAGTTTGGCGATCGCCATCTAATAAAAACAATTCTGGCTGCCAAATTTTTGATAACACTTCGCATTGGGGCAAATCATCGGCTCCTAACAAGCAATGTCCCAAATCCTGCAATAGATTAATTACCGTATCATCTAGATTTTGATTTAAATATAAAAATTTCAATGGTTTGGTAATGGTCAACGAGTGGGGCAAGAAAACATGTAACTCTGCGGCTTTGATAGGTTTCAGCAGAATACCATCAGCCTGATGTACATTAATTCTTGGTTCATCGGCACGTTTCATCATGACCATCCGAATATGATGGGTGATCGGATCACCCTTTAGTAGCGCCAGTACATCCCATCCAGACAGCATGGGCAAATCAGGACTTAATAAAATCAAACAAGGCTGTAAACGTCTTGCCTTTTCTAAAGCCTCAGTCCCTGATCGTGCAATTACCACCTGATATTCCAAATCTGCTAGTGTCGTTCTTAGCCAGTCTAAGACCTCAGAGGAGGTTTCGACAATCAATACTAATCGGCTACGAACACCGTTATTACTCACAGCTTGTTGATCAGAGTTAGTTGGCTCAGGGGGCAGCAAAATCGTAAATTGGCTTCCCACATCTACTTGAGATACAAAAGTAATATCACCGCCATGCAAACGGGCGAGGTGTCTGGTCAACAATAAGCTAGAACCCGTACCTTCAAACCGACGGGTTAACACATTTTCCATCTGTTGAAATTTTTGAAATACCAGACATTGTTTTTCTTCGGGGATTCCGATACCTTGATCCCATACGGTAATTGCTAACCAACCTTCCCACCTACGCACAGTGATGCCAATTTTGGGAGAGCTATGTGGCAAATCGCCAACTAATCCCGATGGCAGCACGCTAAATTTAAAAGCATTGGATAGCAAATTTACAAGCATTTGCTGTAATCGCGTTTCATCAGCAGAAATTGTTTGGATCGTGGGGTCGATGTCCAAATTAATATCCAGTTCCCAACCTTCCTCAAAGTTATAGTTACGAGAGATTGCCGAATCCTGTTGGACTAACTTCCGCACCTGTTGAATACTTTTTAGACAAACATCTTTTACTGAGACTGTCTCAGCATATAGTTCTAGTTGTCCTGCTTCAGCTTTGGCAAGATCAAAAATATTATCAATAATAGAAACTAATTGACGACCACTTTGATGGATCATTTTCACGTAGCGACTTTGGCGATCATTCAACTCCCCAAATGTATTGTTACTTAGTAAACTTGCAATCCCAATTACCGAAGTTAAAGGTGTTTTTAACTCATGGTTAATACAGGTCAAAAATTCGTCCTTGAGACGACTTAAACCTGATAGCTCCTGTGCCAGATTTTTTTGAGCGCTGATGTCATAGGCGATCGATAGCTCTAGACCTTGGAGACTCCCTTGGAGAGGAACATTCATCACCTGCCAAGTAAAGGATTGCCCATCAGTTGTACAAAATTGATGGGTTTCGGGAATATGGGTCTGGAGTAATTGGTGGGCATCTTCAGGAGCCACAAAATCACCAAATGCATCACCCACGATCGCTTGGATCTGTCTCCCTGAGCGAGGAGATAAATCATATAAACTATTGCGCCATGAAGAATTCATCCCCACAATCATCCCATTTTGATCACTTACTCTCACGGGAAGAGGTAACTGATAAATGAGGGGCAATAGCAATGAAGCAATGGAGGATTGATCAGTTTGTTCAGTTTTAATAATGGATCGTAATAGTATTGAAACCTCTAACAGTCCTGCAAATTTGCCATCACTACCGATCAGAGCCCAAGTGTCCGCCGAGTGTCGATATTGGAAAATTCTTTGCAAAAAATCAATCACGGTCATAGTGCTTGAGATGGCTGGCAATGGCTCAAGATCAATATCTTCTAGAGAAATTGCAGGAGCAACAAAAGTGCAACTATCAGGCTCAGCTTGCCAATTTAATAAACAACGTGCACTCAATAAACCTTGAGGTTGATCATTTTCATCCAGCACTACCACGCTAGACCAACCCTTCTTTAGCAAGTTTAAAGCTTCAGAAGTTTTAGTGGTCAATCGGCAAGTTGCCACTAGAGACTGTCCATATATTTCTAAAGACTGATTTAAGATGAGGGAGTCCATATGCTGAAACCCTTACAGGTTATTGTTAATTTAAGTGCTGCTTGTCACTTACTGCTGATACATTTCTATATGTAGTACGATCATCAATCTCACATGATTTTGCTATTTAAGTGCGAAAATAAAGCTTAAGATAACTTTGCGCCATTCAAACCACCAATAGCCTGTGCCTGTTTTGACTAATTTACAAGTATGCTGTTTGGTGGCAAAAACTGATGTCACCCAAACAAAATCAGATCTTGCAAAATTTTTGCCTGAGGATCGATACACCGTAACAGTTGTTTCGGACTTAGAATCTCTTGTAAGTTTATTGAAAAAAAGTAAAAACGCACAAGATTGTTTAGTTATATTCAGAGATGTTGAGGCTGTTGTCGAGCACCTAGGTATGCTAAATATCTTTATGCCTACCATACTTGTTCTAGAAGATCTTTATGAACAAAGCGAACCTCATGAACAAAGCGAATCTAAAGACTTTTATAGAGCCAGTATCAGCATTAGCTCCGAGCAACTCCATGATTTACCAACCATTATCGATCAGGCGATCGCCACCTTTATTAAGATTTCTCCACAAGTTCGCCACCAACTCTATGTCAATATTCCCGATACTCCAGTTTCTGAATCCTTAAGTGTCCAACAACAAAGACTAGCTGATAAACTCAATGAGCGATTAGGGTATTTGGGGGTGTATTACAAACGCGATTCACGGTTATTCTTCCGCAACCTATCCCCTGAAGATAGGCAGGAGTATATCGGACGATTAAAAAGCATCTACCGCTCCATTATCTTAGAATATTTTTCAGAAAAGTCTCGTGATCTTAATCAGAAAATCGACGAGTTTGTTAATCTTTCTTTTTTTGCAGATATTTCGGTCTCACAGGTTCTTGAAATTCATATGGAACTAATGGACGAATTTGCTAAACAGTTAAGACTAGAAGGGAGGAATGATGAAATTTTATTAGATTATCGGATCACACTGATTGATATGATTGCCCATCTTTGCGAACTATACCGCCGTTCTATACCTAGATCCTAGACCAATCGCTAATTCCAATTTCAAATACAATCCTAATCAGAATTAGAATCTAGGGATATATATGAACAACCATCTCAAATCTTGAAACTTTATCAATATTTGCTCTTAGCTCCAGACTAAATGCAAAAATTTACTCTATAGAAGTTTAAGAGATAAGTCATAAACAGCCGAAGCACACCAAATTAATGAAATGATTCGTAAAACATACGTCCTTAAACTTTATGTCGCAGGAAATACGCCCAACTCGGTAAGGGCGCTAAAGATGCTTAACGATATCCTTGAGAAAGAGTTTCAAGGAGTTTATACATTAAAGGTAATTGATGTGCTAAAAAACCCACAATTAGCTGAAGAAGACAAAATATTAGCGACTCCAACTTTAGCTAAAGTTTTACCTCCCCCTGTTAGAAAAATTATTGGCGATTTATCTGATCGTGAAAAGGTTTTAATTGGATTAGATTTACTATATGAGGAACTAATTGGCAATGACTAGCTCAACCACCCCAAATAATAACAACGAAATTAACGATAACAAAAGGCAAGAGCTAGGTGTACAAAAGTTACGCACCATGATTGAGGGGTTAGATGACATCACTCATGGTGGACTACCCAAGGGACGATCAACTCTGGTAAGCGGTACTTCTGGTACTGGTAAAACACTTTTAGCCATGCAATTTCTCTATAACGGCATTACAGGGTTAGATGAGCACGGCGTATTTGTAACCTTTGAAGAATCCCCATCGGACATTATCAAAAATGCCTATAGTTTTAACTGGGATCTCCAAGAATTAATTGATCAAGGTAGGTTATTTATTCTTGATGCCTCGCCTGACCCTGAAGGGCAAGAAGTAGTTGGTGATTTCGACCTATCCGCCTTAATAGAACGCATTCAATACGCCATCATTAAATACAAAGCCAAGCGAATCTCCATTGATTCTATGACCGCTATATTTCAACAATATGATTCTCTAGGTTTAGTCCGTCGTGAAATTTTTCGTATAGTAGCAAGACTCAAATCTCTTGGTGTGACTACAGTGATGACCACCGAGAGAGAATTAGAATATGGACCTGTAGCAAGATTTGGGGTTGAAGAATTTGTTTCTGATAATGTAATTATCTTAAGAAATGTTTTGGATGGAGAACGCCGCCACCGTACTGCCGAAATTCTCAAGCTACGTGGTACAACCCATATGAAAGGCGAGTTCCCATTTACTATGACCAGTAAAGGGATCAATATCTTCCCCTTAGGTGCAATGAGACTTACACAAAAATCTTCTAACACTAGAGTATCTTCAGGTATTACTACTCTAGATGAAATGTGTGGTGGTGGCTACTTCAAGGACTCGATCATCCTAACTACTGGAGCAACGGGTACTGGCAAAACCCTGATGGTCAGTAAATTTATTGAAAATGGTTGCGAAAATGGTGAACGGGCGATCCTATTTGCCTACGAGGAGTCTCGTCAACAACTTACCCGTAATGCTTCGTCTTGGGGTACGGACTTCGATAAGTGGGAAAGTTCAGGCTTACTTAAAATTATCTGCGTATATCCTGAATCTTCTGGATTAGAAGATCACTTACAAGTAATTAAGTCCGAAATCGAAGCCTTCAAACCCTCTCGCATTGCGATCGACTCTCTTTCAGCACTTGCTAGAGGCGTTAGCAACAATACCTTTCGCCAATTTGTGATCGGTCTTACTGGCTATGTCAAGCAAGAAGAAATCACTGGTTTATTTACCAATACCACTGATCAATTCATGGGTTCTCATTCGATTACTGAGTCCCATATTTCCACAATTACCGATACGATCATTCTGCTGCAATATGTAGAAATTCGAGGTCAAATGTCTCGCGCTGTTAATGTCTTCAAAATGCGCGGATCACGTCATGATAGCCGCATTCGTGAATACATCATTACCGACCAAGGCGCACAGATTAAAGACTCCTTCCAAGGCTTCGAGAGAATTCTCAGTGGTTCACCCACAAGAGTCTCCGTTGATGAAAAATCAGAACTATCACGGATTATCCGTGGCGTATCGGTAGAGCCTTTAGAATAAAAAATGGGGCAAAAAACCCCACTTTTTTATTCACACCCTAAAGATTCGCGTGTATCAACCCCAGTTTTAGAGTTAACACCATCAGCGACTTTACAAAGCTTTTTTGACTGCAATACATCTAAAAGTGCATTACTAAAGTCAGAACCAACAATATTCACATCATCAAAAGTCGCTTGCAGCATATTAGCGTCAGCTAGAATCGCATCACTTAAATCTACATTCTTAAATCTGGAAACATATGCTATTCCTGAGCTAAAGTCGATCCCATGCAAATTAGCTCCATCTAGAAAAACTCCATTAAAAACTGCCCCACGTAAGTCAGCATTACTAAAATTAGTATTCTTAAATGTCGCATTTGTAAATTCAGCTCTGATTAGATTTTTCCCCGAAAAATCTTCACCTCCTACTGCATTTAAAATTGATTTCGTAACACTCGAAGAGCTAGCAGCCTGAGCCGAAAATGGCATTACAAAAACTACTACTGCCACAAAGATGCTTATTATTAGTCTGTAATATTTCATGATTTATTGAGAGTAATTTTTGTATTGCTAATAAATATTAACCTTTAGTATAAAGCTTCTTTGCTCAACTTATGGCAACATCAAAAATTCACTACAGTCCATATTTCTAGGAATTAACGGGCTCATTATCTTGAGATGATATTTGTGGCACAAGTTGCGATCGCTGAGATTCCGAAATCAAACCTTCCAATAACTGTTTGGACTCTTCCTGCTTCTTATCGTTCAATGAAACGTAATTAACTGTTATCACCGAATCGCTATTTACCGCAGAAGCACAAGTCCGCACATAAACATCAATCCGAGGCATCTCAAACAAAGTCTCTGCTTGACTGGATAACAAGGCTGCTGCTCCAGCAATATCATCAACATTTAAAAGCTGAATCAGATCATCCTTAGATTCTTCTTTTGCACTACCAATCCTCTGCTTTTCGCCATACCAATCATTACCATCTTCATTAAAAGGCTCACTGGCAGCACCAAATGGAATGGAAGCAGCTAAAAATCCAACTATCCCTAGTTCAATCAACCATAACAGATAAGTAAAAGTTTCATCCAGCTTTAATTTACTACTTCCCCGACTAATACCTGTTCCTTGCTTCGCAGAAAATTTTTAAAAAACCAACAAAGCCCGAATCACCAGTTTCTTGCTGGATAACAGCATTAACTTGATCAGCAATTTGTTTCTTATCAGTAAGGCTATACTCATTCTGAATAATCCTTTCAGCTTCTTGCTGAAAGTTAATGTATTGACCATACATCAGCGATCCATAGGTGACAACTCCTCCTAAAACACCTAACCCTAATGCGATCAATGGATTACGAATCTTGCCTTTCTTAACAGCAAAACCCAGTAACGCTCCCGTGCCAAATCCCATACCTAGAGGAAATAACACAATGAAGTAAATAAACTTACTAATAAAAGCAGTGGCACTACCAATAGCGATGCCAGAGACCAAAGAAGATACAGCTAAAATAGCAATCCCCTGAGACGGAGCGATATTACTAGGTTGATAGTTTTTCATGGTTTAAGTCTATTAATTCAGATAGACTTCACT
>JADBWH010000071.1 GCA_020404105.1 Pseudanabaena sp. M53BS1SP1A06MG | reverse complement strand
CTGTAAAAAATCTTGCGAATACTGAAATTAGACTACCAGAAATTCGTGATGATTTGCCAGTGGGATTCCAGTATGTTAATAATTCAGTGCGGGCTGAATTAGGAGGAGCCTCTGTGCCTATTGCGGTGAGCCAGAATGGTAGAACCCTAACTTTTCAAATCCAAAACACTGCTCTTCCTCGAGCAATCGTCAATAGTGCTGTTCTCAATCTAGTGTATGCTGCCCAAGTGACTAATGATGCATTACGCGGAAATGGCATTAACCGCGCCACTGTATCGGGTATCCGTTTAGATAATCAACAGGTTGTGAGAGATGGACCTGCATCCTATCGGATTAGGGTTCAACCAGGGATTCTATCGGATTGTGGAACTTTAATCGGACGAGTTTTTGTTGATAAAAATTTTGATGGTGAACAACAACCTGGCGAACCTGGTATGCCAAATGCAGTGATCTACATGGATGATGGCACTCGCATTGTTACGGATGCGAATGGATTTTATTCTCTCAGTAATGTACTTGCGGGTAGTCGTACTTTGGCGATCGACTTAACTTCTACTCCTGGATATACCCTTGCACCAAATTTGTATTTTATTGAACGTAATAGCCAATCTCGCCTAGTGAGACTAGCTCCTGGTTCCCTAGGACGGGTGAACTTTGCTGTGACTCCTGCGGCGCGAGGCGTTAATAGTAGCCAGCAAGGAGGTGCAAAATAATGAACAGGATATCTATTCTATTGACAAAATCAGGGTTTTTTGTAATTCCTCAGATTTTACTTCTACTCGGTAACTCTCCTGTTAATGCCAAACTTGATCAAAATATTAATCAAAATATTAATCAAGATATCAATATTACAAGCTCAACGCCGCAAGCCAGCCCAACTCAAGTTAAGCAACCTCAAACTGCCCCGAACACAGCAATATCCCCAAAGATTACCATTCTCTCTCCCACTACTGGTACGGTGATAGATTCCCCTGCCGCAACAGTAGTCATTCAATTGCCGCTAAAAACCAAAATCGAGCTTTTGGTAAATGGTAAAGTAATAAATTCTAATTTGGTTGGGCGATCGGAATTAGATGAGGCTAATCAAACAGTTACTCAAACATGGTACGGCGTACCTTTACAGGCTGGTGATAATACGATCGCGGCAAGGGCGATCGGTGGTGACCCATCGCTGACTAGTTCCGTAAATCTAAAGGTCAGAGGTGTGCCAGTAAAGCTCTCGATTAAAACGCTGGAAACCCGTATTCCTGCCGATGGACGCTCCTATGCCACTGTTGATGGACAGCTAATAGATGAAAATGGCAATCGCTCTAATTGGGATGCTCTGGTCACATTGGAAGCTAGTGATGGAGAATTTATTGGTACTGATGCTTCACCTGAGCAACCGGGATTTCAAGTACAAGCTAGACAAGGAAAGTTTACCGCGCAGCTACGCGCTAGTTTAAAAACTGGACAAGTTACTGTGCGATCGCGTGATGGTCAAATGGAAGCCTTCACACAGCTTCAGTTTGAAACGGATTTGCGTCCTTCCTTAGTAACTGGCGTGATCGATTTACGCTTTGGGGCAAGAGGTACGGATTTTTACCGCAGTTTGCGGGAATTTTTACCAATTGATCGCGACAATCGGGCCCAATTAGATTTTAATAGTGCCGTATTTGGCACAGGTCGAGTCGGCGAATGGTTGATTACAGGCGCATTAAACAGTAGCCGCCCACTTATTCAGGACTGCGCTGGAAATAGCAGCTTGTCCTCCACAATCAAGTATTGCGATCCTCTATATCCTACTACTGGTGATAGCTCCACTTCTACTCTGACTACTCCCTCCTATGACAGTTTATATTTACGCCTAGAGCGTAACTCACCTGTGCAGGGTGCAGGTACTGACTATTTCATGTGGGGAAATTTTAATACTCAGGAGTTTACTTCGCGATCGCAGCAGTTTAGCGCACTCAATCGTCAACTCCAAGGCTTTAAAGGCAACTTCAATCTTGGCGATTTACAAATCACAGGATTTTATAGCAATGTTGGCAAGAGCTTTCAGCGCGATACGATCGCTCCTAATGGTACAAGTGGTACTTATTTCCTCTCCAACCGCTTTGTGGTTAATGGAAGTGAAAATGTTTTTATTGAACTAATTGATTTCTTTAGTTCAGGGACTGTAGTTTTGCGTGAGCAACTCACAAGAGGCACTGACTACGATATAAATTACGACAATGGGTCAATTCTATTCCGAAAGGCGTTGTTACAGACGGAATTGGGTGATGCAGGTCAACTCTTGCGTCGTCAGATTGTAGTTACCTATGAAAGTGAGAAGGATGGGAATAATAGTAACCTTTATGCTGGACAACTACGTTATTACTTTAACCGTAGCCAAAATCAGCCTAGTTGGATTGGAGCAAATTATTTTAAAGAAAGTTTAGGAATTCGTAACTTTTCTCTATATGGAGCAAATGCTTTAATCTCTTTAACTGAAAAAACGCAATTAATAGCGGAGTATGCTCAATCACAAAATGATTCAGAAATTTTAGGTTTTGTGAGTGGTTCCGCAATTCGCTTTGATCTCAATAGTGAGCTTTTTTCAGGGATTCTCGGTAGACTATATTATTCCAAAGCAGAAACAGGATTTACGAATAATGCCACTATTAGCTTTGTCCCCGGACAAACTAAGTATGGAGGACAGTTAACCGCTAAATTTAGTCCCACCACTAGTTTTCAATTTCAGTATGATCAAGAAGATAACAAAGGCATTGCCCCACGACCTTTAACTTCCCTCACGGATCTTCTCACTCCGAGACAAGAGGCGATACCAGGATCAGCCGTAGACAATTCTTTACGCACAATTAGCTTGGGCTTGCAACAAAATATTGGTGCAGCAATTCTCAACCTCGATCTATTGTACCGCGATCGCCAAGATCGTCAGCCGCCCAATGTTTTAACGAGTAACTCTACGCAATTGCGATCGCGGTTAAGTTTACCAATTGCTGAAAACCTGAAACTCACTGCCCAAAATGAAGTTAGCCTTTCCGCAACTGCTGATGTCGTCATTCCCGATCGCAGTGTTTTAGCGCTAGATTGGACAATTGTGCAAGGCTTAACGGCTCGCATCGGTCAGCAATGGTTCCAGTCAGGTTCTTTAGCAGGTACTTCAATCACCAGTGCTGATCTACTCGGTGAATATAAACTAGGCAGTGATACGAGCTTGACAGGTCGTTACTCTTTACTGAGTGGAATTAATAATACTTCTACTCAAGGATCGGTGGGACTCAACCATCGCTGGCAAATTCTATCAGGACTACGTTTGAATTTTGGATATGAACGAATATTTGGAGATTTTACTCCCACAACCACAACGGGTACTCCCTTTCTCCAACCCTTTGCCGTTGGTCAATCCTCCAGTTCCTTGACATTCCAAAGTGGTGATAGTTACAACATTGGGATAGAATATACTGATAATCCCGATTTTAAAGCCAGTGCAAAATTTGAGAACCGTAGCGATCGCAATAGCAGTAATACGGTGTTTACGGCGGCGGCCTTAGGGAAACTTTCTCCCGCTTTTACTTTGTTGTTTAACTATCAGCAATCGACTGCGGCAAACCAACTGATCGCTGGATTGGGGACGATCGCCAGTCTCAAGGTGGGCTTAGCTTACCGCGATCCGCAGGATGATAAATTTAACGCTCTGTTGCGTTACGAATATCGTCAAAACCCAAATACTATTCCCGACTCTATTTTGCTGGGCAGTGGTAGCGGCTTCAGTGATAATACTCTGGCTTTAGAAGGAATCTATGCCCCCAACTGGCAATGGGAATTCTATGGCAAATTTGCCCTACGCAATAGCACCACCACGATCGCCAGAGATTTTATAGCCACATCACTGACCACCCTGTCGCAGTTTCGACTTACCTATCGACTAGGCTATAACTTTGAGCTAGTGGGCGAAACTCGCATTCTCAATCAACCTACGGCTAGCTATAGCGAAGTTGGTCTAGTGGGTGAACTAGGTTACTATCTTACTCCCAACCTTAGACTAGCCGCAGGTTATAGCAGTGGTTCCATTAATGCCGATCGCGATTATAGTGGTACACGCAGTGCTGGTGGTTTATATGCAGGGATCACCGTTAAGCTCAATGAATTATTTGATGGCTTTGGGTTACAAAAAACCCCTCCGCGTCAACAAGTCGAGCCAGTGGAGCCGCAAGCTCCCGTTGCACAACCCCCTGCCCCAACACCTAAAGTTGCTGCTGTTCCCAATACGCCCCAAATTATTAGTCTCAATGTAGCGCGATCGCTCACCTTTAGAGATACTAAACAGGCTGGCAGTACTGATCTAGCGATCGCTGATATTGCAATTCTCGAAAATCTCGTTGCTGTTCTCAAGGAATATGGAAATCTTTCCCTCGATATTCAAGCATATATTGGCTCCCTAGCAGACATGAATTCGGGTGATAATCTGGCTGCTAATAGAATGATGGTGACCAGAAAATATTTAATGGATCGTGGCGTGACCAGTCAGCAAATGACCTTACGCTCTTTGGGTAGTCTAGCCTTGAATAATACCGAGCGAGTGAGTACTGCTAATTCAGCCCCCATTAAATTTGCCCTCAGTGGTCAAGCCGAAGTCTTTAATGCGATCGCTACCCGATTGCAAACGATTTCTTCTAATTCACCTGCTACACCTGCGACGGAATTCTTACAAAGTCTATTCCCGAAAATTGATGCGACCCTCCAAGCTGAGGCTGCATCAATCCCCACAACTCTGCCCCCTAACAAAACGAATATCTCTCTGGGTGTCAATGTGGGCAACGATGGCAAAATCGCTGATTTGAGCTATTCCAGTCTTGATCGCATCATTGAGCGTCTGAAGAGTAGCTCCACATCAACACTGGAGCTACAGACAGGTAATATAAATGTGGCGACATCTCAGGATCTAGAGATGTTTAAACTACTGGCGGTGAGAAGTTATCTATTGGATAAAGGCATTAGTTCTGATCGCATTATCATCAGTGTCAACCCAAACAATTCAAGTCAGAATAGCTCTAATAATACAGTTACGCCAATGGGAACTTCTCAAGTGTTTATTTCGCTAAATGTAGATGATGGTAATACTAATATTGCGGCGAAGCCGATAACGCCAACGGCAAGTGCTAATACTGCGGTTCCTACTTTGGCGCTCTTGCTAGGAAGCGATCGCCGCCAGTTTGACCAGTTCAATTGGCTAGGAAGTTCGCTAATCAATTCATCAAATTTCCAATTTACTAATTCTCTCTTGAGTACTTCTATTCAACTTCCTAACCTTGGTGAATTACCTCAATTGCTTACCCAGTTACCTTCATCTATCGATTCCTTCCTGTTGGCGACGAATATCACTAATCGCGAGCCTAATGAGCAAGATCGTCTCACTATTGCGGAGAGTTCAACTCGTCGCCTTGCCACCGCCTTTAACTTTTTATTGAGCAATCAAGGTGACACCTTAACTGCACTCCTGCAAGCGATGGGAATTAGCACATCTCAGAACACTGCTCAGAACAACGTCCAGAAAAGCGGCTTTGAGATCGCCCCTGACCAACTCTTAAATCTAATAAATCCACAAAATTAGAGGGTTGGGAATTACGAATTATAAATTACGAATTAGAGACTATGCGAAAAGTAATCAGCAACAAAAAAAAAGTAATGTTTATCTCAATGGGATTGGCTGGGCTTGCCAGTGCGACCAGTTTGGCTAGTCTTTTGAATACGGTGTTCGCGATGCAGGCGATCGCGCAAAACCCAAAAGATCCACAAATTCATGAAATCATCATCAATAGTAATACTGATGGCGAAATAAAGGCTGATGGCGAATTAACTTTGCGTGAAGCGATCGCGATCGCTAATGGTAGCCTCACCCTTGATCGGCTTAGCGAACGCGAACGCGCTCAAGTGAGAACCAACTTTGCTAGTCTCTTCAGAGGTACGCGAATTTTATTTAATTTGCCACCTAACAACACCACGATTCTATTAAAGAAAGCTTTACCCGATCTCAGTAGCGCCAATCTCACCATTGATGGCACAACTCAAGCAGGTTACGATTCGCAAAAATCCTTTGCCCAAGAATTAGCGATTCCCCAACCGATTGTGGCGATCGCACCTGTTGATGGGGTAGAAATTTTCCGAGGTTTTACTATCGTTGCTGATGGCATTACAATTAAGGGCTTAAGTATCTATGGCTTTAATGCGATCGAATCTGTCCCCACCTCCACACCTTCAGGCGATATTTTTATCTCCCACCAAGCCCCACCACCCGACACCACCCAACAGCAGCAACCCGCTAAGTTAGCCCCCTTCTACGACAGCAATCGTCCCCCGCAGAATGTCAAGATCGAAGCTAACTGGTTAGGGATTCCGCCCAATGGTGTCATGCCCAAGCAAACCTCTAGTCTAGGAATCTATCTTTTTAATAGCACCGATACACTCATTCGCCATAATCGCATTGCCTACCATGAGGGTAGTGGCATCGTTACTTCCGTAAGGGCAACGGGAACACAGATTATTGAGAATGCCATTACCAGCAATGGTTTTGATGGAATGCCTCATGGGATTTATCTAGAAGGAGAAATTGCCAATTTAAAAATCAAGGGCAATACTCTCTGCGCTAATGATGGCAGTGGTGTTTATCTCTTTAAGCCCAATGGAGCTATTCGTATTGAAGACAATCGCATTATTTTTAACGATCGCAGTACTAACTATGCTGCTATTTATTTGATGGGCAACGATCATCAAGTCACCAATAACGAAATTAGTCATCAACGAGGTTCAGGTGTAGCGATCGCGGCTTACCCCAAGAGCGATCGCAATCTGATCCGCAAAAATAGTTTTACATCTCTGACTGGGCTTAGTATCGATCTGATTTCAAAAAATCAGGTTGGCGATCGCGATCTCATCACAGGCGATGGTATTAATATTCCGCGCAATTCCTATTTCCGCCGAGTAGATACCGCCAATGGCGCGATCAATGCCCCCACTTTTCTCACTACTACTTTCCCAATGTTCACGCCCAATAAGGTAAATATCGATGGTACTGCCGATGCCGATACCGAAATTGATCTCTATCGTGTGACTGGCAAGATCGATCCGAATTTGCCCTATGGCTCCCTTAGTGAATATCTCACCACCGTTAAAACCGATGCTAATGGTAAGTTTGGCGCTTCCCTAACTAATGTCCAAGTTGGCGATACCATTAGCGCGATCGCGACCGATCCTCAATACGGCACATCAGAACCCGCCTTAAATGCCCGTATCGTTAATCCAGATCTTTCCGCCCCACCACCCACCAATTCTCCACCCAAAATCCCCACCTGTACTACACCTCCCAAAATCGTCCAGACTCCACCACCACCTGCGCCCATCGTTCTATCTATACCGAGGCAAGTTCACTTTGCCCTCGATCGCGATACCATCAGCCCCCAAAGCGCTAAAATACTGGATCGCATCGCCACTGTGCTGAAGCAATATCCCACGATCCTCATTAATCTCGCAGGACATACCGATCCTAGAGCCAGTGGTGAATACAATCGTGAACTGGGCTTTAGGCGATCGCTTGCCGTCCGCAATTACCTAATGCGACAGGGCGTTCCCTCTGAACGCATGACCGTGCGATCGCTAGGCGAAACTCAACGGGCTTCACAGGGCGATCGAGTTACCGACTATGCAAGCGATCGCAGGGTTGAATTTTTCCTCCAAAATATCCAAGGCGTGGAAATTCAATTGCTAGACCAACAGGAAGACATTCAAATTGAAGGAAAAGGAAATCAATAGACCATGAGGAGAACATTTGCCCCCGTATCTGCATTAAATCGGACACTAAGGCTCCTTAGCCTATTCCTTCTAAGCTTTGTCTTTGCGATCGCCCAACACCTCTGGTTTCCATCCCAATCTTCCATTGCTGCTCCATCCGCCCAGATCGCGATCCTGAATACCTTCGTTCCGAATACCATCAATCCTGGTGTCGACACCACCTACCGCCTGACGTTCCGTAACTCCACTAGTACGTCAATTACGATCACATCCCTAAATCACACTCTAACCAATACTCCAGGTCCGATCACAATTGCTAGTACCACACCATCACTAAATACCTGCGGTGGTTCTGGCACAGTCACCCTGAACTCAGGCACAGAACCCACCCCCGGTGGTTCTGCTGGGATTTCAGGCTCGTTCAGCATCTCTGGCTATACCATCCCCGCAGGCGCTCCTGGAGAATGTGTCATTGAGTTCCCTGTCCGAGGCTTCAGTGCAGGCAATCACACCGACACCATTCCCGCAGGCGCTTTATTTACCAGTGCAGGTGAAAACCTAGATCCTACCAGTGCAACGTTGCAAGTCAATAGTTTCGCTCCAGCAACTCTTAGTAAATCCTTCGCTCCTAATACAATTCCCGGAGATGGACGCTCTACCGTAACGATTACAATAACCAACCCCAATAACTTCCCTCTCACTGGTACAACCACAGTACCAACCTTAGTCGATACTTTACCAAACACTCCATCACAACTTTTTGTGGATACTCGCCTCGGTGCACCAGCGCCAACCACAACCTGTACGGGGGGCACGGCAAGTATTGTCACAGGATCTGGCGATACTCAAGTGCAGTTAGTAGGTGGCACAATTCCTGCCAATAACGGCAGTTGTAGGATCACATTCCCTGTTACTAGTGCTGTAAGTGGTACTTATACCAATACTATTCCGAGCAATAGCCTCAACACTCAAAACCGCATTAGTAACAGCAATGCTCCATCTGCTAACCTAGCTGTACAAAATTTAGTAACCATCACCAAATCTGGTCTTCCAAGTGTTTTTGCTGAAGGATCGGGTAATGTCAGCACTATTACGATTACGGTCACAAACGGGGGAGCGGAGATTACTGGTCTATCGGTAACCGATCCCTTGCCCTTTCCATTGGAAGTTGCTCCAACTCCTAACGCTCGGTCTTCCTGTAATGCTACTAATACATTGATACCTTGGGCAACTCAGCCCGTATCTGGAGCTACTAGCTTTACGCTAAACACCACTAATCTGGGTGAGGCTGCAATTGTTCCTGCTTCTAATCCTTCTAACAATTCCTTCGGAACCTGCCAGATTCTTGTGGATGTGCGAGTTCAGAATACTTGTCCGATTGGTAATCTCGGTGATCCAACTAATCCGCTTGCACTTTCTAACACCATTAGTCGCACCTTAGACTTTACAAACGATCAAAATCGAGTACCACCAAACGATGCCACTAATAACTTCTCCGTAATTGCTGGCTTAACAGTGACTAAAACATACAGCCCTAACCTAATTGCCCCTGGTAACACCACTCGCGTTACCGTCAATATCAAAAATGATTCAGGGGCACTAGTGACAGGTGTTAACTTTACCGATAACTTACCAACTTCTAACCCCGGAGGAGTTCAGTTACAAGTAGAAAACCCCACTCCTCCCTCTACCACTAACTGTGGATCTCCTACAATTTCAGCAGTCAATGGCTCGAGTTCGGCAGGGTTAAGTGGTGCATCCATCAACCCAGGGGCAACTTGTAGTTTCTCCTTTGATGTGTTTGCGCCATCAGACACACCAGATAATGCCAATTTTAACAACATAATTAACAACAATACAATTACCAATGCTCAATGCTTAGATAGTAATGGTGTAACAGGCACAGAAGGAAGGTTAAGCGTAGGTTCGAGGGTTACTGTCAATAAGTCCTTTAGCCCAGTTCTTGTGAGTCGGGGATTACCATCTACGCTCACGCTCACCATCACGAACAACCGCCGTAGCACAGGTGGTAATCCGGAACCCCTAAACAACGTTGGTATTACCGACAACTTGCCTTCTAATTTGCAAGTTGCCAACCCACCTAACTTAAGCAACACCTGTAACGGCACGATCACAGGGGCAACCTTTGGAAATACCAGTGTTGTACTTAGCGGCGGCAGCATACCGCCCAGTAGTAGTTGTACGATTAAATTTAATGTAATTGAAATAGATCGGACAACCACTCCATTACCCCGAACCTATTTCAATACTCCATCTAACTTTGTTAATGCTGCTGTTTCCTTAGGAGATGGTACTTTTGAACCCGCAACTTTACCAACCGCTGACTTAACTGTAGTTTCGCCACTAAGCGGTGTTAAGTCTTTTCAATCGCCAGCCATTACTGCTAACGGCATTTCTAGAGCCACTATCGAGTTTAGGAATACCGATCTCACCCCCCTGACTAATCTATCTTTCACCGATAGCTGGACGCAAACCAATACAAAGCTTACAGCCAGTCCCAACTTTCAAACCACTTGTACAGGTGGGACATTTACACCAATTGATAGTCAAAGTTTCAGCTTCGCTGGTGGTCAAGTCCCTGCCCAAGTTAGTGGTGTACCTGGCATCTGTACAGTTTCCTTTGATGTCACGATCGATGGAACTGGGGCTAATACTTTCACTAACACCATTGGAGCTACTACAGTTACCACGACACAAGGATTTACTAATCCCAACAATATAAGCGGGACGCTGACACGAGTTACCAATAACTTGTCGGTAATCAAATTATTTACTCCTCAAACATTAAATTCAGTTGGCGATCCATCGGTTCTGAAAGTAGACATCACCAACCCAGGCTCAAGCGGCTTAGTTGCGAACAACGTCAACTTTGTCGATACGATGGACCCAGATATATTAGTGTTCCCCGTGCCTAATCCAACCACAGCAAACTGCGGTAGCCCTACGATTTTATTACCAGGTGATGCAAGACCGTCTGGGGTAGGCACTTTAGGCCCCAATGAATTTGGGATAACTGGTGGAACTATTAATGCTGGTGGAATTTGTACGATTACAATTCGCACTACTCTTAATACCGCAGGCAACAGGACTAATACAATTCCTGCTAATAGCATTGTTACTCGTGAGGG
>JADBWH010000070.1 GCA_020404105.1 Pseudanabaena sp. M53BS1SP1A06MG | reverse complement strand
TTTGTTTTATGTGACTGAGGTACTTGTACCTCAGCTAAACGATACGATGGTCGTCGTGATGGACAATCTCAATCTCCACTGTAGCGATGAGGTCAGAACTGCGATTGAGCATACTGGCGCTAAACTGATTTTCTTACCCACTTATTCTCCTGATTTATCACCGATTGAGATGTTTTGGTCTAAAGTCAAATCTATTCTGCGTTCGATTGCTCCGATAACCACTGAGCAGTTTCATGAGGCTATCACTCTCGCTTTCAATTCTGTTTCTGAATCTGACTTCTTTGGCTGGTTTTATGAATGTGATGCTCGTACCACGCTCATTTGAAAACAAAAAATCAGTCCCATTAAGAGTTTTGAGTTTTCATTTTGCCGTAGGCAAAATGAAAACCGCTATAGCGAAGTATTGCAATGACAGAAAAGGGAGCGCAAAGCGCTCCCTTTTCGTTGACTTTTTGATTATGTTCCTTCAGTCCAAGAATTGAGATAGTGAACTTGCTCAGGAGTGAGGGTGTCAATGGTGATACCCATTGCTTGCAACTTCAGACGTGCAATCTCTTGGTCGATGTCCTTAGGAATTGGTACAACGCCCGCAGGCAACTTGCCCTTGTTCTTAACAAGGAATTCACAAGCAAGCGCTTGGTTTGCAAAGCTCATGTCCATCACACTCGCAGGGTGTCCTTCGGCAGCCGCAAGGTTAACTAGGCGACCTTCACCGATGACGATGACCGACTTGCCAGACTTCAGCTTGTACTCTTGAGTGAAGTTCCGCACAAAGCTTGCCGATTCGCTGAGGTCGTTAAGTGCAACGAGGTCGATTTCTAGATCAAAGTGACCAGAGTTAGCGACGATCGCGCCATCTTTCATGTTTTCAAAATGTTCACGACGGATAACGTGCTTGTTACCAGTAACGGTAATAAAGATATCGCCAACCTTAGCAGCTTCCGACATAGGCAATACGCGGAAACCATCCATTGCAGCCTCGATCGCGGCAACAGGGTTGATTTCGGTAACAACTACGTTTGCACCTAAGCCCTTAGCACGCAACGCCACACCCTTACCACACCAGCCATAGCCAGCGACGACGATCACTTTACCTGCTAATAGGATATTGGTAGCGCGGATGATACCGTCGAGGGTGGATTGACCAGTACCGTAACGGTTATCGAAGAAATGCTTGGTTTCTGCGTCATTAACCGCGATCGCAGGGAAGGTCAACTTGCCATCCTTGAACATCGCATTGAGGCGAACTAAACCTGTGGTGGTTTCTTCGGTAGTACCAATGATTTCAGGGATTTGATCGGCGTGGTGTAGGACTAAGCTAGTGGTGACATCGCTACCATCATCAACAATGATGTGGGGATGGTGGGCGAGGGCAAATTCAACGTGTCGATGGTAAGTAGCGTTATCTTCACCTTTGATTGCAAATACCGAAATCCCGTGATCGTAAACCAAGGAAGCAGCAACGTCATCTTGAGTTGAAAGAGGATTGCTGGCGATCAATACGGCATCTGCGCCAGCCGCTTTGAGGGCGATCGCAAGGTTTGCGGTTTCGGTGGTGACGTGGCAGCAAGCGGCGATGCGGATACCTGCAAGGGGCTTTTCGGCAGCAAAGCGATCGCGAATTTGACGTAATACGGGCATTTCGCGGCTAGCCCATTCGATGCGTTGTTTGCCTAGAGGTGCAAGAGTGATGTCCTTAATCTCGTGCTTAACGGTCACGGTTTCGGGCGCAATGGTAGTGGTCATGTATTGAGTTGAATTTTTTACAAAATTTAACCTCATTATATGCTAATCCCCATCACAGAGTGGCTGATCTTGCCCCTGCTTTTTTGAGGATGTCAATAATTTCGAGATGGCTTTTTTTGATAGCGATCTCTAACGGTTTCGCAAAGCTATTACCAAAATTGACATCCGCACCATGTTTGATTAGCAGACGGACAATGTTGGTATATCCACGACTAGCAGCATCATAAAGCGGCGTATATCCCTCCACATAATAGTTAGGGTTCATGCCACGTTCTAATAAAAATTGCACCACCTCAGCCCGATTTTCAGCGATCGCTTCATCAAGCGCCGTATATCCGCCATCAGCCGCCAGATCCAGTTTGGAGCCTTTATTAACTAACAGTTTCACGATTTCCAGATGCCCCATAGCTGCGGCTGTAGATAAGGGAGTACCGCCAATATAGGTATATTTTGGATTACCATTCACATTTGCCCCATAGGCAATTAATAGTTTGGCAATTTCCAGACTATTGTTCTCAGCCGCAATTTGTAAAATAGCTCTACCGTTTAAGGCTTCTTCCTCATTGTTATCAAGAGTATTAGGGTCAGCGTTTCGAGATAAAGCCAATTTCGCTAAATCCAAATCCTCATTCTTAACCGCTTCCAGTAGAATCGCATTCTGTGGAACGGAATAGACTGGGCTTGTTTGAGACTGCTTAGTTAAGGATGCATTTAGAGTCTGATGACTTTGCGTTTTTTGTAGGCTGAGCCTCGGTAGAGCTTCAGAAGCTCTTGGCAAAAATGTGGTAGCGATCGCGATCGCTACTAAGACTGAAGAAGTTAATTTCATTATCAAAAATGATGTTGATCCAACTATTTTACATTTAGTCTCTGAACGGGTAGTCGGCTAAAATAATTAAATTTAAAAACGATCATCATCGCGTTTAAAACAAAGATTTAGAGAGGACTTCGAGAAATGGCAAGATCGAAATCAAGATCAAAGTATGAATGGGTATATTCTCCAAAAAAAGAGCCAAGTCCTAAAATACCCGAAGCTCTAAAAAAGTTAGTACAGGAGCGTTTCCAAGAAATTATTGACAACGATCTCAAACCTAATTGCATTCATCCGCACTTGCTGGGAAAGCGCTATATACTTGGAAAATAATGTAGAACATAGTGACATGATCGAGCCGATAGGATATATCTTGGGAACCAAAGATGCGACCCCCCTTGAGTTTTGGGTAGCGGTAAGTGATGGCAAAGTCCTACGTCTGGATGATGTCGTGCAGGTGAAAACCGATCGCCCCGATAAAAAAGGTGTCGTCAACTTCTATGGTGTCGTCGATCATGTGCGAACTATTCATGAAGGAACCCAATTTGATACGGATACATTTCTCGTTACCACTGGCAGTATGCCCGTAAATGTCTCCTATGCCGCACATATCCAAGTCACTCGCATTGAACCTGAAGAATATCTGCCACCACAACCTAGCGATGCAGTCTATTTAGCCGAAGATGAGAATTTGCGCTTTGCATTGAATTTTGATGGTATGGAGCAGCGCATCTCCGCAGGAATCATGCGAAATGGCAGTCCTGCCTATTTGAATTACGAATTTATCGATGGCACAAAGGGCGCTCATGTCAATATTTCAGGGATTTCAGGTGTGGCGACCAAGACTTCCTTTGCCCTGTTTATTCTCCATTCCATTTTCAATTCAGCAGCCCTAGGTTCTAAGAGAGCAAATACGAAGGCGCTAATTTTTAATGTTAAGGGAGAAGATTTATTCTTTTTAGATAAGCCTAATAACAAAATAAGGGAAGAGGATCACGCGAGTTATCACATTCTCGATCTACCCGTAGAACCATTCCGTGATGTCAGATTTTGCGTTGCCCCTAAGAAAAATACTCAGGAAATCGAACCCCATCTCGATCAACGTTCCGATAATATTTCCGCCTATGTCTGGGGAATGCGTGAATTTTGTCGCGATCGCCTATTTCGTTTCTTATTTGCAGGTGATGACCTAGAGCGAGGAAATATTGGCTTTTTAGCGAGTATTGTTGAGGAGCGCTTAGCCAGACTAGCTGCGGATAATGACAAGTATGATAAGAAGTTAGGATTTTTGCCAAGAACTAGTCTCGATTTAGATGATAGCTATGGCGAAGATGGCAAGGATAAAGTGGAAACCTTTCGAGATTTGATTGAATTTCTCGAAGATAAGTTGGTGGAGAATCCCGATCAGAAATGGCTAGGGCGTAATGCTCCTGCGACAGCCGAGGCGCTCACTCGTCGGATGTGGGGGATTGCTGACGAAATGGGGCATCTGGTGCGCGGCGATCTGCCTGCGGAGGAGTTACAAAAGTATAAGCTCGATCCTCTGGCGGCGGAATATCAGTTAACGATCGCGGATATCAACAAACTTGGTAGCAAAGCACAAAAGTTTGTCGTGGGCGTATTGTTACAAAAGCTGTTCATGGAAAAGGAAAAGCGCGGACAATATCCCGTAGTCTTTATCGTGCTCGATGAGTTGAACAAATATGCACCCAAGGAGGGTCGTAGCCCGATCAAAGATTTGTTAGTGGAAATTGCTGAACGCGGGCGATCGCTAGGCATCATCTTAATTGGCGCTCAACAAACTGCCTCTGAGGTGGAGCGTCGTGTCGTCGGGCAAGCAGCAGTGCGCGTTGTCGGTCGTCTTGACTCCGCCGAAGTAGAACGCCCTGAATATAATTTTTTAACTGGAGCCTGTCGCAAGCGATCGCTGCTATTAAAGTCTGGCAGTATGTTTATCCATCAGCCTGAAGTGCCATCACCTCTCCTAGTTGGTTTTCCCTTCCCAGCCTATGCAACGCGCTTACGAGAAGTCCAGATCAATGAAATAGAGAAAAAAATAATGGACAAAAAAGTGAAGCGTCTATAAGTTCTGGGTAGTCATGCGGCGATGCAAGCACTTTTAGCCTGTCCCAAGGTATAAAAATAAAAATAATATAAAAATAAAATACCCCAAGAGCAAACCCTACCCCCTTACAACCAAAAGTCTATATATATATCTATATATATAGGACTTACGCAAACTGAACGAATTTATTAGGCTTGAGGTAGATGTGATGCGGGCGAAGCCCGCATCACATCTACCCAATGCGTAAGTCCTATATATCCAAAACATCAAAATGCTGAAGAATCAACCAAAGGCGCAGAGCAATACTTCACGCATCAAAAACTGATTAAAGCGATCGTCAATGTCATGCAACCCACACCTTTGACTATGCTGACATCATCAAGCGTGATCAAGTCAACCTCGATATTTTCTAGCTCAAAAATAAAAGCCTCGAAGATACCAAGGATATACCCATACCTGATATTCTCGCCCAAGAAATTGCCGATAACCTACAAACAGCCTTTGGGCAATTCGCCGCAATTGTTAGTGAACTGAAATAGTTACAGATAAATCCAGATGTAATATTATTTTTTTACGTAAATAGCATAAAATTTAAACCTATTAGTTACAGCTTATTCAGGCTTAAAATAGTACAAAAAATTTTGCTAGGTTTCACTTCAGTATAAAGAAAAAGCTTAGCCTCGTATTTATACTGAATTAAGAACAACAATAAAATCGAACAAAGCTTATACACATAAAATTTCTCGTAGCACAAACTTATGACTAGCCTCAAAAATGTCCTTGAGGAAATCGTTGTCGTAGAAGTACAGAATCAGCTCAAGCAACTGAGCAAGGCTTCACGCGAAATAATTAACCTTAGTGAAGTAACTGCCTTTGCTTTGAATCGATTGCCAGCACTATATGCTAGTAATAGCCGAGGTTGGTTACAACAGCGCAAACGAGCCCACAATGAGTTGCGAGATCAGGTTGTAAGCGCCGTCCAAAATGCTTTACTGGGTGTAAAGCGCAATCCAATTCGCAAAGACACCCATATCACAGCTATAAAAGTTGAAACCCCTGCCCATGTCTTGGTTAACTTACAAAAACTTTTTAGCAAACCAACCCTATTATGGAAGAGTGTGCCAGAAGCTTTTCAAGAAACACTTGCCTTAGTGTCGCAATCCTCAGAATATGTGGAATTAAGTATCTGCGATCGCAATCGCATTCGCGAAATCAAAAGCTATTTACGGCGTAAGGGGCATGATAATGATCTTGAAAATTGGCGTCAACGAAATACAGAAATACCTAACCCTGATCTAAATTCCTACATTATTTCTGCTTCATATTCAGTTACTAATGTTCTCGAAGATTTAGTGCAGCAGGAAGTAAAAAATCAATTAGTAAATATGGCAAATATATTGCCGCTAAAGGTTGGTATTGCTGACATCTCGGCATATGTACTCAATCGACTACCGCCTATGTATGCAACTACTGAGCAAGGATTAGCTTTGCAAAACCGAAAGGCAAAAAAGCAAATGGCTAGTCAAATTGAGTCAGCAGTGATTCAAGCAATGATGACATTAAGTAAAAAGCCTCGTCGTCTTGCTATTCCACTTCCATATCTCAAGTTTGACGAAGATTGCGAACAGGCTATCAAAGAGCTACGCATCATTTTTCAACGAGATGATATTACATGGCGAAATATTACTTCTCTTGCAGAATATGCGATCGCCTATGAACAAAATGGGATGAAATCTTGGCAGCAACAGTGGCGGATGCTAGGACAAATTTATAGCGAAATGTATTTGACCCCTGGGGACGCGGAATTATCATTAAATAGAACTTCTGAGGGCGAAATTTTAATCATTCATACTCATACTCGCGAGGCTTTTGGTTGGCTAGCTGATAATCCTAAAGACATAGGAATTAGTGCATTACGAATTTTTCCTACAGTTGCTGTAATTGAACTTCATTCGTCTGTCCTAGATTTTTCTGTTAATTACACCCGAGAAGATATGGTCGCAGACGGAATTATCTAAATAGAATTTTGGGTGGTGTTTCAAAGTTGTTGGAGCAGAAAATTGGATAAAAGCTGAAAAACAAGTTAGCCAGTGCTCCTAACTTCCAAGTTTTACTTGTTCCCCAACAAGTTTGAAACATTACCTGTTGCTAGTAGGACTACGCATTGGGTAGATGTGGTGCGGGCGAAGCCCGCACCACATCTACCTCAAGTCTAATAAATTCGTTCGGTTTATGTAAGTCCTATCATATTTGTTATAGCGGTTTTCATTTTGCCGTAGGCAAAATGAAAACTCAAAAACTTTACTGGGATTGATTTTTTTGTTTTCAAATGAGTATGCATTCATTTGAAAATCGCTATGATAAACAGACCGATGACAATGTCATGTAGGGAGGTGCAAAGCACCTCCCTGCTAGTTCTTGGATGGGAAAGGAGTAATATAGATGGCGATAGTTATAGATTCAAGTAAGGATTTATGCCATTTTATCAAGCTCACGAACAAGCTCAGGCCTTGCCAGAACAAGGGCAGTTAGTCAAAGTACGGGGTCGGACTTTTGCGGTGATGAATGTCCAAGCTTCGGGCATGATGGCGAATCCTGTGCACCTTGCGAAGTTGCCGAACCACCATTTGCTAACTCTTGCTTCAATTGAGGATGAGGGTTTGGGGGAAGAGTTAGAGGTGGTATGGGAACTAGAGAAGGGGGCAAAGCTATTTGAAGAGAGGGAATTACCCTATCCCAGTGCTTTGGATCGTCCTGAAGTGTTTGCAGCGTTTTTGGATGCGGTCAAGTGGGGAGCAGTATCTAGGGGCGATCGCCAAGGTGTGCAGTCACCTTTTCGCAGTGGCATTGACATTGAGGATTATCAACTCGATCCTGTGGTGCGGGCGGTGCAGATGCCAAGGGTGAATCTGTTGATTGCTGATGATGTGGGTTTAGGGAAGACCATTGAGGCGGGACTGGTGGCGCAGGAGTTAACCTTGCGGCAAAGGGCACATCGGATGTTAATTATTTGTCCATCAGCGTTGCAGGTGCAGTGGCAAGAGCAGATGCGCGATAAGTTTGGCTTAGATTTTCGGATTGTGAATAGTGAGTTAATGCGAGATTTGCGGCGGCGGCGCGGGCTGCATACTAATCCTTGGGGGCATTATCCGCGTTTAATTACTTCCATTGATTTTATTAAGCGCGATCGCCCGTTACGGTTATTACGCGAATCATTGCCATCGGAAGGTGAGTCGATCTATCCTAGAAGGATTGATTTATTAATTGTTGATGAAGCCCATAATATCGCACCGTCGGCGGGTGGTAGATACGCTGTGGACTCGCAACGAACGGGAGCCGTAAGATTTTTAGTTCCCCATTGTGAGCATAAGTTATTTCTATCGGCAACGCCCCATAATGGTTATAGTGAGAGCTTTACGGCGCTATTGGAACTATTGGATTCTCAACGCTTTGCAAGGGAGATTCTACCTGATCCTAAGCAGTTGAATTTGATCATGATCCGTCGTCTCAAGCGGGAATTGCCGCCCAATTGGGATGGTACGCCGCGCTTTCCAGAGAGATGCTTGGAGGCGATCTCTGTTCCCTATACTGATGCCGAGCGTGCAGCTAATCGCAAGCTCAATGAATATACAAAATTGCGAAGAGAAGGGGCGACTAATAAGCTAGAGCAGACTGCCACTGAGTTTGTATTGAAATTGCTAAAAAAGCGCTTATTCTCTAGTCCTCAAGCCTTTTTGACGACTTTAATCAAGCATGAGGAATCACTCAAAAAGGGTAAAAATCTATCAAAACGTTTAGCGCAGCCATCGGTGGGGCTATTGCGGCGACAGATTGAAGATATTGAAGAAGAATTTGCCGATGATGATCTCTATGAAGAATCAACATCGGCGGCGATCGCGACAAGTACAGTGCTATGGCGATCGCTATCGACGCAAGAGCAAAATTTACTCTCAGATCTAAAGGCTTGGGCGGAACAAACAGCGCGTCAAGTTGATAGCAAAGCTGAGCAATTACTTACTTGGATAGATCAACATATTCGACCCAATGGGCAATGGTCAGAGGAGCGCGTCATTATTTTTACGGAATATCGGACTACGCAAAAATGGTTAGCAGATTTGTTGCTCAGTCGTGGGTTAGGACAGGGCGATCGCCTGATGACGCTCTATGGTGGCATGAATAGCGACGATCGCGAAAAAGTAAAAGCTGCATTTCAAACCCATCCCCAAGTTTCGCCTGTACGGATCTTGCTGGCGACTGATGCCGCTTCTGAGGGTTTGGATTTGCAAAATTACTGCTCGAAGTTAATCCATTACGAAATCCCTTGGAATCCGAATCGCATGGAACAGCGCAATGGACGGATCGATCGCCACGGACAAAGGGCGGACAAGGTGCAGATCTATCACTTTGTGGGACAGGGCTATCAAAATCAGGTGATGCGTGATGTGAAGGCGGGCGATCTCGAAGGTGATCTGGAATTTTTGATGCGGGCGGCGTTGAAGATTAATAATATCCGTGAGGACTTGGGCAAGGTTGGTCCCGTGATCGCTGCACAGGTGGAGGAAGCGATGCTCGGCAAACGAGTGCGCCTCGATACGGCTCAAGCGGAAAAGGATGCGGAACCGATGCGCCGCCTGCTTAAATTTGAGCGACAGGTACAAAAGGATATTGAGAAGCTAAAGGAGAAACTTGACCAGACCCGTCAGGAGTTGCGTCTCGAACCAAGCAATATTCAATCGGTGGTACAGGTGGGTCTGCATCTCGCAGGACAGCCTGAATTAATTCCCATTGAGGATGATCCTGATGCCTTCTATTTACAAGCATTTCGAGGCAGTTGGGCGGTGTGCAATCAGGGCTTAGCCCATCCCCATACAGGTGAAATCCGTCCGATTACCTTCAATCCCGATCGCGCTAGGCATAAAGATGATGTGGTACTTGCCCACCTCAATCATCGGTTAGTACAGATGTGTTTGCGACTGCTCCGCGCCGAAGTTTGGCTACGGGGACAAACTAAAAAGATCAATCGCGTCACCGCACTCCAAATTCCCAATCATCTCAGTGCTGAGCCTGTGGTCGTCGCCTATGGGCGGCTGGTGATTTTGGGTAGCGATCAACAGCGCTTGAATGAAGAGGTGATTACGGTGGGTGGTGCGATTCGTGGCGGTAAGTTTGTGCGCTTGAATGTATTGGAACTCAGCAATTTATTGCAAAGTGCTACGTCTGAGCCTGTCCCAGAATCAATGACTAATAAGCTGATTGGGCTATGGGATACTTACGCGGAGCCGTTAAAAAGAAGTCTGGAATCTCGGATGGGCGATCGCCAAAATTCTTTGCAAAAGCAATTAGCTGATCGCGCTCAACAGGAGAGTGCGGATATTGAGGCAATTCTGACGGAATTGCAACAGAGTATCGAGAAGGAGCTTGCCGATACCAATAAGCCGCTTCAGCTTGATTTGTTTAGCAATGATGAGAGGGAGCAGTTTGAACGTAATCGTCAAGGTTTGGAATTGCGCCTCAAGCAAATTCCTGATGAACTTAAAAAAGAGCAGGAAATTATTCGCCAAAGGTATGCTGACCCACAGCCGAGGTTATTTCCTTTAGCGATCGCCTTTCTCGTGCCACCAAAGTTGTTTTAATTTACAGCGCTTTGCGCTTAATTAAAATCCAGAAATATTTTGACTCAGCGTTGCGAAGCAACGCTGAGTCAAAATATTTCTGGAATACTCAAAGCCACCTTTGCATTAGCTAGATCGGAGTTTAGCGATCACCTCAATAGATAGTCCTGTGGATTCACTAATGGCTTGATCGTCTAAAACGCTAAGTAATTTTTGGGTGATCGCCAGTTTAGTTTTGATTTCACCCTGCTCAATACCCTGCTCGATCCCTTTTTTCATGCCTTGCTCTAAGCCAAGACGCTCTGCCTTTTTGATGGCATTGCGTTGATCGCTGATGAAGATAGCAGCGCGATCTAGATCATCTAGCTCTTCTTTAGAGAGGTTTACTTGATTGGCGATCGCAAAGGCTTTATTGATTTCAGGAACATTACCCATATTCGGGGGGACTGATTCTAATTTGCGGGCAGTTTTGAGGAAATACAACCATTTATCGCTAAGGGTTTCTAGTTCTTCTAGAGACTTTTGGAATTTGGGTAACTCGACAAATACTAGTTCAATGTCATAAATAGGGTAATCAAAGAGATAGGTTTTGTCCTTGACAATAAAGTGAGATTTGATATGGTCTAAGGCTGGGAACATAATAAAATCAGCAATTGTAAGCGCAATTATCGATCCTGAAACTGGATAATCTTCTATTTGAATTGGTTTTGCTTTTGCTGCATTGTAAAGAATTTCTTCCTGCAAACCTTCCACATTCAAGACTTGCATCTCGATGATCACATTGCTAGATTTGCCCTGTTCATCTTGGATTGTTGCCTTGACATCGACATAGGTATCTTTAATGCCACGCAGTCGTGGGGCTAAATAGGGGTCAATGATTTCAAGGTCGATAATTGTATCTTTGCCGTCGTAAAGCAGGGCATTGAGAAAGCTGATTAAAATATCATGGCTTTGTTCGGAGCCAAATATTTTTTTGAAGGCGTAGTCGATTTTAGGATTGATGAAGTGCATAGTTTTTTAGAAAACAGTCAGGAAACAGGGAATTATAGTCATTCTAGCAGTCGTGCTTTAAGATGTACTTAGTCTCAAGTCGCATCCCAAAGATTTGTCCCTTTACGATTAATCAAATTTTTGAGCAAGTTAACGAAGTTAATTAAGGAGATATAAGTTAATGAAATTCCAGAGAATTACGTTTAATCCTGCGGTGATGGGTGGTAAGCCCTGTATAAGAGGAATGCGGATCACGGTGGGAACTATTGTGGGGCTGGTGGCGGCTGGCTATTCTCCCGATAAAATTTTGGAGGCTTATCCTTATTTAGAGAAAGAAGATATTTTTGCGGCTCTATCTTATGCAGCTTAAATCTCTAACGACAATGCTTTGCCCCAAACCCTCGCTATAATCAACTATCTATTCAACTGCGCGAGAATGAAGAGGGTAGAGCATTTGCGCGACAATTTAGAAATTCAAAGAAAACCTTAATACGCAAATGCTCTACCCCTACGAGATTTTAATTTTTTAATATTTTTAATATATTTACATCACGTCTAAATCTATGTCGATCGCCCGTCATCATGCTGAATGGTTAAGCCTCCTTGATATTGTTGGCTCATTTTTGAGTATGGAGGTATTGCTAGAGGTATTTCCGCAGGGGTTGAGCGCCCATGATAGTGAGCATTTTGCGCTCTTGAAACAGGTTTATGCGGAGTGGGGACAGGAACAGCGCGATCGCTCTATTGATCAAGAGATTCATCGTGTATGGGTGGAATGGGTGTTGCAAAATACCTTGGGCTATCCGCAGGAATATTTGAAAACGGGGCAGGAGATTGGTGAGCATTGGCGGGTGCGGTTGGAGCAGCAACAGGAAACGCTGATTCCTGATTGGGTATTGGTCGATCCGCGTGATCCTCAGAGGGCAAATAAGCCTGAGTTGTTGATTCAGATTTTTGAACCAAATCAAAAATTGGAGGGAACTTATAAGGGCATAACTAGAAGTTCCAATTGGTCGGCTTCGCCTGTGACGCGGATGGTGGAGCTATTGCGGGGGCTGCGGGTGAGTTTGGGATTGATTACTAATGGTGAAGAATGGATGCTGGTCTATGCGCCGCAGGGTGGGACTTCATCGACGGTTTCTTGGTATGCGAATATTTGGATTGAGGAGAAGATTACTTTACGCGCTTTTCGGGATTTGTTGGGGGTGGAGCGCTTCTTTGGGGTGCAGGAGCAGGATACTTTGGTGAGTCTGTGCGATCGCTCCAAAAATTCGCAACAGGAAGTTACCGATCAACTGGGGCTACAGGTACGCAAGGCGGTCGAAATTCTGATTCAGAAGTTAGCGGAAATTGATACGGATCATCAGGGGCGAATGTTGGCGGGGGTATCGACGCAGGAGCTATATCAGGCGGCTTGTTTTGTGATGATGCGCTTGGTGTTTTTGCTATGTGCGGAGGAGCGTGGCTTATTGCTATTGGGTGAGGAGCGCTATGACAAGAATTATGCGGTTTCGACTTTGCAGGAGAGTTTGAGGGCGATCGCCGATCATAGTGGTGAGGAGATTCTCGAACGTCGCCATGATGCTTGGTGTCGGTTGATGGCGCTATTTCGGGCGGTGCATGGAGGTGTTTATCATCCTAATTTTAAGCTGCCTGCCTATGGTGGCAATTTGTTTGATCCTGATGCGTTTCCATTTTTGGAGGGACGTTTTGAGGGGCATGATGAACCGATCGCGGTGGATAATCGCACGGTGTTACATTTGTTGGAGTCGTTGCAAATCCTGAGAATCAAGGTGGCGGGGGGTGGTTTTGAGCCGCGCCGTTTGAGTTTCAAGGCGATCGAGGTGGAGCAGATTGGTCATGTCTATGAGGGTTTGCTGGATCATCAGGCGGTGAAGTCTAATTCGACGGTGTTGGGTTTGGAGGGTACTAAGAATAAGGAGCCTGAGATTTTATTAGAGGAATTGGAGGCGTTGGCGGCGCAGGGTGAGGAGGTGTTGGTTAAGTTTCTGAGGAAGGAGACGGGAAGGGGTGAGGCGGCGTTGAAAAAGTTGCTTAGTTTTGATCGGGAATTGGGAATTGGGAATCGGGAATTGGTGATGGGTGATGGGGAATTGGGAATGCAAAGTAAGCCAATCACCGATTACCAATCACCAATTACCAACCCGCAATCACCAATTACCAATTTGTCCCATTACGAAGAATCTCGCTATTTAACTCGTTGTGGCAATGATCTGGCGCTTTGGCATCGGGTTAAGCCTTTTTATCGGTTAATTCGTAAGGATTCGCGGGAGTATCCTGTGATTATTAGTGCAGGGTCGGTGTATGTGACGGCGGGGACGGATCGGCGGGAGTCGGGTACTCACTATACGCCGAAGGCTTTGACGGAGGAGATTGTGCGCTATACGTTGGAGCCGTTGGTGTATGTGGGGGTGAGTGAGGGTTTGCCGCAAAGTGAATGGAAGTTAAGGTCGCCGCAGGAGATTTTGAGTTTGAAGATTTGCGATCCGACGATGGGTTCGGGGGCGTTTTTGGTGCAGGTTTGTCGCTATTTGGCGGCGCGGTTGTTGGAGAGTTGGGAGAGGTTGGGAAGCCCTCACCCCCTAGCCCCCTCTCCCAAGGGGCGAGGGGGAACAAGAGATCTTTCTGGCTCCCCTCTCCCTCTGGGAGAGGGGCTGGGGGTGAGGGCTGTCTTCACTGTCTTCGGCAATGTTTCTAAGCCTGATCTGGATGAGCCTTTGATTCCTGATGATGAGGCGGATCGCTTGATTGTGGCGAAGCGGTTGATTGCGGAGCGTTGTGTGTATGGGGTGGATAAGAATCCTTTGGCGGTGGAGATGGCGAAGTTGTCGTTATGGTTGGAGACTTTGCAGAAGGATAAGCCGTTTACGTTTGTGGATCATGCCTTGCGGTGTGGGGATTCGTTGGTGGGGGTGACGGTGGAGCAGTTGCGGTTTTGGAATTTGGATGTGTCGAGTCATATTCATCAATTGGGAATGGGGATTAATGAGGTGTGGAATCGGATTCGGGAGGCTATTTCTAAGCGGATGCAGCTTGAGAGTTTTGCTGTCAATTCATTGGGCGATCGGGTAAAGAAGGAGTTGCTTTTAATGGAGTCGCAAGCGCGGTTAAAGGATCTGAAGGATCGGGCGGATTTGTTGGTGATGTCCTATTTGGCGAATTGCAAGAGGTCGCAGCAGGATGATTTGCGCCGTGAGTTGCTGTTGGTTGCTAATGGTGAGATGAGTGTGAGCGATTCGCATCGTGAGATTTTGCCTGATTTGGAGGCGTTGCGCCCGTTTCATTGGGAGTTGGAGTTTCCTGAGGTGTTTTTAGATCCCCCCCAGCCCCCCTTAAAAAGGGGGGAGAAGATTCTTCAAGTCCCCCTTCACAAGGGGGATTTAGGGGGATCGGGTTTTGATGCCATCTGTGGCAATCCGCCGTTTATGGGTGGGTTGAAATTGTTCTCTAATTTTGGAGGTGCTTATCGTGATTATCTTGTTAACTATCTAGCTAGTGGAATTAGAGGTAATCGAGGAACAGCAGATTTTTGCGCTTATTTCTTCTTGCGGGTTGTCAATTTATTGAAGCAAGATGGATGTTTTGGTTTAGTTGCTACAAATACTATCGCGCAAGGTGATACAAGAGAAATCGGTTTAGATCAAGTCGCCAAAAAAGGTAAAATCTATCGCGCTGTGCCTAGTCGTCCTTGGTCAGGTAGTGCAGCGTTAGAGGTTGCTTATGTTTGGGCAAGAAAAGGTGATTGGGAAGGGAAGTATTTTATTAATGAGCAAGAAGTAGAGGGGATTACATCCTATCTGTCGCTTAGAAGCAACTCTATGGGAACTCCTGAAAGATTGAAGGCAAATGAAAGTAAATCTTTTCAAGGTTCTAATGTTGTTGGTATGGGGTTTGTGCTTCAAATAGAAGAAGCTCAAGCTTTAATTACGAAGAATCCTAAAAATAAAGATGTTCTTTTCCCTTATCTAAATGGTTCAGACTTGAACAGTAATCCTGACCAATCTCCTGCGCGTTGGGTGATTAACTTTTTTGATTGGGCATTGTCGCCAGAACATGACGATCCCAAAAATCCTAAAGGTGCACCCTATGCATCTGATTATCCTGATTGCTTAGATATTGTTGAGAGATTGGTTAAACCTGAAAGAATAACTAAACCACCAATCAATCATTTTAATAAGGCAATTGCTAGAGATTGGTGGCTCTATGGAGGACCAAGAAAAGAACTTTATGAGACGATCGCTCAATGCGATCGGGTTTTAGTAATTGCTAGAGTTACAAAATTCGTTGCTTTTACATTCTCTAAAACAGATCTAGTATTTGCTGAACAATTAATAGTTTTACCTTTTGCCACTTATACATACTTTTCACTATGTCAATCTTCAATACACGATTTTTGGGCATGGGATAAATGTTCAACAATGGGAGGTCATACTTTGAGATATTCTCCTACAGATGCCTTTGAAACCTTCCCATTCCCAACCCTCACCCCAGAAACAGAAAAAGAACTAGAAACAATAGGAGAGAAATATTACAACCAGCGACAGCAGATCATGCAAACCACCCAACTCGGACTCACCAAAACCTATAACCGCTTCCACGACCCCAACGACACCGCGATCGACATCCAGCAACTTCGAGAACTGCATATACAGATGGATTACGCAGTGATGAAAGCCTATGGGTGGCTAGATTTGGTAATAGGTGATGGGGAATTGGTAATGGGTAATGGGGAATTGGTAATGGGTAATGGGGAATTGGTAATGGGTAATGGGGAATTGGTAATGGGTAATGGAACAATCACCAATCCGCAATCACCAATCACCAATCACCAATCCGCAATTACCAATCCCATAAACCACAACTTCCACCAAACCAAACAAGGACTAAGATTCACCATCAGCGAAACCGCACGGCGCGACATCCTCGATCGCCTCCTTGCCCTCAACCATGCGAGATATGCCGAAGAGGTTAAGGCAGGAGTTGGGAAGGAAAAAGGAAAAAGGAAAAAGGAAAAATTCGTTGATAAAAGGCAAATGAATCTTTTGGGCAAAATCAATTAATCGTAGGGGTAAAGCATTTGCGCCACAATCTTGAACAATCATAAATAACCTTTATTCGCAAATGCTTTACCCTCTTCTATTTGCGCCACAATCTTGAACAATCATAAATAACCTCTATCCGCAAATGCTTTATCCTCTTCTTTCGCCATTTGTCCCCCCGCCCTCACAGACAAACTGCGATCGCCCCAGATTTGGGCAAAGCATTCCCATTGACAAACTTTCGGTAAACATCATCAACCCCTATGGGAATGCTTTGCCCCTACCTGCAAAAATATTAAAAACATCATGGCGAAGCTTAGCGATCGCCTCCCGTGTATTTTCGCCAATTGCCACAATCCACATCGCAATCGCGGCTAAACTACTTTGAGTAATACAAAAACTGCCTGCGTAAATCTTTTTGCTTCCTCAATTGCCATTAGCGCATCATTTTCTTCAGGCTCAAACCGCACATTGTAATCACTCAACTGGCGATCGTCATAGGCACTTGCTAGAGACTTTACCAAATCGGCGCTAATCTTCCCCGTTTTTACAAAATGTAAACCAAATAACTTAATCAAACCCTTATGAGTAGAAACTTCCAAACCTTCTGACAACAACAACGCCTGAGCAGCATAGTACATTGCATAGTAAGAACGAGACAAACATAAACGATAACGCCTTGCATCTACAAGCAATTGCGCCGTTTCTAACTCTTCTTTGGATAATGCGATAAACCTTTGTAAGTCGCTCATAGAGAAATTCCATCTCGGCGAATGCTATTTATAAACGAAGCAGAATTGTCATTAAACTCATCCAAAGACATAGGCATAATTGAAAGCAGTTCGCCAAATTCCAGCAAAAAATCTAACTTAATATCTGCCATCCGTCGAATTTCTGACATCGGTGCTACGCGATCGCGTAGCACCACCAAAATATCAATATCCGAATCCGCATTCGCCTCACCCCTTGCCACCGAGCCATAAAGCAACAATGTAAATAGGCGATCGCCATAAAGTTTCTGTAATTTCAGCTTTAGCTCTGTAAGTAATGTTTGGAGGCGATCGGGCATCAATACCGTGCCATCAAAAGTAAGCGATCGCAATTCATTCATAATATTAATCCTGATAAGTCTCCGATACTAGCAACAACTCCACATCTTCATAAATCAAACCCAAAGAACATTGAAAATTAATACTCGTTAACTCAAACAAATCAGCATGATCAGTTCCCTCAAAATCCTCTGGATAGTTCGTCAATTCCCACTTACCAGTATCTCCCCGCCGATACACATCAATATTAATCTTCTCCGCATCAATCAAAACATACTCCAATAAACTCGGAAAACGCCGATAATATTTAAACTTATCCCCTCGATCAAAAGCCTCCGTACTGGGAGATAGAACTTCGATAATTAACTTAGGGAACGCAATCACCTCACGCGATTGGCGATCGCTCTCATTACAACTTACCACCACATCAGGATAGAAATATTTTGAAGCATTCCTGTCTTGCACCTTCACATCAGCGACATTAATGCGGCATCCCATCGCCTTTAAATGCGATCGCAGTGCATTGTAAACATTTAAAGCGATATCATTGTGAGCGATCGTGCCACCCGCCATCGCATACACCACACCATCAATATATTCATGGCGCACCTGCTGCTCCGCCTCCCATGCCAAATACTCTTCAGGTGTTAAGAAATTATTTTTAAGATTCGCAATCATCGCCTTACTCCCAAAAGTTTACTGTCATAATTGCCTCCACATCGCGGTTAACTTGAAGAATTATCAGAAATTTGAGCATTTTGCTTGCTCGAATCATGAATAATTGCCTGTGTCATTTTGCCTGCTCCATGCAACATTAAACCAATCATATCGCAACAAATTAAAACTAACGAAAAGGAATCAAGACGCGATCGCGAATTAAAACATCAAAGGTGCGGTGAATCTGCTTGGCTAACTTCGCCTGATCCGTTAATAACCCTAGCTCTAGATTTAAATCCATTGCATATTTTGTCAGATTTGCGCTACTGATTAACACCCGATGGCGATCGCTAATCACTCCCTTAATATGCAAGGATCCATACTTCCCTTTTGAGTTCACAGGTCTTTTACCCACCGCCCAATAATAAATCTGTAACTGCTCAATCATATCCGCAGGAAAAGTCTGCAACACCCCAAAGGGAACCTTATCAGCACGTTCGGGCATTTCCACAATCATCGTAATCATCACTCGCCGCGCCAATGCCTTCCGCATCGCCGCCACAATCTCAGGGATATCATACACCGCAAAGCTAATCAGCAATAGCTCCTCACGACTTTGATGGATTAATTCTAAAATCGTCGGTTCCGTTTGCCGATTCCATTCCCCCGCCTGATCGGGCATCGTCCAGATTGGCTGTACCTCATAACTTTTTTGCAACTCTCGCCCCAGTTCCATCGCCGACAGCAAAGCCAAATGCAAAGCCTCAGCACTAACCTCTGGATGCAGTTCTTGCCAAATGGCAATAAATTTATATAGGCGATCGCGTAATTCCTGCGATGTCACCTTTTGTGACAGCAAATATTTCCAATAGTCAGAGCGATCTTTATCCTGATTAGGAATCATCGCCATGATTTTGATTAATTCGGGTAGTAGGCGATCGGGCAGAGACAGAGCTAATCCTTTGAGCGCATCAACAAAAATTGGTTTGAACATAATTACACAAAAATTTGTAGGGGTAGAGCATTTGCGCCACAATTTTTAAATCATCACTGAAATCTAGATCTGCAAATGCTCTACCCTCTTCCTCGGTTTGCAGATAACCTTTAATAGCGTTAATTTCTGGGCAGAGCATTCCTGTTGTAACACTGTGGTGTAAAGCCTAAATTTTGGCAGGAATGCTCTGCCCCTACAAAAGACCGCTTCTATCTATTTGATCTTTTTAACTGATGTTACCGTGGAACAAATATCACCCTCACCCCCCCTGCCCCCTCTCCCTCGATGGGAGAGGGGGAGCTAGACTAATTTCTTGTTCCCCTCTCCCTTAATGGGAGAGGGGCTAGGGGTGAGGGTCTTAGAAACTTCCACGTAACATCAGTTTTTAATTAAAAAAACAAATATCTGTTTGCGAGAAGGTAGGAACTAGTAAAGCGCGGTCTAAAAACTTATTGCCCCTCTCGCAAGAAGTCTCAGGACTAAATAAACAGGCGTGACAAGCTGCCCAATGCAGAGAAACGCGATCGCCAGCAGGGTCATGCTCGGCACAGAGAGGGTCAGAGGTGCAGATCCTGATAGACTCAAGGGCTTGGTGGATATGATGATTGAGCCTTGGCGCTTCGCCAAGATATACCAAACCGCCCAATGTTCCTTCACTGTCAGGAGCCGCCGTATAGATTAATAAACCTGCCTGTGCTTGGCGATCGCTAGTTGCGACCTGAGCATAAATGCGTTCCCGCAGACTCGCGGCATTGTAGCCACATTCGATCGCCAACTGACGCATCAGGGCATGGGAAAAGGAATGAATCAATAAATAGCGCATATCAGGAGTGGAGATTTTATCCACTAGTTCGGGATTGCGCTGATTGAGCCAATTTTTATGGGCTTCTCTAACTTGAATATGTTGCTTTTTGACTGCGGGTTGTTGCTCCCATGCTTGCAGGGCTGTCTCATTAAATTCAATAAAAATCCCCTCGCCACGCACTTCCATCGCAGGAACCCAAGTTGGATCACGGCGACTGAGGGGCGCTCGATATTCCTTAGGAACCTCTCCTGTATCAGTAAAATCACCAGAGGACTGAATGCGGGTAAAGCCAATTAGCGATCGCACTTCTCGCAATTTTTCCACCAGAATTACTTTGGAAATCACCTTGTCAAAATCGACAGGTGGCGCGATCGCCTTCAGTCGCCAGTCCTTGCCGCGATCCTCAAGCCCCGTCACGCTTTTAAATTTGAGCCATTCAGGAGTTTTGAGATCGCTGCGCGAAATATGATCATTACTCTCTTGGCTAGAGCCGTTCTTACGCTTGGCGATCGCTTGCCAAATTTCTTGAATATCATAATTCTCTAGCTCGTAGGCTTTACCCTGTTTTTGTAAAAGCCTGAGAAAAGCTTTCAAAGTATCAGCACTATCAGCTTCTTCTAGGGTCAACCAATAGCTATCAATATATTGTTCTAATTTATTCTCAGCATTGGGAATCGATAGCGCCGATAGACTCAGGGAAAACCAACTATTCGACGCTCCCAAAAGCATAGTTTTCATTTGGCGATCGCACTTATCGTCAAAGCTCCGTAAATGGGGATGGCGACCGCGACAACGGGGCATATTTTGTTTGCCCGACAGCCCAAAAGCATCGGACATCCGCCGACTCGCCCCACAGGTATCACACTTAATCATAATATCGGTCACGGCTCCCGACACACTCGGCTCAATTAACCGCAACGATCCCTTGCAATCACTACTCCCACGATGTACAAAATAGCGCCAAGGAAAATCATCAAGATGTCCCTTTTCGCAAGCGGTGAGAAATCTCACAGGAATCACTCTTGGGGTAATTCCCTTCGTACAGTTGACATGGTGATAAGCGGCTTCACTATGGCGATTGCGTGGTGTTTTTAATTCAAAAAGTTCATCGGTAATCGGCGCAAGCAGATCGCACTTAGGGCATACCATCCAAGTCGGAAACGGCGCAACGGGGATTCCTTCAAGGTTTGGTTGCTGATTGAGATAGGGGTGACGGGATTCTTCTTCAGGAATTGGTAAACTAACTAATTGCTGTACCTGTCCCCCCAGTTGCTCTTGCACTGCCGCTAACAGTCGATCTTCGCTAATTACTTGTGTATGTTGACGTTGCCAATCCTCTAGCCCCATCACCATCGCCGCTAAGTTAGGCAAATCCGCGATCGCGCCGATGCCATAACTAAACATAATCTGACTAGGACGAAGTTCACCAATGCGATATCTATTTGTCATTTTTTTGATTTATAGCCATAGTCAACCCAAGAAGCTAGTGGCGGCGCGAAGCGCCGCCACTAGCTTCTTGGGTTTTATAATTCAACCCCTAACTGACGCAACTTTTCCGCAAGGCGATCGGCTCTGGATTTTTCTGCTTGAGCTTGTTGCATAGCATCTTGAGCTTGTTGCATAGCATCTTGAGCTTGCCGAGTAGCCTCCTCGACTTGTTGCATAGCCTCTTCAACTTGTTGACGGGCTTCCTGCGAAGCTAACAATAATTCATCGGGAGTGAGCAATTTTTGATTATTGTCTAAACGATAGAAACTCAACAAATAACCATCTGGTTGCAGTCGCAACTGTAAAACTTCACTGCAATTATCTTTGATTGGTTTATACAAGCCTTCATCATTGAGGCGATAGCCCCGTAGCTGTTCGGGAATCCATTCACCATAGGGATCAAACAGCCAATATTCCTGTATGCCTAGCTGCTCATACAAAGTCTTTTTGAAATTTAGATCCGTCTCTTTTGTCCCTTTGGAGGTCATTTCAAAAATGATCGCTGGTGTTTGTTGATCTTCCCATAATTTGTAATTGCCATACATCTTCACAGGAATATCAAAGATCACCATCACGTCAGGGGCAACTCGTGCCGTAGGCTTTTTCTCAATGTAATAAAAAAACTGATTTGCAAAGACAACAGCCTGTTTACCTGTCAAATATTGCGCGAGCAGATTTAGGGTCATCAAAATTGCCCAGCTATGTTCCTGAGTTTCTGCCAAGGGTTCACCGTCCGATGTGGGATAGATTATCTCTGGTTCATGGGGATTGGTATCATTTAGATTACTGTCAGTGGATTTGGAAAGCGATCGCGGTTCAGTGATGGCTACCATAGTTAACTCTTGACTTAGGATCTTTGATTAAATTATAGCTGTCGTCAGCCTGATTAGGACACCAAACCCGAAGGGAGAGATGCGGCGCGGAGCGCCGCATCTCTCCCTTCGGGTTTTAAGATACGAATGGTTCTGGCAAGCGATCGCTTTCATTATCAGGAGCTTTATCGACAAAGATTAGTGGTGCAGCAGGTTCGACATTGCGAAGGGAATTTAAACAGGCAAAATAATCGTCAGGATCTTGAGCAATATTCTTTAAAAGCGAAACCGTTGTATCGCCACGACTGGAAGCCTTGAATTGTAACCTTGTCCCTGCTTCATTGGGTCTTGCAGCCCTTGCCCACTTATCGCGCAGTCCATACAGTTGATAGAGAATTCCCTCCTTTAAGTCAGGATTTTGAAAACTTTGACTAATGCGATCGGCGATCGCCTCCATGCTAGCAATTACATCAGGATGTTCAAAATTTTCGGCAATCATTCTGGCGGCTCCATCATCATCATTAAACTCAAACCCACTCAACCTCACCAACGAAATAAATAGGGCCGCTAAACCACGATCCAAAGCTCCTGAAGAAAATGGCGTTACCGACAATGGCTCAACGTGCTGATAAAAAGTCGCATGATAATGCTCAAAGCGCTCATAGTGCGATAAATCCCTCGGTCTTGCCCAGTTATACACCGTCAAAACTAGTCCTGGATGACTCCGCCCCACCCGCGATGTGGCTTGAATATATTCCGCCGTATTTTTGGGCTGACCACAAGCCACCATTAGCCCCAACCGCTTCACATCCACACCCACAGAGATCATATTGGTTGCCAAAATTAGATCAAGGGGTTTTTGCTGCTTCTTATCTTTGGCTCCCGTAAACTTAATTTCTAAAGCATCGAGAATTGTGGGAATATCTGTCGAACTTTTGCGCGAAGTGAGTTCTTCGATCTTGTTGAGATAACGTTTGGCTAAACCTCTTGCTTCCATTTTTGACAAGCGCGTAGTGATGTCATCGTCCACAAGACGGCGCGTTCCCCCTAGCTCACGCAAGGAATTAAAATAACCCACCAACGTCATCCAAGGATCGGCATCATAGCCATCATTCATCAGTTGCTGCGCCGCCGATAGCGCCACTAAATAGACTCGAATCAATGCTGCCTTAAGCCGCCGACCAGGGGCGCAAATGCCGAGATACAAGCGCCCAGAATGTTCATTGCTTGGTGGACGCTGCCGCGAGAAGAAATTATCTTCGATGTCGATCGCCTGTGGTGGAAATATCTTCACCTCGCGCAAAAAGAGTTGATGGACTTGATGACGTGCTTGGCGAATTGTTGCTGTCGAAGCAATCACCTTGGGACGTACTTGCTGACCATTGACATCCCATGTGCAGAGGCGATCGATCGCTGTTTCATAGAGTCCCACCATGCTCCCCAATGCGCCGCTAATCAGGTGCAACTCATCCTGAATGATCAGGTCAGGCGGACGTAAGGGCAAATGGGGACTAGTTTTGGCGGCGGGTAAATTTCCCTTTTTGGGATGACTGTCGTTATCTTCAAGGTCGGGACATCGAAATCCATGGCGATCGCAATAGCCATTCACTTTCCCAAACAGCATCTGGATTTTGCCATTCCAAGGCATCTGCGCGAACTTATCGACCGTGGCAATTACCAAAGACGGCAATCGGCGATAGATTTCTTCATCAACTACCACAATCGGTAAGCCTTCATTAGGTGAGTGCCTGCGACCGAATAAACAATTGCCTAGGCGATCGCTGCAATAAACAAGAGTTCTGCCAATATTTTTTTCAAAGGAAAGCACTTCAATATCTTTTCCCGCATCAATTACCGATCCACACCAAGGACAATTAGTAAGCTGATGGGGCGTACCAGAGGAACTACTATAGTTTTGTCCCTGATGCTGTCCCTTGAGTTGTTTGATCGTTTCTTCACTCTGTTCTGTTCTATTAGGAGTGCTATTATTTCCCACCCATAGCCCAATCCGAAAGGGTTCCCTTCCCCACTTAGTCACATCTTTGCGCCGCAGAGACTCACAGGCACAGATCAGCGTCGTAGCACGTTGAAACTGTTGCAACGTCAGCAATCGTAATGTGTAGCGCATCAATACCGCCACACCATGTTCTCCATCATGTCCAGACACCACACCCTGCAAGCGCCGCATCGCTAAGGTATAAGCAGTTAGTCCTAGATATGCCTCAGTTTTACCGCCACCAGTAGGAAACCAGAGCAGATCGCAGATTGCCTTCTGATCGGTTTGGCGATCAGGATGATGCAGATCGGTTAAACTCGGTAAATTAATCAAAATAAATGCAAGCTGAAAAGTCCTCCAACTATAATTCTCAGTCTTCTCAAAATCACTAAGGGTTTTCTCCTTACCCTGTCTTTTCTGTTCAGCATAGAGACCATGAATCCGTTGCTGAGCCATTGCGGCATTCATAAACTGAAAAGCTTCGACCGCTTGCGGATTGGTTGCTAATATCTCAATTCCTGCACGAATTCGCTTGAGAGCCTCTTGACAATCCTTGAGATTGCGATCGGCAGCTTGTTTATAGAAGCTGGGACTATTTGGTAATTGCTCTTTATTTATTTGCTGAACCTGTAACCATTGCTCATAGGCATTCACAAGTGGGTCGAGAATTGGCGGCAATGCCTCCGCTTCAACTTGAGCCAGTACTTTCATATCTAAGATCAAGCCCTTGAGGGCAGGTATTTCTCGCTCATCGGGCGGCGTGGTATTGGGAACGATATGTCTAGGAATTGCGCTAGTGGTAAGACTGATCGCGCGATCATTTTGTTTTGATGCAGCGTCATTTACAACTTCCGCATGGACGCTAGTATTATGCCCTACCGCAAATTCAATACAGTTACGATACAGAAGTTGCAAAGATTCCTGTTCATAACGCAGGTCGCCATCAAGACTATCACTGCTGCTAAGCGGTTTCCGTATAAAAATTGCCTGATGGGGATTACGACCTCGCACCTTAATCTCTGGTTGAAACAGCCAAGCTGAATCACGGTTTCGCGCAGGTTCCGTTTGACAATTTTCTAAAAAGATCGTCACAATCCAATCATGCTCAATTTTGCGGCAACGCACCCGCAAGACTACCGCAGGGGCATTTTCGGGATCGGGCAGCCATTCCCTTGTCTGTTCAGCAGTTGCCGCAATATCGGCTAATTTGAATAGGCGATCGCCCTTGATCGTTCTGCGCTTCCAAACTATCTTCGGATTATTTTTATCATTAGTAATTACTTCGCTTTCCCTTTTTTGGTAATAGCCCCAACTAGCATGAATATCAATCTCTTCAAAATCACCATCTACACAAAAACTCAAACCAATTGACGATGGAAATAAGCTGCTAGGTGGTGCGACCTCCTCCGTATCACCATCATCAATATTCTTTTTACCTGCGATCGCTAGATTATCCTGTTGGGCAGGATCTTCTTCTTGAGTAATATCTATTTCATCACCAATTTTATCTCCAAGCTCATCGCTAGATGTAACTTTGGTATAGCGTTTACGAGGAGCGATCGCTCCAACTAGATAGCGTTCAGTGAGGCTAACTCTATCCTCATCAACCTCCTCATGCTCACCATTTACAGGTCCCAGCAAATCCTTATAAATCATTGTCACCAACTTCTCTCGGATCTCCCTAGGCGTTGCCTTTTGGAGAATCTTTTCCTGTTCTACGTTCTGCAATGGAACGACAAATTCTGTCCTCAGTAATTCCCCTTGACCATCTTGCGGTTGACTTGTGGCGGGAATAAATTGTTCTTCTAAGAGCTTACCCTGTATTCTTGGCTTGTTTTTTTCCGATGATTTCCCTGACGATAATTTATCGATGACTCGATTAATGCGATCGCATAATCTTGGTGAAATAGTTTCCGTTCCCAACACTTTCTCATGCGCTGCAATACTCAAACCTTGCAGTAATATTTCCAAATGGCGATCGCTAACTTCTTCGACGAGATTCCAATCGAGTTGAACTTTTCCATCTTGCAATTGCTGATTGATTTCTCCGAGGTTCATCTGATCGAATTCTTGGCGAGGAAGCTTGATAATTTGCATAAACTTTTGCTATGGCATAATTTTGCCGTCTTTAGTGGTTATTTTACGCTAGTTATTCTTTGATAGACTACATTCAGTATGTATTTTTGAAGAATTAGCAGTGAATAAACTGTGATTATGATTATAAGTTTGTCGCCATTCATACCATAAATTTGCTGCTACTGAGTTTGAAATACTGATTTTATCGTTGGGTTTTCCTAGATTCGTCTCCCCAGATGGAAGCACCAGTTTGCCGAAAATTCTTAGCTCTTGAAGCTGTCCAAAGCCTTAAGCAGCTATGTTAGATTCCGTTTCCTTGAAGGTTGGTACCATAATTTTGTCGCAGCAGCAAACTCATGCTCGTATTACATAAATGTATAGTTTTCAAGTTCTAACTCTCAACTTGTCATAGAAATATCTAACAACAAATAATCGTCACTTATTTGCCATTAAATTTATACGAATAAATATTTATACTTAGTACTTTTAAGTAGCTCAACTTAATTAAAACCCAAACCGAGAGTTTTGTTCCGCCCGCGTAGCGGGCGGAACAAAACTCTCGGTTTTTAGTTTACTTATGTCTAGCTACTCAATGTGTTTTCTAGGTTTCAGGGCTTTGCTTAGCGCGTTGCGATATATTGAAGGGGTATCTGCCCGTTAGTTAGCTGTCGTTATGAAAAAATGGTTTAATACTGCTGGCCCTTGTCAAGCTGACATTCACTACATGTTGTCAGCTACGGAGCGCTTACCTGCGTTTGTGGACTTGATTGCTCAGCGTAACTACTTTGTAATTCATGCGCCAAGGCAGACGGGTAAAAGTACAGCAATGATCGACCTCGCAAAAGACTTGACTGAGAGTGGTCAATACGTTGCCGTGATGTTATCGGTTGAAGTAGGAGCTGCATTTCCCCATGATCCCCAGTTAGCGCAGAATAGTATTTTAAATAGTTGGTGGAATCAAGTTCGTTTCTTGCAGTTGCCATTACCAAATCCCTCACAAATTCAACAGGAAACAGGTGTTAGTCAGCTTGACTTGCAAACGGTCTTACAGGCATGGTCAATGGCATCGGCTTTGCCTCTAGTTGTTTTTGTAGATGAAATTGATGCTTTGAGTGACGAAACTTTAATTTCGGTGCTAAGACAGTTTCGTTCTGGTTATCCTAATCGTCCTAAGGGATTTCCTCAGTCACTTGCCTTGATTGGGATGAGAGATGTGAGGGATTATAAATATGCATCAGGAGGGAGCGAACGTCTGCAATCTTCTAGTCCATTTAATATCAAAGTTCAATCTTTTACTTTGAGTAACTTTACTTTTGCGGATGTTAATAGGCTTTATAAGCAACATACAGAAGCGACAGGACAGATATTTACGACTGAAGCTATTGATTTAGCTTTTCTTTTGACGCAGGGTCAGCCTTGGTTGGTAAATGCGATCGCCAAGGAAATTGTTGAATACATAGCTAAAGATCCATCTATTCCAATTACTCCTGAGTTGGTAAATCAAGCAAAGGAAATACTGATTAAAAGACAGGATACGCATCTGGATAGTCTTGCCGAAAGATTAAGAGAAGATAGAGTTAGAGCTATAATTCAACCGATTTTATCTGGATTAGAGCTAGGAGATACACCAGATGATGATCGGCGCTATTTGTTGGATTTGGGTTTAGTGGTGCGGAGTCAGGAAGGTGGCTTAAAGATTGCTAATCCAATTTATCAAGAAGTGATTCCTAGAGTTTTATCTCAAGGTGTGCAGGATAGTCTGCCGATGATTCAACCTAGCTGGCTAAATCCTGATGGCAGTCTTAATGCTCAAGTCCTGCTTGATGCTTTTCTTAAATTCTGGCGACAACATGGAGAGCCATTATTTAATAGTGCTAACTATCCAGAAATTGCACCGCATCTGGTGATGATGGCATTTTTGCATCGAGTGGTTAATGGTAATGGCACATTGGAGCGGGAATATGCGATCGGTTCGGGAAGAATGGATATCTGTTTGCGCTATGGCAAGGTAACTTTGGCGATGGAGTTGAAAGTTTGGGCTGATAAAAGACCAGATCCAATCAAGGAAGGATTGCCGCAGTTGGATAAATATTTATCAGGGTTGAGTTTGGATACAGGTTGGTTGGTGATATTCGATCGCCGTTCTGGTTTGCCGCCGATTAGCGATCGTACAACCACCGAAAATGTCATCAGTCCGATGGGGAGGGAGATTGTCGTAATTCGGGGATAGATAACCTGATTGATACTTCGATACATTTTCTAGGATCAATTTTCGCTATATTAACTGGAGTTTAGACTAAGTTGATTAAGAAAACGAGAAAAAGAGGGTAGTGTTTCAGAAATGATTGTGTTACTCCGAACGCAGAAGCTTGGCTAGCTCTGGTAAATTCAATTTTGAAAATTTCAGCCTCAAAAGGATAAGTATCGAGGTTTTCATTTTAACTACGGCAAAATGAAAACCTCAATATTTATAGGACTTACGCATTGGGTAGATATGTTGCGGGCGAAGCCCGCAACATATCTACCCAATGCGTAATAAATTCATTCGGTTTGCGTAAGTCCTAATTTATTCAGGTTCAAGAGGAGCCATCGTTAGCCCTGCTTGTTTTAATTGGGCGTGATAAAGCTCAGCCTGTTCCATCGGTCCCACCCAAACGATCGCTAAGCCTTGATAATGCACTTGATTGGTCAATTCCCATGCTAGCTCTTCGGTCATGTGGGGAATATATTTCATCAAGCAATTAGCAACATGCTCAAAAGTATTGAAATCATCGTCTAATACAATGACCTTATACTTGGGGTAAGGTTTGCGTATTACTTCCCTTACGGTTTCTTTAACTTTTTCGGGAGTTTGAACAGCAGCAAAAATAGCCATATCTACAACAAACGCTCTATATCTTGAATTATCTCAAAATTGAAATTATAACTGCGGCTTTCTGGCTTAAGTATAGTAATGACAGTTACAGCTACATTCTTGCTAATTCTAACACTCGAAAATCAATCCTTAGTAATCATCACGGGTCGCGAAGGTGAGAGTTTGTTTAGTGACAATATTAATAGCAGTATTCGGCTCAATGACCGTTACCTGAGGTGCTGTCACATTGCCAAGTACGGCTCCAGCCGCCGCACCTCCGAGAATATCCTCAATGCGGATACCGCCACGCAATACGCTCCCAAGTACAGCGCCTGCGGCTCCGCCTATGCCAGCGTCAGTTAAAATTGATCCTGCATTAGTCTCACGCGGATCTTTCATATCATTAATTAATGCTGATTCTGCTTGGAGACTGATTGTAGCTCCGCGACTCGTCAATTTTTTGGCGATAAATTTAGAACCACCTTCTACGGGTACAAATTGCCCTTCGATGAGAGCACCAGAAGGAATTAAAACAATACCATTGTTAGCGGCAATATCTTGGGCAACTAGAAGACTCGCGTTAACGGTTTCGCCCTTAGCAATGTAGAGGGTATCTTGACGATTGATTTTTGTAGCGATCGCTTGACCAACAGGTAAGTTATAGGTGGAGCGAAATACCTGTGCTATTTGCTTTTGCTGAGATACCTTCTGTGCTGATTGTGGTTGAAACTTTTGATACGCATCACTGGGGGAGGACATGAGAGATGTTACAACTAAGCTGAGTACCATGCTCAGTGATGATACTTTTGCTAATTTTGGGGTATGTTTAGCGCTCATAAATGCCTTTGGCAATGTCAATAAAGTTCTATCTAAACTAGAGACTTATCAATAGCTTACTTTGTTCCTTAGTTACGCAAAACATCTGTCAAAGCTCAAACTTAATCTGTGATGAAGTGAAAATAAAGTAGGACTTACGGATTGAGTAGACGTGGTGCGGGCAAAACCCTCTCCACACGTACATCAAAACAAATAAATTCAGGTAGTCATGCAATGTAATTGTGTTGCGGGCGCGAAGCGCCCGCAACACAATTACTAAAAAATCACTTTGCAGCACTAGCTAAATTCGTTCGTTTTGCGTAAGTCATATTCCGCATAAAAACTAGGAGACATATCTCCTACCTTTACTGTTTTGCTTTCTTTTTATCTGTAGCAGGCAGCGTACATCCAATCTCAATTTCATTGGTTCTAGGATAGGTGCTGAGGATCTTTTTAAACACATTAAGGTCAAAGCTGCGGGGATCGATACGAGAGCCAGATAAATCAACGATTTTATGAGTAGTAATGCGTTCTAAAGGGACATTAGTTTTGGCAACTAGCCATGCTAGAGACTGATATTGAGCATCTGTATAACCACTATGGGTATAACCATTGTGCATTCCGTCCTCAGGAGTCTCTAGTGAAATGTGATAAGCAAAGTTATTGACAGAGCGTGGATAATGGGGATTGGTCTGAACTGCTTCTTTTCCAATCGAACTGACAAATACGGAATTTCCTGCCCCAAAAGCTCGCTTATCTGGTGGTACAAAATAAATAATTGTTCCATCAAGGGTGATTAGGGTGTGATAACTCGCTTGATTATCCTCGTCATAATGGAATTCTTGAAAAAAACTAATCACACTGTTAGCAGAGCCAACAGTCTCATGGAGAACGATAATGGGTGAATTATTCGCGGGTTTACCTGATAGATCATTGAGGTAGCGATCGCCATAGTTAGAGGCTGCCGCCAAAGCAATGATTTCCCTTGGGTTATAGGTAAGAGCCTTTTGAGTAGATGTAGGACTTGCTTGACCTTTGCGAAATCGCTCTAGGGTAATGGGAGTGGTAGTGAGAGATGCAGGTAATGAAGGCTTGGGAGGATTCGCAGGCGGTTGAATATCGCAGCCTTGGACTGGTGCAAATTGGTTGATTGCTGGAGACAGGTTAAAAGATGAAAAATTTTGGCTGACTTTTTGGGACTTTGTGGATTTTGATAGCTTAACTGAAGTCTCTTGTGAACGGTTTTCTGTAAACTTAGCATCGGCGACTACTTTTGTTTTTGCTGGTTCTGATAGGAGGATAAAACTGGTCAGGGTCAGTAAAAAAATTGCGATCGCGAATAATCTTTTAATCTGCATAATGTTTAATAGTATTTAATAGTAACTATTTTTACTTATCGAAACTTCTGAAAATTTATTTAGGCTGCACGATGGATGGAGATAATGGAATTGGGGAAGGAATAATTCGCTTAGAAATAGCGATCCCATAACCAGCCAATCCGATTAAGGTGATTGCTAAGCCGATCCAAATGCGTTGGCGATTCTTCTCTGCTTGCTGAATCTGTTTTTTTGATTGGAGTTGCTGCTCAATTTGTAGTTCTTTGGCATGGCGATCAATTTCATCAAGACTATGTAAAATTGCATTGCAGTCGGGCGGACGGTCAACGGGTCTTTTGGCGATCAGTCGTTCTAGTAGTTGTGCAAAATCATCGGAAATTTGAGGAGCCAATTTGCGCCAATGATAAATATCTGTCATGGGATCATGCATATCAAGGGGATAAGTACCTGTTACTAAATGGATAAATGTCATCCCTAATGAATAGAAATCAGATTGGGGAATCGCAAAGCCTCGTTCCTGTTCTGACGCTGTGTAACCCGCAGAAGAGATTTGGGTCACACCTCCAACACCACCGATCTTTGCTAAATAGGTAAAAGTTGCTTCCCTTGCTGTACCAAAGTCGATTAGAGCAAGTTGACCTGATGGTCTGAGCATGATATTTGAAGGTTTGATATCCCGATGGAAGTAGCCATTTTGATGTACGATTTGCAATACGCGCACAACTTGCCGCATCCAACCAATTGCCATTCTTTCAGAGAGTGGCTTGTGGTTGCGTATCCATTCATACAGGTTACTACCTTCAATTTTTTCCATGACGATACCATAAAGAATTTTTTGATCAGGTAAGTAATGATGGATATAAGCGTCAATTTTGGGTAATCCCTTGGATTCAATTCTCCCTAACAAAAAAGCTTCTTGTTCAAAGAGTGAGATCGTTTTTGGTTGATCATTAAACTCAGGTTTAAGGATTTTGAGTACCTTAGGATGTTGTTTGGGATCTTCTACTTCATAAATTGTGCCAAAGCCGCTTTTGTCACTCAGTAACCGCTTTACAGTATAGGTTTGATCGATCAGTAACTCTGAGCCACATTGTTGACAAAGCTCTACAATGTCTTGATTTTGGTTATTGCAATTGGGATTGATGCAAAGTCGCATAATAAAACTTTGTTAGTGGCAAAAACATCTTACCTTCTAAATAGTTAGGCATAAGTATACCTAAAATTCAAATTGGTGTTTTGTACGCTATGCCTAAGTACAGGACAAAAAACTTGAAACGCGCTCCCAGCAAGGATTTGACTTAATAAGTCCAAAAGCTTTGCCTAGTAACGGTTTCAGGGTGTTTTGGCGTTCTATTTTTAAATTTTTGTCCTGTACTTAGAATTAGAATACAAATAATAGATTTCTTAATTGATTTTACTGATTCTTTTTTTGTATTCTTAATGTACAGTATGTGCAAATATTTTATTTTCAAACAAGCAGGATACTAAGGGGATGACAAACATAGCTTCAAACCTATAGAGATCATTCTTATTATTATACTTTGCTAGATTATTGTGAGTTTGTGGAGTCGGCTCATATGACTTATAGAGTTTATGTAGATAGACAAATATTGTTGCGACTATTCGCATCTTCTTGGCAGTTTTTGCTGCTTTTGACTTTGGCTGTAATAGGAGGATTGGATACAAGTGCGATCGCTCAGACTAAATCAAAGCTGAACAACAATCAAATTAGCAATCAAATTAGTAATCAAAAGGATGTCTCAAAATCTCAGATTGAAAGAAAAGGAAATCTTCAAAATTCTTTGGTAAATCTCCAAGATTCTTCAAATATTGTTGCTTCTCCAAATGAAAATGTTGATACAAATATCTCGCAATCAGTGACATCAGTTTCTCAATTGAGTGATGTGCGATCAACTGACTGGGCATTTACGGCTTTGCAATCTTTGGTTGAACGTTATGGATGTATTGCGGGTTATCCCGATTATAAATTTCGTGGTCAACAAGCTATTTCGCGATATGAATTTGCAGCAGGTTTAAATGCTTGCTTAGATAGGATTAATGAAATCATTGCGACAGGTCTATCAGATAAAGCTAATAAAGAAGATCTGGCAACTATTCAAAAACTTCAAGAAGAATTTGCAACGGAGTTATCTGTGTTGCGTGGTCGGGTGAATACCTTAGAAGCAAAAACTGCCACCCTAGAAGCACAGCAATTTTCAACAACAACCAAACTCTTCGGTCAGGCAATCTTTGGATTACAGGGACGTTTTGGCAATACGGCTGATATTTCTCCGCGAGATGGTATTCGGACAGTAGGTGAAGCTGATCAAGGCACAAATGTCACCTTTGGCTATAACTTGGGAATTACATTCCTCACTCAATTTGATGCCTTCAATCGTAGTATCCTCCTTGTGGGATTAAATTCGGGTAATTTAGCTCTTAATTCAAGGTTGCCATTGCGAGATAGTTACACATTACTGGGATATGAGGGAACGACGGCTAATCAAATCACTCTGTCCGATCTCTCCTATCGTTTTAAAGTTAGTAATAATGCTGCTTTCATTATTGGTGCGGCTGGAGTTGCTCCTAGTGCTGTATTTCGTGGTCCCAATCGTGTAGAAAGTTCAGGAACTGGTCCAATTTCCGCCTTTGCTCAGCGCAATCCGATTTTAGGGCTTGGTGCAGGTAGTGCAGGGATCGGGTTTGACTGGCAGATCAGCGATCGCATTAGTTTGCAGGGTGTATATGCCGCAGGCAATCCTGCTAATCCCACTACGGGAGGACTGACGGGTGGTTCGTATGTTACAGGGTTACAAGCCACACTGATGCCAACGGACTCGATTGATACAGCGCTTTATTACCTGCATTCATACACGACAACTGGCTCCCTCAATACTGGAATTGGCGATAGTGTAATTGGTCTTGGCTCAAGCTTTTTAACGGATGCGATCGGGGCAACTCTCAACTGGCGGATCAGCCCCTATGTCACTTTAGGGACATGGGGTGGCTATACCAAATCTAATGCGGTTATTGGTGCTTCGGGTACGGTGGAAACTACGAACTGGATGGTCTATTTGAATTTTCCCGATCTGTTTAAGCAAGGGAATCTGGGGGGCATCTATATTGGACAACCGCCCAAAATTACGAGTAGTAATTTATCAATCGGCAATGTCCCTAGTTTTCTAAATGGATTTGATACCAGAGGTGCACAGCCTGCTAGCACAACCCATGTAGAACTTTTCTATGTACATCGGCTGACCGATCGCATCAGCATTACCCCTGGGCTGATCTTTTTGTTTAACCCTGCCCAGACTTCAACAAGTGACACAGTCACGATTGGCACAATTCGCACGACTTTCTCATTCTAAAAAATGGATTGTAAAAAATAGAGCAAAAAAGTGATAGAGCAAAGTTTATGAAAATACGTTCGTTAATTTGGAAAACTGGGTGTGCTGTTGTAATTGGCGTGATTTGTAGTATTTCGCCCTCCTTAGGACAGGTTCTTCCTTCTAGCAGTAGTGATACTCCTACTCCCCCAGGACCGCCGATTGTTTTCCCGTCTAGCCCACTTGGAGTACTTTGTGATCGCTTAACCAACACAATATGTATTCCTTCTACTCCTACTCGATCTAGCATCGGCGATCTAGATGACAAAATAACCAAAGATGTCTGTGCCTATGCAAAGTGTTCGCCACCTTCGCCAGTCACTTTTGCATTTGTTCAAGATGCAATACAAAAGTCAGCACAGGTTACAGATAGTGCCACTGCTTTGGTTTATCCAAATGTCTTTCCTGACCGTATAGAGATTTTAATCGTGCCGTCGTCAGGGAAAGAAATCCGTAAAGTTGTTCCTAATGTACAAAGTTCTGAAGTAACTGAAACAGTACAAGAATTTCTAAATTCTTTGCGCGATTCTAGTAATGATGATTACTTGCCTCTATCCCAGAAACTCTATAACTGGATCATCCGACCAATAGATGAAGATTTACAGTCAGAGGGCATCAAAACTCTAATTTTTGTGATGGATGGCTCTTTAAGGTCGATTCCAATTAGTGCTTTGCATGATGGTAATAAATTCGTAGTTCAGAAATATGCCACAGCAACCATCCCATCAATGGGTTTGGTTAATTTACAGTTACGTGATCGCCGCCGTTCGAGCATACTGGTTATGGGATTAACTCAAGCACAGCAAGGGTTTACGGCTTTACCGAATGTGGAAGTTGAAACTAAGGTAATCGCCGCTAGGATTTTGCAAGGTAATCTGTTTCTCAACCAAGACTTTACAATTGACAATCTCAAGAAGCAGCAAAGTAAAAACAACTATGGAATTGTCCATTTAGCGACTCATGCACAATTTTTGAGCGATAACATTGATGGTGCTTTTATTCAATTTTGGAATGAGCGGCTTTCGCTTAACGATCTTCGCTCAATTAGATTGGGAGAAGAGCCAATTGAAATGTTGACTTTGAGTGCCTGTGAGACCGCAGTGGGGAAAAACTTGGGGTTGAGTGGAGTGGCTCTTGTGTATAAATCTAAGAGTGTACTTGCCTCATTATGGACAGTTAGTGATGCAGGCACTACGCCCTTGATGTTGTCTTTTTACAGTTATTACCCAACTTCTAAGAGTAAGGCGATCGCAATTCAGCAAGCGCAATTAGATTTGTTAGAAGGCAAAGTGCGAGTTGAATCTGGACAAATCAAGGGAGTTGGTAATCTACCTGCAATTCCTCTTAGTCAGGTTACAGGTAATATAAACCTCAAACATCCGTACTTTTGGGCTTCCTTTGTTTTGGTGGGTAATTGGCTCTAAAAAAAGACCCACGCTTAACGTGGGTCTTTTTTTACATGAGTTCGATAACGCTATTTGCGCGGCGGGCACTGGTCAGTAAATTAGTGATGTGAGAAAATAGAGGAAAAGACAAGGAAAAAGCAATGAAATGCCCGCACTGCCAAAGCGAAAAGATCATCAAAAATGGCAAACATCACCACCAAGATGGCAAAGCTATCCAGAACTATTTGTGTAAAGGATGCGGCAAGAGATTTAGTGAACGTACAGGAACGCCAATGTCAAGGCTGAGAAAGCCAGCAAGCATAGTTTCGTTTGGACTGAAAATGAGGAGTGAGGGGATGGGAATTAGAGCGAGTGGGAGAGTACTAGAAAAATCTCATACAAGTATCATGAGATGGGAGCAAAAAGTGGCAGCCCAATCACAGCAATGGAGTCCAGATGCGCCAGCAGGAGGGGATATAACAATAGAGGGAGATGAGGTTTACACTCGCGTAGGCGAGAACCTTCCCCGGGAGCATCTCACTTTGGGAGACTGTCAAGTAAAATGTGTAAAGTCTAGAAGCTAGAGATGGAGCCGATCCTCGAAGAGGATCGCAAAGCGATTGAGAGCAGGTTTCCAATCGCGAATGGGCATAGTCCATTTCTTAGAAATAT
>JADBWH010000007.1 GCA_020404105.1 Pseudanabaena sp. M53BS1SP1A06MG | reverse complement strand
AGCCGCTCAATTAAGCCGTTATGCCTAACCGATACGCTCATTAAAGTTGTCTATTATCAGCCAAGTTTAAGCAAGCAAAAATTATCTGCTTCGTTGATGAGTTCCGATAGATTGTTGGCGATCGCAAAGACAAATAATTGATAAGCGATCGGGGTATAACACATCATTGGATTGGACAATATCAGAGTAATTTGTGCTTAGTTGAACGGAATCTATTGCCTCTCAATTAAGCCGTTAGACCACTGGATTTTAGGTTGAGACATTATTGAGCAATCAAAGCGTCTCAAATGATTAGTAATGGAGCATGAGTAATGAAAGCAAAATATTGGCTGCTTGGCGGAATTAGCTCAATCGCATTTGGATTTTTTCTCAATGTATCCTATCAGTCTTTTCTATCTAAAAATTTTCCTACCGGATCTTTTGATTTCTCAACAGCACAAGCCTATAATTTTTGGATATTCACTTTATTTTTAGTCGGCTTGATCGCTCTGATCATCGGTGCAAGTTTAGTTGCCTTTCAAAAATCTTCTCGTGATCGTTGGCATCGCTGGTATAAGCTGCTAGCCGCAGGCTTTTTGTTAAGCATAATTTGGGCAATCGTTGGTGCATCCGTGCAAACCTTCATGGGAGATGTGCTGTTTTGGCTGGGTTATCAAAAACCAGTAATTTCTAACTACAGCCAACTAGAGCAGTTGTTGCAGGCAAACAACTGGAAAGAAGCAAATGAACTAACAAGCTTGAGAATTAGAGCAGTTTCTAAGACGCGAATTTCTGATGGTAGCGTTTATCCAACAATCTCCAGTTTTAGTCACCTACCTTGTGCGGATTTTCAAGCGATCGATCAACTCTGGGTCAAGTATAGTAGCGATCGATTTGGATTTAGCGTCCAGCGACGGATTTATGAGAATCTCAATGTTCCCCCAAGCAATCCTTTAAATCCTCCTGCCGACAGATTTGACATAATGAAGAGCTTTTTAAAGGAGGTTGAACGAGATGATGCGATTGGATCGCTCCCCTCTATAGGAATACGGCTGTCAACACCAATTAGTAATAGCTGGCTATTTGCAGCCGAGGAATCGATGAAGCGACAAAAATGGTGTGGATTTTAACGCAATCACATCGCTTCCCATTTCCCATTGTGACGATCGGCAACAAAGAGAAGCTTGATGAGTAGAAATACTGTGAACGATGCGCTAGTCGGCTAGTTGAGATTCTGTTTTATATTGACAATCATATGGATATTTCCCTAACTTTGATAAATTTTAGTCCCTGCTTCCCTATATCTGCACTTCAGGCTTCCTGCCTTTACTAAAATTGTCCGGAGCATTGATATGGGGATCGGTCGAGTTTATATTCCTTAGCTCTATTTTCTCGTTGGTTGAATGCGCGATCTCAGTTGAGAGTTACTTCGTCAGGTCGGGGTCTAACCAGTCGTTGGAGCGCCGGTTTGAGGTCTTCTTGTCTGCGTTCTAGTTCTCTCGCCACCGCTCAACTAACCCGTTAGACCGCAAGAGCCAAAAAACAATTCATAATCAGTATTGAAAAACACATGAGAATGCCCAACAGATCGATGAGGTCTCGCACACCAAACAAAGCAGCTTTAGTTTTAGCTATTTGCTTCACCATATTGAGCATTAATTTTTTTGATCCATTAACTGCGAATGCTTGTGGAAGATTTGATGTTGCTTGTAAAGCTAGAAAAGCAAGAGACGAAGCTAAAAAAGCAGCATACAGGACGAATATTTACTATGTTCAAGCATTAGCAGCTACAAAACTCGCCAAACGAAAAGGTGTAATCAGGGGTAGTGATTGCCGCGATATAGTTGAAACTGGATCTTGGGCTGGAGATGGAGCGGCGGCGGCATCTGGTGTGGCATTATCAATATCTGGACTTGTGGTAAAGATGCTGGGAATTTAATGTGTAGTGATGCAGGAATGTAAGCAATTTATGTTGCTGTACAGGAAATCCGTATTTACATCCTAATCCAGATGTAGGGTGCGTTAATGAAAATTTACGCACCTTATTTTTGCCTAAACGAACACAATTTTTAGAGTAGTTTTCGGTCAGTGCGATCGCTGATCTTGTAGGGTGCGTTAACGAAATGTAACGCGCCTTATTTGTTGCAAGTGTTAAGCGTAAGACTCTCCAAGCTAGAATAGATGGGTCAAGTCGCAACAAGGTCAAATGTATGGCAGTTCGTCAACGACGTTACAGCAAAGAAGAATTAGCTCGGCGTGGGCAAGAATTTTATGATGCAGGGAGTAGTGAATCGACGTTCTGAAGCCACAATTCTTGTAATGCGATCGCTGGTGATTTCAACGATAATGAGATTTTAGATAGTTTGGAAACATTCTTGGGTATGTAAAAGCTATGGAAGTTAAAGAAATTAAAATCTGTGTTGATGCAGAATCGGCAAAAATTTATGAATCAGCTATATTTGCTGATCGACAAAAGCTTGATGCTCTTCTTAGCTTGAGGCTGAAAGAATTTGCCAGAAAACGCCGACCACTAGAGGCTGTGATGAGCGATATTAGTCGTAAAGCACAAGCTAGAGGGTTAACTCCAGAAATTTTAAATAATTTGCTGAGTGAATAAAGTGCGATACGTTTTTGATACCAACGTGATTATTAGCTCAGTGCTATTTGAGGGTAGTAAGCCTGACTTAGCAATTAGATATGCACTTCAAAACGGCAACATCTTGTTCTCATTAGAACTAATAGAAGAGCTTGACGAGGTTCTCAGTCGTGCAAAATTCAGAAAATATATCACAGATGAAGAGAGAGAAGAATTTTTAGATGGCTTCATAGATAGGGGAATATTGATTAAAGTAGTAGATGTTGTCAAGGAGTGCCGTGATCCCAAAGATGATAAGATTTTAGAGTTATCTCTTAGCGGTAAAGCTGATTTGATCATCAGTGGAGATAAGGATCTATTGATTCTCGATCCGTTTCGCTCAATTGCAATAAAATCTGTTGATCAGTTTCTAAAAATCATTGGTTATGATGCACCAAACAAAGAGGCATAACACATCACTGCACCCGACCGTAATTTAAAATTATTGCAATCATCCAAAGTTAGTGACGGCGAGTGAGTTTAGCCGTTATGCCTAACCGATACGCTCATTAAAGTTGTCTATTATCAGCCAAGTTTAAGCAAGCAAAAATTATCTGCTTCGTTGATGAGTTCCGAGAGATGATCGGCGATCGCAAAGATAAATAATTGATAAGCGATCGGTGCATAACACATCATTGGATTGGACAATATCAGAGTAATTTGTGCTTAGTTGAACGGAATCTATTGCCTCTCAATTAAGCCGTTAGACTCCACGGAGATATGTCATGCGCGTCCTCGATCAGGTGGTTGCCCTCAACCTGTCGCTAGTTATGGCTCATCAGGCGGACGCAGCGTACTGGAAGGAGTGGGAAATGTTTGGACTCCCCGGTGGAATCCAGCTTTTCACTCTCTTCAACCTTGCCGCATTTATTCTCTTGCTGTGGTGCTTTGTGGCAGTGGTTACACGCAAGCGTTCAGGGCTAAGAGGCTCATTCGTTATCGCTGCGCTTTCGGGAGTTGTCCTACCGATTCATGCTGCCTTTGGTCTCGCTGGCTTCACACAGTTTCATCTGCCCGTCTCCATCGCAATAATCGTCGGTACCTTTGGCATCTCCCTTTTGCAAGCAAACCTTACATGGCGCGCTCGTTCAGAATTTACGGTTGAGACCTAGCATCTCGTTCAATCGGACTTGCAACGGCGTTCCTGCGCCGAGCGTCATTTCATTCTCGCTCGGCTTCGTAACTCTGTCTCAAGCTGGTTAATTCAAACGTTAGGTTGACAAACAATATATGAAGGACAGTTTGGAATATTCTAAATTTCTATTAGTGGCAGGAATTGTTTGGTCTGTGATAACTTTGAGTGCTGAAGGATTCGCAAACGGAAACCTATCTTATCCAGTTGTCGGTACTGGACAATCTGTGTCTTACAACGCAGAAGGTGCAATTCCATCTCCAGAAACCCATGATGACTATTTTGGTCAAGATGCCAATAATGAGTTGCTCAAACCTCAATACGTAGACAACAATGATGGAACAATAACTGACTCGAACACTGGATTGATTTGGCAGAAGAAGCTTGGAACCAAAATGACTTTAGCCCAAGCTCAACTTGCACTACAAGAGTTAAATCGGAAGGGACCAACTGATTGGCGAATCCCAACCGTCAAGGAACTCTATTCATTGATTCAGTATTCTGGTCAGGTGTTTGGTGATAAGTCGGTTCGGCTGTTTATAGATACTACCTATTTTGAACAGCCGATTGGGAACGTATATTTGGGCGAACGAGAGATTGACGCTCAAGTTTGGAGTTCGACTCCTTTCAATGGGTTGACAATGGGGCGCGACCATTCTCATTTTGGTGTCAATTTCGTAGACGGTCGCGTAAAGGCCTATCCACTTCTTGATCCCCGATCTGGTTCACCAAGCAAAATGTACTTTCGTTTTGTTCGGGGCAACCCAATGTATGGAAAAAACAATTTCAGAGATAATGGAGACGGAACGATTTCTGACCTTGCTACAGGACTGATGTGGCAAAAGGAAGACAGTCATATTGGGATGAACTGGAAGAATGCACTGGTATACTGTAGACAGCAGACAACAGGAGGTTTTCATGATTGGAGAATGCCTAGCGTAAAGGAACTTCAAACCCTAGTAGATTACTCTGTATCTTTCCAAGTAAATTCTCGACCAGCAGCATCTTCGCTCTTCAAATTTTCGCAAATAACAACGCCTGACCTAAAGCCTGACATTCCCTATTATTGGACTGGAACAACATTGCTTGACGGTCCAGTTGCTGGAAATATGGCTTTATATGTTGTGTTTGGTACCGCATTAGCTAAACCATTTTCTTCATTGATTGATGCACATGGTTCTGGGGCAATTAGATCAGACCCAAAATCTAAGAGCGGGAATGAAAATCAACCAGTGTATTTCGGTCCGCAGGGTGATTTGCAAATTGTGAACAATTTCGTGCGTTGCGTTAGACGAATGCGTCAGCAATAGAAACATAACGCCTAGATAACCTGATGGTTAACCATCAGGTTATCTAGGCGTTATGCGTTTTCTTAAGTGGAGGGATCGCTGCAAACTTAACTCTCTACTCGACTTGCTACTTCCCTTACAAGTTTGCGTAACCACTGATTAGCTGGATCAGCATCCCTTACCCTAGACCAAATTGAGATATGGTTAATAGGTGGGCAATCAATTGGAGTAGCGATCGCCACGAGATCGGACTGAATTGCATATCGTTGGGCGATCGAAGCTGGTAATGTTACCACCAAATCCGATGCGGCAACTACAGCGAGAGCAGTAATAAAACTGGGCAGTTGTAGCACAATTCGACGATGTAAGCCCAACCTATCCAGTGCAATATCCACCGCCGATCCACCACTGTTGCCTACTGCGGTCACCTGCACATGGTTGAGAGTTGAAAATTGCTCGACCGATAGACAGTTGCCAGCAGGGTGTTGCCGCCGCATTAGGGTGATGTAGGTGTCTTTATACAGAAGCTCTTGACAAAGATAACTCGGCAAGGTTGCCTGAGCAACCCCGAAAGCAAGATCAATACTGCCATCATGCAGACATTCCGCCGCAATGTTAAACAGAGGAATTACCATCACATCTAGTTGTGGTGCGACCTGAGCGATCAGCGTCATTAGTTTGGGAAGAAAAACAACCATCTCATGGTCAGTCGCCGCCAAAGTGATGCAACCCGTCAACAGTTGCGGACTGAAGGGAACATCGGATATGAGATGGGTAATATCATTGAGCAGTCGTTTGAGTTGGGGATGAAGCGCGATCGCCCTTGGTGTTGGCATCAGTCCATCTCCACCCCGTACCAAAATAGGATCGTTCATCAATTTGCGAATCCTTGCCAAGGCTCGACTCATTGCAGGCTGACTCATATGCATACGATCAGCAGCCCAAGTTACATTGCGTTGCTCAATCAAAGCATTCAACAGCACCAAAAGATTGAGATCGATTCCTCGTAAATCCACTTCATGCATGACAATTATATAAAATATGCATATCTGTTATAACCTGATCGGCTCTAAGCTGAAATTAAGAAGCGTTAACAGAAAACAACGATGGATAAACCAATGAATGACAGTCACCTCATCTTGGTAGTAGGGGCAACGGGAAAACAGGGAGGAGCCGTAGCCCGACACCTACTAAACAATGGATTTAGAGTAAAAGCCTTGACCCGCAATGCTAAAAGCCCTGCTGCCAGACGATTGGTAGAGCGGGGAGCAGAAGTTGTGGTCGGGAATTTGGACGATCAGGAATCTTTGAAAGAAGTAGTTGTGGGAGTAACGGGAGTATTTTCTATGCAAAATTACTGGGAAGAAGGGGTGGGCTACGAAGGTGAAATCCGCCAAGGTAAAAATTTGGCAGATATTGCCAAAGCCTCAGGTGTTCAGCACTTTGTGCAATCGACTATGGCAGATGGCTGCACATTTCCTCATCAACTTGAACACTTCAAGTCCAAAGCAGAAGTCGAAAAATACATTAAAGCAATTCAACTTCCCTACACCTTTCTGGGAACGGTGACCTTCATGGACAATATAATCGATTCAGCATTTGGTGGCGAGTGGACATTTCCGTTCATTACTGGTGTCATGAAACCTGAGATTCCTTATCAGATGCTGGCAGTCGATGATATGGGAGGAATTGCTGCGGCTGTGTTCGCAAATCCTACTAAATATATCGGGCAGAAAATCAACATGGCAAGTGATTGCCCAACTGTTCCAGAGATGAAGCAACTCTACAAAGAAGTGAGCGGTAGGTCAGCAAAATGGTTCACGTTGCCAGCCTGGTTATGTCAGTTGATGAACCGTGAATTTGTTGAGCAGTTAAAATGGCAATCTGCGGGAAATTGGGTCTTCAGAACCGATGAGGCAAGGGATATTTACCCAAACCTGACATCGTTTGAGGAGTTTCTACGCATTCATCAAGTCAAGAACCTGTAATGGCAGTTGAGAACTCAACATGAATGAACTATTAATTAAAACGAATCTGGGACGCATATCTGTCGTATTGGATGACGGCACAACTGATATGCCAATTATTTATCTGCATGGGGTCTTTTTGGACAAAACCCTATGGACTCAGGTTAGCAGTCCCGCTAAAGGCAGGATGCAGGTTTTTGTGGATATGCCCGCCCATGGAAATAGCGATAATGTTGGGCATGATTGGAGTTTGAATGATTGTGTCGAAATGCTCATCCGTATTATGGATGAGTTAACTGTGCAACGATGTGTAGTCATCGGACATTCCTGGGGAAGCATGACAGCTTTGCAGGCAGCGATTCAGTTTCCCGATCGGTTCGCAGCTCTCGGCCTTTTCAATATGCCGTTTAAAAGAACAAAGGGGCTGAGTCGGATTACTTTTGCACTGCAAAAACGCATGGCTATTTTTCCAGCTTTCTTTGCTAAGCAGGCGGCTATGGCACTTTATTCCCCAATCCTTCTAGAAAAGCGACCCGAATTGATCGCCCAGATGCAAGCAAGGCTATCAAAGCGTCCCGCAAGAGAGATTGCGCGGACAATCGAAGCAGTCATCTTGAAAGCTCAGGATGCAGTTTCCCTTATTCAAAATCTCCAAGTACCTGCTATGGCTGTTATCGGAGAAACAGATTACGTTGGCATCCCACCAAAGCTAGAGGTTATTACAGTTCCGGGAGGGCATATCAGTCCACTGGAGGCTGAGGAAGATGCAAGGAATGTAATTAAGCGAGTCCTTGATTTAGCGGCACTGGTTCCGCGAGATGGGACAAAGCCCTGAAACCCTTTTGGTCTCTGGATTTCGACGATTTGATCTTAGAACGGCTAAAAACTTTGCCTGACAAGGTTTTTAGCTAAATAATCCTATCAGGCGGAACCAGTACCCATCTAGGTGACAAGCAAAATATTTCTCAATTGCCTGCCCATATACAGTCCACATTCGATCTAGCATCTTGAACCCTTCTCCTGTGATTACAGCAAAAGCACCTCGCCGATCCCTGTTTATGAGATTTAGGACTTACGCAAACCGAACGAATTTACTAGGCTTGAGGTAGATGTCACATCTACCCAATGCATAAGTCCTAACTAATTTAGATGAGATTTACTTCTACTTATCACCATAATTACTCAAAATAATTTATCTACGCATACCTGTAAGGCATTACAATGAGCGAGTATTAATTTAAAATCGCAATAAATAAAGAAACAGTACAAATATTTCTTCATTTATAGGACTGACGCAATGCTAACGAGTTTACTGGATTTTGAGTAGATGTGGCGGAAGGTTTGCCCGTGCCACATCTACTTGATGCCTAAGTCCTAATTTACAAAAATTACTGAGTTTAGTTTTTAAATCGAAAAATTGTGATCACAATTTTTCTTCTCGATTTGGTATCAGAGATATGGAAGTGCATGAAAAAAGATAGTTGGTTCCATATTGCACTACGATGGAGAGGCTCAGTAGTTCCAGAAGTGTTACCACGCTCTCTATTATGTGGACTTTTTGGCGCTCTAATTTACATTTTCCATCTATTTAAAATTCAAGTTTCTCTTCCGATTTTAGGTGGCATCATTCCAAATATTGTGTTGGGCTTATTACTGGTATTCCGTACAAATACAGCCTATGAAAGATTTTGGGAAGGACGTAAAGCATGGGGACTATTGGTAAATACGGTACGGAATCTATCCAGACAAATATTAGTCGCAATTTCAGAACAAGAACCGCGCGATCGCCAAGCAAAAATCGCCGCAGTTAAGCTATTACCGGCCTTTGCGATCGCCTTAAAACTACATTTACGATCAGAGCCGATTAATGCGGAACTAGCAGCTAATCTCTCTGCTGCTCAATTTGATCGCCTGAAAACAATGAATCATCCACCGCTCGAAATCGCCTTTTGGATTAGCAGTTATTTACAGGAACAGACTCATCAGGGCAAACTTGATCGCTACCAACTAGGCGATATGATTAACCTATTGCATCAAATGACGGATGTGGTGGGTATTTGTGAGCGAATTCTCAGAACTCCAATACCCTTAGCTTATTCTATTCACCTGAAGCAGTTACTCATGATTTATTGTCTGTCATTACCATTTCAAATGGTTGATCAACTGGAATGGATGACAGCCCCAATTGTAGCCTTGATTAGTTTTACGCTCTTAGGCATTGAAGAGATTGGCATTCAAATAGAAGATCCCTTTGGGCATGATGCCAATGATTTGCCCCTAGACAATATCTGCAATACTATGATGCGAAATATTGAAGACTTAGTATCTATTTGTCCTGACAAATTTGCATAAAAAAAGAGTGCAAAGCACTCTTTTTTTATTAACATGTCTGAGCTTTGAGCCAGGCCCAAGGTAAAGCTAGCACCTTACCAGAGTTGGGGACAAAAGCACGCTGCTTAAAGACTTCGTAGTGATTTTTTTCAATTGCTTTTAAAATATTGCGATACAAAATTAAGGATGACCACACTGGCCATCGGGCATCGCGACAGAGTGCGGAAATACCATCCTCAGCATGTTGATAAAATTCTCGCGCTCTTTGGATTTGAAAACGCATTAACTCGATCCAGCGATCATCGACGACACCATTTAATAAATCTTTTTCGGTATAGTCGAAATAGTGTAGATCCTCAAGGGGTAAATAAATTCGCCCTCGCTGAGCATCTTCACCAATATCGCGCAAAATATTTGTTAATTGCATGGCAATGCCCAAAGCGATCGCGGCTTCAGTCGCCGAACAAATTACTGAGGGATCTTTCGTCTCGAAGCCCATGATTGCTGCCGACATCAAGCCTACTGTCCCTGCGACACGATAGCAATACAAATGCAGATCCTCAAAGGTTTGGTAGCGATCGTACTTTAGATCCATCCGCATTCCTGAGATCATGTCTTTAAAAGGTTGGATGGGCATAGGGTACTGCTTAACGGTATCCGAGAGGGCAATATCTGATGCATGAATCGGATCGCCGCGAAATGTCGCTTCTAGCTGTTTCTCCCAGTTAAAGAGCGTTTCCGCATCGGTAGTTTCCGCCTGCATCCCATCTACAAGCTCGTCGGTACGCCGACACCAAGCATATATCGCCCAAACTGCTCGCCGTTTTGCTTCAGACATCAGCATTGTGCCAAGATAAAAGGTCTTAGCATACTTTGCCGTAATACAACGACAAATCTCGTAGGCTTCCTCCAGACTGACTGGCTGACGCATTCCCATCGGCTTAGGCACTGACGACAGATGGATTTGACTGGTTTTGGTTAGAGGTTCGACCAAGGACTTTACTTCCCGAAGATTGACTTGCTTTTTGATTTGGGTTTTGACTTGCTTGATGGATTTCCTGTGCTGTTAGCTTACCAGAAAGTACCGCCCCTTCCATACTGCCAAAAAAGGGTTGTGCTGTATAGCTACCTGACAAAAAGAAATTAGATATTGGTGTAGCTTGGCCGGGACGGAATTGTTCACGTCCGGGTGTGGCTGTATAAATTGATCGCGGAGTCTTGACGACATGGGACTTTAAGACTTTGGCAGGGCTAGGGAGATGCTGCGGAAATAGTTTGGCAAGTTCATTGAGGGTTGCTTCCACAATTTCGCTATTGGGGCGATCAATCCAATCGGCAGCAGGGGCAAAGACTAGCTCTAGCATCGATTTGTCAGGATCGGCATATTCCTTGCAGGAGTTGCTCATATCTGAGTAAACGCTAAGCAGGGGCGATCGCGAAAATAGGGTGTGATCAATATCGGTAAGTTTGCGATCAAACCAGATCTGCACACTGATTACGGGTACGCCTTCAAGGTTGTCTAGTTGTTGAAAATAGGGCAAGCCTTGCCAAGTGTCAGGAATATAGTTTTTAAATGCGTCCACTGACATGGCGGAAACGTAGGCATCGGCAAAGATTTCGCGACTAGGTGAGCCGTCTGTACCTTGGACGATTAACTTTTGGACATTGCCATCTTGATCGGTGACAATTTCCTTGAGCGCTACACCTGTATGCACTTCGCCGCCTCTTGCCACAACATAATCGACGATGGGCTGACAGAGACGTTCAGGAGGTGCGCCATCTAGGTAGGCAATTTTTGAGCCATCTTTTTGTTGGAGAAATTTGTTGAGGGCGCGAAGGGGAATCGTTGCGGAAATGACATCGGGATCGATAAATTTGAGGGATTTACAAACGGCAATAAAAATATCGGTAGTAATGTCCTTACCGATGCCGCGCATTTCTAGCCATTCCTCGAAGGTGTATTTGTCCATCGAGACAACGTAGTCATCGCCACGAATAATTGCAGGAATTAGCCCGATCGCAAACCGAATTTTCTGCTCCCATGTGAGCATATCGTTGTTACGCAGAATCGAGACAATGATATTAAAGGGGGATGGGATATCGGGTACATCAAACCATGAAAGCACTCCTGGCTTTTCGGGTTGATTAAAAATTAAAGCATGGCGCTTCCATTGCAGGCGATCGAGGATATTTAGCTCACCCATCAGTTGCAACATATTGGGATAAGCGCCAAAAAAGTTATGTAATCCTGTTTCGATCCAATCGCCATCGGCATCTTTCCATGCCGCTACTAAGCCGCCGAGAACGTTACTGCGCTCTAGCAATATCGGCTGATGTCCTAAATCCACCAAATACTTGGCACAGGATAATCCTGCTAACCCTCCTCCAGCGATCGCCACGCGCATATTGCTCTAGTACCTGTACGTTTAATTTTTTTGATTACTTAAATCCATCTTACTTTGCAAAGCTTAATAATTTACTAATTTTTTGTCTAAACTAGGGCAAATCTAAAGAGAGGAATAGTAGTGATTCGCACTACTATTTCTCTCTAAGCAAAACTTTTATAGCTACTCCCTTCCTGTTGCGGCGCGAAGCGCCGCAACATCTAATCCTTCACTGGCAAGGGAGTATGATGTTTAGTAATATCATGTGGAGATACAACTATGGTCATTATTTCTGGTCAGCGTTTGCCAACTGCCGAAGAACTGCCTCACAGTGACGATACCCCCGTGGATAACGAGCTTCAAAATCATATTCCTAATCTTTTATTAAATATTCTGCTCAGTATTTGGGGCGATCGCCAAGATTGGTTTTTTGGTGTGGATATGGCAGTGTATTACGACCCTAACAAGCCGCAGATCGTCCCCGATGGCTTTTTGGCAATGGGTGTACCTCGCAATACAGGTGATCGCGGTCGTCTGAGTTATTTAGTATGGCAAGAACAATATGTCTTACCAAAATTGGTACTAGAAGTTGTCTCCGAAAAATACAATGGCGAATATGAGAAAAAGCTAGAGGACTATCAAAGTATTGGGGTGCTTTACTATGTGATTTACAATCCCTTAGCAGGAAAGCAATCAAGGTATAAGCAACGCCAACCTTTAGAGGTTTATCAACTGGTCAATCAAAAATATCAGCTATTAACAGGCAATCCTGTATGGCTTCCTGAGATTGGTTTAGCGCTCGGTTATGAAAACGCAGATCATGCCAACTGGGAACGGGAATGGTTATTTTGGTATGACGAAGCAGGTCAAAGGTACTTAACCGATCGCGAGAAGATCGCGGCGGCGGAATCAACAATTTTGGCAATGTGGGAAGCAAATGAGCAGGAACGTCAAGCTAAAGAGCAAGAACGTCAATCTAAGGAAAAATTAGAAAATTATCTCAGGTCAATGGGGATTAACCCTGATGACATTTGATGATAGAGGTGCTTCGCACCTCTATCATCAACGGCATATATATTGAGGGCGCAAACCACTGTAAACTACAGAAATTAGATTTACAGTCTTTTAGTCATTTTTAGCCAATATGGTAAAAAGCCTCGTTGTTCCCCCTGAGCTATCTCCTAAGACATCTCGCAAGCTATGGATGGCGGCGATTAAATTACCAATGTATAGTGTGGCAATTGTACCGATCGCCACGGGTACAGCGATCGCCTATCGCGATACTGGGGCAATTAACTGGGGCATCTTTTTCACCTTTTTGGTCTCTGCAATTTTGATTTTAGTTTGGGAAAATCTCTGCAATGATGTATTTGATGCTGAGACAGGGATTGATGTCAATAAAGCCCATTCGGTGGTTAATCTCACGGGCAGGAAAAATGTGATCTTTGCGATCGCCAATATTTGTTTATTGCTGGGTATCGGTGGCGTATTCGCGATTTCATGGCTACAGCAGGATTTGGTGGTGGTCGGTGCGATCGCCATTTGTTGTTTTCTGGGCTATATCTACCAAGGTCCTCCCTTTCGCTTGGGATATCAAGGCTTAGGTGAAATTTTATGCTTTTTCGCCTTTGGACCTCTAGGAGTTTCCGCCGCCTATTACAGTCAAGCCAAGTCTTGGTCAGTTGGCTCTCTTGCTGCCGCGATCATTGTTGGGATTATCACTAGCTTGATTTTGTTCTGTTCTCATTTCAATCAAGTTGCCGATGATCTAGCAGCAGGCAAAAAATCCCCTGTAGTGAGACTAGGAACTAAGCGATCGGCTCAGCTTTTGCCTTGGCTCTGTGGGGTGATTTATGCAATTACGATCATCGCAATCGCTTGTAACTTTTTCCCAATCTGGACAGCGATCGTATTGGTCAGCTTACCGATCGCTTGGAATTTATGTACCTTCATTGGCGAGAATCACGATCAGGCGGATCTGTTACTCAATTGTCGATTTATCGCAGTGGCTTTACATTTTGTCGTTGGCTCAGGGCTGAGTATTAGCTTGATTTTCTAATCAAAAAAGCGGTACAAAGTACCGCTTTTTTTAGGCGTTTTTCCATTTGAGAAACTCAAACCAAATAACGCTGGCAATACCTGATAGGAGGGCGATCGCTAAATCTTCAAATTGTAGATAGGAAAACTGGAAGAGTTGCCTTAAAAAAGGAACGTATAGAATTAATCCTAGAAATGCGATCGCGCCACAAATAATCCACCAAATGGAAGCATTGGGAACTTTCATCGTACGGAGGATCGTTCTTGTCCATGAGCGATTGGTGAGAATCATCGCAAGGTTAGACACAATTAAGGTGGTAAAGACTAAGCCCCTTGCACCACAGGCTCCTGCACTACATAAGACCATATCAGGGGCAAATTTGCCGTGATAATTAGCGATCGCATAGACAATTACTAACACTACTAAGACGCTCAAGCCTTGGAAAAGCGATAACCATAATGTGCGTCGATCAAAGAGTGGTTCCTTGGGATTACGGGGTGGACGCTGCATCACATTAGCTTCGGCGGACTCTGCTTCAAAGGCGATCGTGCAGGCGGGATCGATAATCAGATGTAGGAAGGCAATATGAATTGGCAAAAGTACTAACGACCATTGCATGAAAATAGGAACTAAGGATATACCTGCGATCGGTATATGAACGGCGAGGGTATATGCCATGCCTTTCTTGAGATTATCGAAAATGCGGCGACCGAGTTTCACTGATTCCACAATTGAGGTGAAGTCATCATTCAGTAACACTAAATCTGCGGATTCTCGCGCCACATCTGTCCCTCTGCCACCCATGGCAATACCAATGTGAGCCGCCTTCAGCGCAGGTGCATCATTGACTCCATCGCCTGTCATCGCCACGATTTCGCCGCTTTGTTTCAGCGCATTCACAATCAGGAGCTTTTGTTCAGGGACAACACGAGCAAAAATATTCGTACTGCGAATCCGCGATCGCAGTTGGTCTTCAGTCATTTGTTCTAGTTCTGCACCTGTGATCACTTCCCCACTGGTTAGCCCAATTTGTTTGGCAATATTTTGCGCTGTTGAGGGATAGTCACCTGTAATCATCACGACCCGAATTCCTGCTTGATAACATTCGGTGATCGCTGGGGCAACCGAAGCACGCACGGGATCGGCTAAGCCCACTAAGCCAATAAATTCAAAATCAAAATCATGCTGGCGTAAAGGTAGAGAACCATCCGTAGGTGGTCGATGCCTTGGACTATTAGGAGAAAGGTAGCCCTTGGCAACACCAAGTACCCGTAACCCAGCCGCCGCCATGATATTTGCCTGTAGCTCCAAATCCGTGAGCCGCTCAGGACTAAAATGACAAAGATCAGCGATCGCTTCGGGCGCTCCTTTAGCAGCAATTTCCTTTGCACCACCTGCGATAGGTTCCCAAACACAGGACATCGCGCGTAACTCTCCTGATAAGGGATATTCGCGCAAGGTATTCCACTCATCATGGAGATGTTCTGTACCTGCTAGTAGCTGAGAACCCACTAATTTCAGAGCCTTTTCCATTGGGTCAAAGGGATCTTTGCGACTGGCGAGAATGCCATATTCAATTAGTCGGTGGAAATCCTCTGGCAAGGCTTCTCGCTCATGTAAGGTGAGATCGTAAAAAGCAGGATTTTGCGAACCTTCTTGATAAACAAATAATTGCTGCACTGTCATTTGATTGAGAGTGAGCGTTCCTGTTTTATCTACACAAAGGACAGTTGCTGAGCCAAGGGTTTCGACAACAGGAATCCGTCGTGTGAGGACATTTTGTCGCGAAAATCGCCATGCACCCAATGCTAAAAAGATGGCGAGAACTACAGGGATTTCATTGGGTAAAATTGCCATTCCTAGAGCTAAGCCTGCTAATACACCATGCAACCAATCGCCGCGAGTAATTCCATAAATCACCACGGCAATGATACAAATAGCGATCGCCAAAATCGTTAATTGTTTAACAATCTGCCGCGTTTCCCGTTGCAGCTTAGAATCTTCCTGCTCAATCGTTTGGAGAGCCTTACCGATTTTGCCCATTTCCGTTTTGGAGCCAGTGGCTTGGACTTCAATGATCGCCTGTCCCTGTACCACTAAAGTTCCTGAATAGACATAGGGCAAATCGTCACCACCAGCACGATTGATGGGTAAAGGTAAACTTTCATCGATCGCAACTTTTCGCACAGGAAGAGATTCCCCTGTTAAGAGTGATTCATCGACAGTGAGATGCGTTGACCAGAGCAATATGCCATCCGCAGGAATGCGATCGCCTTCCGCAATTACAATCAAATCCCCCCGCACCACTTCTCGACCTGCGATCCGTTTACGTTCTCCATTGCGAATGACAAGGGCGCGAGGACTAGATAGATCGCGCAAAGCTTCGAGGGATTTCTCTGTTTTTTGTTCTTGATAGAGATTAATCCCCACAATAAAAAACACAAAACCTAGTAATATCAATGCTTCCTGAGCATCACCAAGAAATAGATAAATACCGCCACAACCAAGTAATAGTAAGAAAATTGGTTCGCTAGCAATTTCCAAAATAATCCCCCAAATATTGCGGCGATCGCTAGCTGGCAATTCGTTATATCCCTCAGATTGAAGGCGTTGGCTAACTTCCTGTTCTGAGAGTCCTGTTAACTCTTGTGGATTAATTACAGCGCTCATAGGTTTATCACCAACTTTGGGAAACTTTGAGGATAATCAAATGCTTTGCGATCGCAAATGTTGATTATGCATTTGTTTCGATCTTAGGCTAGTTCTATCGACGTTGTACAGTGTTTATTGTCACACAGCACTATTAATGAGAAGTATCGTCTATAGCAATTAGTAAAAGATAGAAATAGTAGCTAATATGGAAGTCTAATCGCTATACATAGCAAGACTTTTGCCTATAGAACTCGTCATAGATAATCGCTTGTAATTTTCATACAGTAATTTGCTAAGTTTAGTAACTTTTTTTGTGTGTAGAAATCCAGTTTCAAAAACATGTTGAGTTTTATGCTAGGTCTAGGAACTCTGAGGTTGATTGTTGTACCCAAATTTTCGGTAAAGGCGAATTTGGAAGCATGGTTGGTAAGTATAGCGGTTTTCAAATGAGTGTGTACTCATTTGAAAACAAAAAATCAGTCCCATTAAGAGTTTTGAGTTTTCATTTTGCCTACGGCAAAATGAAAACCGCTATAAGGTGAAGGGGGCAAGCATTTGCACCACAATTTTTAAACTTCTCAAGAAATCTCTGTACGCAAATGCTTGACCCTCTTGGCGGTTTATAGGTTATCTCTATCTGCGGGAGGTTTGGGCGCAGCATTACCGTTTGGAGATTGTGGTGATATGCCTAAATGATGACGGTAATGCTTTGCCCCTACAGAATTTTTTTGTGTCTGATGAATGGTTAAAAAAATCAGTAAGATGAAGAAGCAAGAAAATTAGGTGATATGTTGGCTATGAGGATCGTAGGGTTTAGGATGTAATTGTCCTCAAAAGCAGCAAAGCTAACCCACTTTTTCCTTTTACCTTTCTACTTTTTCCTTGACCTATGGCTTCACGGTTTTATGGATTGATGGTTGTGGCTGTGACGGGAATGGTGGGCATGGTGTCGCCGACTGATGTGGCAGTGATGACGGCACAGGCGCAATCACGCAAAATTGAAGCCGCTCACCTATTTAATCAATCCATTCAACAGTTTCAGTTGAGCCAATTTCGTGAATCTTTGACATCTGCTGAGCAGGCATTACAGATCTATCAAGAAATCAATGACTATCCCAATCAAGCCAATATGCGCCTATTGATTGGCAACATCTACGTGATTTTTAGTCAATACGATCACGCCATTAGTTCTTTTAACCAAAGTCTTGAACTTGCAAGGCAATGGCAGATTCCCTATTTGGAAGTGAAAGTACTTAATAATTTAGGAGCGACTTACTTTGCTTTAGGTCAATATCAAAAGGCAATTGACCATCATCAGCAAGCGCTCAAGATTTCTCAAAACCTCAGCGATCGCCAAGGAGAAAGCCTCAGCCTTGGTCTCTTAGGCAATGACTATGTGGCATTAGGACAATATCAAAAAGCTTTAGACTTCTATCAGCAATATTTGGCTGCCACCAAGAACATCGGCGATCGCCAAGGAGAAGCCTATGCTACGGGAAATATTGGCAATACTTATGCTTATTTAGGTCAATATCAAAAAGCAGTGGAATGGCTTCAGCAGAGTTTACAGCTTGTTCGAGCGATCGCAGATCGTCGTGCTGAAGCGAAAGCGCTCGAAAATTTAGGTAATGCCTATGGATACTTAAATAAACACCAGCAAGCCACTGAGGTCTATCAACAGGCGCTAGTCATCTATCAGCAAATTGGCGATCGCAATGGAGAGGCTACAGCTTTAGGAAATCTGGGTAGCGCCTTTAATAACATTGGACAATACCAAAAAGCCATTGATTACCTACAACAGACTCTAGAGATTGTCCGTAATATCAAAGACCGTCAAGCGGAAGGTGCAACCTTAGGAAATTTGGGCAATGCTTACTATGCCCTCAAACAATATGAAAAAGCATTAGATTTGTATCAGCAGCATCTCACCGTTGTGCGAGAAATTGGTGAACGTAGGGGAGAAGCGAAGGCAAATGCTGAGATTGCCGCTACTTTAGTAAATCTTGGTCAAAATCACTTAGCGATCGCATTCTACAAGTCTTCGATCAATATCACCGAAGCTATCCGTAAGGATATTCGTAATCTCGCCCAAGCGGATCGCCAATCCTATTTAGCCACCGTAGCTGATCGCTATCGTCATCTCGCAGATCTCTTACTCCAACAAGGACGAGTTATGGAAGCATTACAAGTCCTTGATTTACTGAAGGTGCAAGAACTAGAGGGCTATTTTAAAAATATCAAAGGTAGCGATCGCACCGCGCAAGGAATTAGGATATTAGAGCCAGAAAAAGCGATTAGTAATCAGCTATCAGATCTTAGCAAAAAGTCAATTCCTGAACTTAATCAGCAACTTGACAATCAGATTCAACAACTGCCTAAAGCAGAGCTTAATAAAGTACCCGACTATCTGAAACAAATCCCTCAGGGAACAATCCTATTTTATCCTCTAATTCTTGGTAATCGATTGGAGTTAATTCTCTTCTCACCCAACACCATCCCTATCAGCCGTACCGTCAAAATATCGCAAAAAGAACTAGAAAACCTAGTGACTGATTTTAGAACTGCACTCATTGATACTGGTTCCGAAGACTTCAAAGAACCTTCAGCACAACTCTACAAGTTGCTGATTAAAACCATCGAAGCCGAACTCGTCCAAGCCAAATCTACAACGATCCTCTATGCACCAGATGGACAACTACGTTATATTCCCTTAGCTGCTCTCTATGACGGGAAACAATGGCTAGCAGAGAAATACCGCATTAATAATCTGATTGCCTATAGCCTCTTCGATTTTGCCTCAAAACTAAATACTAAGCCCAATATCCTCGCAGGCGCGTTTGGCGGCAAGGCTGGAGAGAAAAAGTTTGGACAAACTGCATTGCCTGCCTCGATCAAAGAAGTTCAAGTGATCGCTAATTCATTCAATAGCTCAGTCACCCTCATCGAAGATCAATTTAGCCGCCAAGCGATCGAATCTAAGTTCAAAAATCATAATATTCTCCATCTTGCAACCCATGCTGAGTTTAATACGGGTACACCTGACGACTCTTTCATCATCTTCGGCAATGGTGACAAAATCAAGCTCCATGAAATCACTGATTGGGAGATTCCGAATATAGAGTTGATTGTGTTGAGTGCTTGTCAGACTGGTGTTGGTAAGCTTGGCGATGGCGTTGAAATCCTAGGTTTTGGTTATCAAGTTCAAAAGGCAGGGGCAAAACAGGCGATCGCTTCTCTCTGGTCTGTTAGTGATGAAGGGACTCAGGCTTTGATGGCGGCTTTTTATCAGGAACTGCAAAAAGGCGATGTCTCACCGATTGAGGCTTTGCATAGGGCGCAAGTTGCTCTGATTAAATCAGAAAAGTTTAGTCATCCGAGTTACTGGTCTGCTTTCTTTGCGATCGGCAATGGCTTGTAGCGCTCATCTCTTAAATTTTGCCTGCAATTTGTAGAAGTGTCACTTCCCAAACTAGTCGAGGCTGAACATAACGAGCAATTAATTCTCTTGCCTTATCAAGATGTTGCAAGATGGATTTCGACTTTTGTTGTTCCCAAAAATAATTTTGCAAATAGTCAATCAGCCAAAGTTGCAAATCGACTTCTAAATCTTTAGTAATTTGTTTAGCGATCATCATTGCATTACGGGGCTCTTGAGGGATGTGGCGCACGGAGTTTAACAATTCGATGGGAATACTTTTAAATCTCTCAAATGAATCGATCGCTTGTCCTGCGGAACCTTGGGCAAGTGACACCACATCGGGGGGAATATCTGTATGTCCTTCACGGGTGAGAATTTCCTGCATTTGGGCTTGGTTTAGTCTAGTGAAAGGAATGCGTTGGCATCGAGAGACGAGCGTAGGCAAAATCGAGCCTGCATCGGGAACGATCAAGATAATGGTAGCGTAGAGAGGTTCTTCGAGGGTTTTGAGGAGGCTATTAGCAGCCGATTCTGCCATGGATTGTGCTTCTTCGATAACCACCACTGATCGCTTGCATTCGAGGGGAGCCCGACTGACAAATTCACTAATTTCCCTAATTTGCTCAATGCGAATTTGGGGCAAGACGCGACGTTTTAACCCTGCTGCCTCTGCTTCCTTAGCTGTTAGCATTTTGCCCTTATCTAGATAGGTCGGCTCGACCCAAAGTAAATCAGGATGATTGCGATCGCTCAGTCGATTTGCGGACTTGCGATCACCTAATAAAATTTCTGCAAATGCTGAGGCAGTTTTACTGCGCCCCACACCACTTGCACCTGCAAATAAGTAGGCAGGGGCAATGCGATCGCGTTTGATCGCAGCCTTTAGTAAAGTGATTGCTTGCGATTGCCCAACAACAATATCAAAGGGGGATGCACTCACAGCTAGTCATTCCACAATTCTTGTTGCGATCGATTGGATCTATAGGATCTTGAACTTAGGCGATCACGGCGATCAATGGATGTCTCTAGGTCATTTAAAGTACGCCGACGTAGCCACCAGCGAATAGCTTCATCTACCGTTTCCGCAGGATTATTCGAGATTTCCAACAGTTCTGTAAATAAATCTGGGGAAATCGCAACTTTGTACATATCAGATTCAGGGTTAGCGTCATGGTGATCGACTGTCTCGTTCTGCATATCTGTAATTAATTCTGGTAAATCAATTAAAGTTGACGTATTTAGCTCATGAATATTACGAATACTGGATGCGTCACCTTTTGCCTTATCTATGGGTTTGAGAACAGCATTGAGGCGACTGACAGCGATCGCCGCCGATGACGTGGGACTGGTATTGGATTTAAGTCTATTGTTGCCCATATCCGATTTGCCTAGCTTACGCTGACTAAGATTAATGATCATGAACATCACGAGAACTAAAACAAATTGAGATAGCCCAATCATCACGAGCAGCTTATTTTGGATCAAAAATTCAAACATAAATCTTGGGGATCAGCCTATGCAGCATAGCGAATCAGTCTTAGGTTTTGATTGAGAAAATTAGCAAAAAATAGAGCTTTAGTTAATGCTCCTAGTCATTCCACTCGCCACGCGGAGGCACAACAGGGTTCATCGTCAAGGGACGAGAGCGATCAGCTTCCTTGATAGCACGACGTTGTAGCCATTGACGGATTGCGGTATCGATCGCCTGTTCGGGATCATTGGTCACTTCTCCGAGTTCCGCTAGCAAAGCAGGATCAATTTCTACACTTTTTAGCACCTCATTAAATACTGCTTCATTAGCCGCTTGGGTTGTTTGCTGGATGTTCGCGTTATCTTCTGGCATAAGGACTATTTAAATTAACTAGCTGAGGTTAACTGGCACTATGCAGATTCTACCTAGATTTGTTACCGTCTGAATGTACAGTGCGATCGCAATCTTACTTCAAAGCATAGCTGTTTTGGATCTCGTCCTATTTGCGAGAAACGATTGCTTGACAATACTTTCAATAAATATTGAAGTTTTTGATGACCAAAAACTCTGTATTCTGGAATAATCACAGTTTCCTGTAAATCACACGTTAGTATCCATGTCTCCACTTCAGGTCACACGCGGCACTCGCGACATCCTCGCCCCCGAAATTTATTACTGGCAGCAGTTAGAGACAACTGCGCGTCAAGTCCTTAAGCAAGCCGCCTATACCGAAATTCGTACCCCTATTTTTGAGGCAACTGAGCTATTTGCACGGGGCATCGGTGAAAACACTGATATTGTCGGCAAAGAAATGTACACCTTTAATGATCGAGGTGATCGTTCTCTGACTTTACGACCCGAAGGGACAGCAGGAGTAGCGAGATCCTATATTGAAAATAAATTGTTTGCTCAAGGTGGTGTTCAGCGACTTTGGTATATGGGGGCAATGTTTCGCTACGAACGTCCTCAAGCAGGTCGTCAGCGTCAATTTCACCAATTAGGAGTAGAAGTATTAGGAAGTGCTGATCCGCGTGCTGATGCCGAAGTGATCGCGATCGCCAGTGATTTTTTGCAAGCCGTCGGTTTGACTGATCTCGTGGTTGATCTGAATTCAGTTGGCAGTTCCGAAGATCGGGTTGCCTATCGTCAGGCTTTGGTAGAGTATTTCACGCCTTTTGTTGAGGAAATTGATGTGGATTCCCGCGATCGCCTCACCCGCAATCCTCTCCGTATCCTCGATAGCAAAGACAAACGCACTCAAGAAATCTCTCAAGATGCGCCCAGCATTCTCGACTATCTCAGCCTCGACTCCCAGCAACATTTCGAGAAAGTTCAAAATCTCTTAACAGATTTGGGAATTGCCTATCGGATTAACCCCCGTCTTGTGCGCGGGCTTGACTACTACACTCGCACGGCTTTCGAGATTCAATCCAATCAACTCGGTGCACAGTCAGCAGTCTGTGGAGGTGGTCGCTATGATCGCTTAATAGCCGAACTCGGCGGAGCAGATGTACCTGCGGTCGGTTGGGCGATCGGCTTAGAGCGTTTAGTCATTCTCATGCAACAGGTTGATGAGCAAAAACAAGCAGCGATCGATTTCTACGTGATTTCGCGAGGTGAACAGGCAGAAACGAAGTCTCTATTAATCGCTCAAACGCTCCGTAAAGTAGGATTTACTGTGGAACTCGATCTCAGTGGTGCGAAGTTTGATAAACAGTTCAAACGGGCTAGTAATGCCAAGGCTAAGGCTGCGTTGGTAATCGGTGATAGCGAAATCGCAGCAGGTCAAGTTCAAGTCAAGTGGCTGGAATCAGGTGAGCAGGAAGCCGTAGCGATCGCTGAACTCAGTTCTAAATTTGAGTCCTTGCACTCATAAGTTTTTTGAGTCTTGTTTGAGGCATAGATATCAGTGGCTTCGACTACGCTCAGCCACCTTTGATATAGCGGTTTTCAAATGAGTGTGTACTCATTTGAAAAACCGCTATACACCGCCATTTGCGAGGCGCAAATGGCATTATCAAACTCAGGGTGCGCTTCCACAAACCTAGAAATTTACAAATAATTTATGAATGCTATTATGTTTGAGTATTAAATAACTTCCATACAAGTACAACTGGGAACCGATTATCTCACAAAATTTATTTGTAATTTGGGAGAATTTTGCTAGAAAGAAAAATTCTCCCAAATTACAAGTACTGTTGGATTGTAGCAGCAAGTTGCTTGAGCTTGATCGGTTTACTCATATAGTCGGTTGCGCCTGCTTCTAGACATTTCTCTCGATCGCCTGCCATAGCAAGAGCTGTCAGGGCAATAATCGGTAAGTCCGTTAGATTATTCTTGTTACGGATTAGCTTGATTGCTTCGATACCATCCATACTTGGCATTTGGATATCCATCAATACTAAATCTGGAGATGCTGAGAGTATCAAATCAACTGCCTCCTGACCATCCTTTGCGATAATCAGTCGATAGCCCTTCGCTTGGAGATATGCAGAAATAGTAATTATATTAGCTTCATTGTCTTCCGCTAATAAAATTAGTGGTGGCGAAATGGCATCTTCGTTATTATCGATGGTGGACATAGATTCTACGGGATCTGAAGATGATTTAGTAAGGTAGGTGGGAGTGTGTCAGCGAAATAGGGAAGTGAAATCATAAAGCGACTGCCAACACCAAATTCGCTAGATGCATGAACATGACCGCCATGCAGTTCAACAATGCGCTTGACTAAGGCTAAACCTAAGCCAGTACCTTCATATTGACGGTTAAGGGCGCTATCGACTTGGATAAATGGCTGAAATAATTTTTTCAGATTTTCAGATGTAATGCCTATGCCCGTATCAGTTACTACAAATGTTACCCAATGTCTAATATTTTCACTAATACTATCATGGATATTGAGCATGGGTTTAGATTCCAAGTTTACATCTAGACTAATACATCCTCCTGATGGGGTAAATTTTACAGCATTATTGAGGAGATTAATTAATACTTGGCGAATTCTTCGTTCGTCAATAATGAGATCTGGCAGTTGAGAGCCAATATTTAAAGTCAGTTGTAATTTCTTTTGGATTGCCTGTTGGTTGATAAAAACTACACTAGATTGACAGAGTTGATGGATATTGGTCAACGCAACTTCTAAAGTCACTTCGCCAGATTCGATTTTAGCGAGATCAAGAATGTCATTAATCAGTTCTAATAAATGGTTACCGCTCTTTTCAATAGTTTGTAAGACATTTTTCTGTTGATCGTTGAGACTCCCAAATACTTCTTCACATAGACCTTCGGTAATACCTAAAATTGCATTGAGAGGAGTCCGCAACTCATGGCTCATATTGGCAAGAAATTCGTCTTTGAGTCGGGTTGCACGGGCTAGTTCTTGGTTGGAGAGAGCTAACTGTTGATTAGTGCGCGTTAGTTGCTGTTGAGCTTTTTGCCGATCGCTTAATTCACGTTGGACTTGCTCAAATAGGCTGGCTTGTTGAATGGCGATCGCTAATTGGTTGGCGATTTGTTGGAGTAGCTGTGCTTCTTCATCCTGCCAGATCCTTTTTGATTGGCAAGCATGGACTACTAAAACTCCCCATAGTTTATTTTCTTGGGAAGAAGTAACCCCACGATAATTTTTTTGAGCATGAAGCTCTTGTAGGATCGGGGCGACAATTTTCGACTGGAACAAACCTTCGCAGGAATCTTCCACCAAGTAATCTGTCCAAGTACTATTAATCATATCAGGAACAATGCGAGGTTGACCTTGCCAGTAACAATCGAGAATTTCTTGAACCCAAACTTCGTCTTCCCAATGTTGTTTTTTGAGGCTGACAAATTCACTGGACACACTTTCTTCGACAATTTGACAGCGACCATCATTATAGATACGGAAGACAATTACGCGATCGCATTGCAAAACTTCTTTGACCTGTTGGGTTACGGTTTCAAGAATTTCATTAAGGTCGAGGGATTCGCGAATGCGTTGAGTAATCGCGCCTAGAGTACGTTGTTGATTGAGTTGCTGGACTATAGCAGCTTCAGCTTGCTGACGAATTTTTAGCTCTGTTTGGACTTGTTGATAGAGATTGGCTTGGTAAATAGCGATCGCTAATTGACTGGCAATTTGTTCTAATAGTTCAACTTCCCATGTTTCCCAAACATAGGGCTGGCTATTGTGATACATCGCAAAGAGTCCCCAGATGCTATCACCTACAAAAATTGGTGAGATTACATAGGCTCTCGCTTGGAATTGTTCTAATAGGTCAATGTGATAGGGTTGTAAGTCAGCTTGGTAGATATCATTAACCGTCATGGTTTCATAGTGACGGAATCTGCTGAGATAGGTTTCTTGGAGGTAGATGTCTTCCCAAATTTTTTGTACATGAGTACCTAATAGTTCCACCCACCCATCAATTTTAGATTCAATAATTAATTCACCCATACTATCAGCATGAAAGCGATAGATAGCAGCACGATCTGCCTTTAATAGATGTCTTACTTCCGCTACGGCTGTATAGAGAATATCTTCAGTATCAAGAGATTGGCGAATTGCTTGGGTAATCGTCAAGAGAAGTTGCTTTTGCATAGCCTGCTGTTGCAGTTGCTCTTCTGCTTGTTTTTGATCAGTGATGTCTTGGTTAATTCCTGTTAGTTTGACAAGCTGACCTTGAGCATCAAAGTGTCCTAACGCCATCGACCTGATCCAACGCAATGCACCATCAGGTCGGTGAATGCGAAACTCCATATCAATTTCCCGTTTCCCTGTGATTATTTCTTGTAATTTTTGATTGATTGGTAGGAAATCATCGGGATGTAGAATTGTTAACCAGTCCTGATAGGTGGCAGGGTGATCTAGGCTTTGTAAGCCATAAATCTCATAGCTGCGTTGATCCCAAACTATCTCATCCTTTAAGTTCCACTCCCAAGAACCAATCGCTCCAGCCTGTAGAGATAGATTGAGACGATTGGAGAGGCTACGGAGTTGATCTTCCGATTGTTTGCGATCACTAATATCAATAATTACACAGATGGCTTCATTATTGCTTCCTTGCAACAATGCAGCCCCAATCAAAATTGCAATTCGACTACCATCTTTACGATAATATTCCTTTTCCCAAGGAGTAACTTCTCCATATTTAATTAATTGCTCCATGCACTCATAGTCTTTAGCTAGATATTCTTCTGGTGTTATAGCTATCCAATCAATTGTCCCAGACTCTAGCTCTTGCCTAGAGTATCCAATCATCTCCAAGAAACGATCATTTGTATCGATAATACGTCCTTGAAAATCAGCAAAGAGCATCCCGACCACGTTAGAATCAAACATCCGACGGAAACGTTCTTCGCTCTCACGTAAGGCTCGTTCAATCTTTTGGCGATCGCGAATATCACGGAAAATACCTTGAACGATGGGCTTGCTGTCAAATTCGATCACTGAAGCTGAAATATCAACGGGGATGACATCTCCATGCTTGGTTACAAAATTCACCCCAAATACTTGCGCGATTTCTTGATTCGTGATCTGCTCAAAGAGGGTGGCAATTTCGGGTAAACCCTCTGGAGGTTGCAGTTGGGTAAAGTGCATAGCTGCAAATTCTTCACGACTATAGCCCAATAGCTTCTCAGCTTTGCTATTCACTTCCAAAATTTTCCCCTGTATATCCGCTAGTACAATCGCATCACTGGCTCCATCCATGAGAGTTCGATAGCGGGTTTCGCGTTCTTGGACTAGTTCGTTGACACGCTCTTCTAGATCTATATTGATACGTTCGAGTTCTAATTCTGCCATCTTCAAACTAGTGATGTCAATTATTGTTCCTTGCGATCGGATCAGGCTACCATCTTCGGCATACATAGTCTCGCATTGGGCTTGCACATATTTAATTCTGCCATCGGGCATCAAGAGGCGATTGATAATTTTGTGGGAAGTGCGATCGCTTAGAGGATTTTTATAGGCAGTATCAACCATTTCACGATCATCAGGATGCACTACATTGAGAAACATGTCATAGGATACAGTAGCTTGTTGTGGATCAATCTCAAAAATCCGAAAGGTTTCATCCGACCAATACAGCGTATTCTCAACTAAATCTAGTTCCCAATTTCCTAAATGGGCTATACGCTGAGCTTCTCTAAAGAGTTGTTCAGCTCTTTTTAATTCATTTTCTGCTTGTTTGCGTTCAGTCACATCTAGAATGATTCCTACCCAACTAACTTGTTGATTCTTTAATCTTTCAATTTGGGCGTTAGCTTGCAGCCATTTCGTTTTTCCTGATGGTGTGATAATCCGCCATTCATGCTGAAAGTTTCGCATATTGGTGAGACTTTTTTCGCCAGCCGCAATATAACCTGCTAGATCATCTGGATGTATTTGGTTAAGGAGAAGATTAGAATCAGTCAAGGCTTCAGCAATATCGATTTCTAAAATTTCTGCTGCGGGAGGACTAATGTAAGTGAACTCTACAGATCCATCAGGATTTTGCACCAATGTATAGAGTATCCCTGGGACAGTTGCCGCGATCTTCTGGAAACGCGCTTCACTCTCCGCAAGCTTTAGTTCATTTTGTTTGCGATCGCTAATATCGCGAGCGAGTAGCAATACCTCATTATCGTTATAAGGAACAACGCGCACTTCCTCAATGTGAATATAGCCTTCTGTCGAAAAATCCTGCTCATAGGTCTGCAATGACTGGGCTTTCAAGGAATGCTCGATAAACTCCTTACGCTTTTGAGCTAAGTTAGGTGGTAGAGTCTCTGATACATGGGTACCTCCCATATTCTCTAAATTACCCACAACGCGATGCTGCTCAGGAATGTTGGCAATCTCTAAATAGAATCCTTCTCGATTAGCCCGCATGAATAGATCGGGTATTGCTTGAATTAAAGCGCGTTGATGGGCTTCACTTGCCTTAAGCGCGTCTTCTGATTGCTTGCGATCACTAATATCCGCAATCATCCCAATTACACCAAATCCTTCACCCTCAGAATTAGAAAACAATTGATTGCGGTCTTCCATCCAAATGTAATGTCCACGCTGATGTCTGACACGATATTGAGCAAAGAAATTACTTCTATCGCTTCGAGTAGATTCAAGAACTTGCTGAAAATGTGGCTGATCGTCTGGATGAATTATGTCTATCCATCCCTGCAAACTAAGTGGTAACTCAGCATGAGTATATCCAAGGATAAGCTCTGTATTTGCGCCCCAAGTTATCACCCCATTAATGAAATCATACTCATATAAGATTTGTCCACTTGCTCTACCTGCTGATTCATAGCGATGCTGCCATTCTCTCAATTCCGATACTTGCTGCTGGATTAAAATTTCTGCCCTTTGACGTTCTGCTAATTGAGTCTGGACTTGCTGATAGGTTAGGGATTGTTGAATAGCGATCGCTAAATGTACAGAAATATCCTGCAAAAGCCTTGCTTCATCACTCAGCCAATGGCGATAGTCATGACATTGATGAGCAATTAACAGTCCCCATAACTGACCAGACAAGCTAATCGGAACAACAAGATTTGCTTTAACTTGATATCTTTCTAGTTGTTCAATATGGCATGCGGTATAACCGACAGCATAGATATTATTTACCAAGATGGGTTGATTTTTGTTATATGAAGCGATCTCCCGATTATGAAAACAAAAGTCATTAATCTGGCTACCTAAGGCTGTCATAACACCATCTTCTACCGATTCCGCAAGAATGAGACCACTCCAGTCAGGCTGAAATTGATATACCAATACGCGATCGCACTTGATAAATTCGCGCACTTCCGCCACGCAGATATCCAAAATCTCTTGGAGATTAAGGGAGTGACAAATGTGACTGGCAATTTCGTTAACTAGTTTTTCCTTTGCAACTTTAGTGATTAGAGAATTGGTACGAACTTCTAGCTCTTGCTCTAAATGAGTATTGCGGTTTTCCAGTAGCGCCATTTTCTCCATTTCGAGGCACAACACCTTACTTTCTGAAATTTCTGCCAAGTTGTATAGTTCCAATGGATTCAGATACTGCAACAAACTACTCTGAGTAATGATTCCCAATAGTTCACCCTGTTTCCCTGTGACCACTAATCGACGAATCAACTGCCTGTCCATCAACTCCTGTGCTGATAATAGCGAATCATCTGGGGCGATCTCAAAAACAGGTGTACTCATCACCGATGCTGCTGTGCAATTTTCGAGGCTTAAGCCCAATCCTTGAAACTGTACAAGATTTTGTTCTGTAACTAGTCCCACTGGGCGTTGTAACTGCCGCTCAGATAGATTATCTTGAAGAACAATTGGTTCAACAATGATGACGCAACTAACATTATTTTTTGATAGCAACTTGGCAATCCCTAGCATTGAAATCGTCGGGGCTGCACAAATTACATCTTGAGTCATCACATCCGCAACAATGCGTAACCGCAAGAGATTAACAGGGCTAAAGATTTGACGCAAACTTTCATGGGTAATTAGACCGACGACACAATTTTGATCATTGACGATAGGCAAATGGTGGATATGATGCTGCTGAAGTATGTTGATGGTCTGAAGGAGATCTGTAAAGTTTGCCTCAGGTAGGGTGACAACCGAAGATGTCATCACATCGCGGATGATCAGATGATCGAGAGAAACATATTTAGCACTGAGATGGATAATATCTCGTTCGGTCAGAATGCCTATTACCTGTCCGTCTTCTACTACCAATACACAACTTGAGCGCCATTCTGCATATTGCTCATCAATAGGGCTAAAGCCTACATAGACATTACATCGTGATCGCTCATTAGTCATTTGATAGATTGCATCTGTGACCATCACATTAGGATTAACTACTAATGGATTAGGCACAATTGCTAATTTCAACTGAGAGGGTGTGAGTGTTGTTACGTTCACAGATGACCACCAGATACTTAGACTAATGAACAAAAATTGGTTAAATTATTTCAATGGAAAACTGCAATAGCTTTTGCCATTTTCATAGATTTATTCCTGCAATCTTCCCGACTTGATAAACATATAAACATTACTATGTAAAGCAATAGACTGAAATAATTTTATCTATAGTTTCGTTTACTAATGGCTAGTCATTTACAAATGAAAATAGTTTTCTTTAGCAAAGTTTTTCCTGAGAAACGAGAAACTTGCTGTAGAGCAATTAAGTTGCTAGACATATGTAAACTAAAAACCTAGAAATATTTTTAAAAGTGGCACTTAGCGCCACTTTTAAAAATATTTCTGTACTACTCAAAACCTCAATAGGCTATAACTTATTTTGCCAAGCTGCCTAAAACTTATATGTAATATTAAAACTTATATGTAATACATTGTAGTGGCAATTTGGCGCTGGCGCTGGCGATCGCAAAGATCCTTCAATGTACAGCTATCTAAAACATGAGAAGCTGCCTTTTGAGCAGCCTCCCATGCTTCACGAATTACTGACAGAGATGCACTCTCTTGACCTAACTTGTTATTGTTTTCCGTGATCGGCTCATAACCCTCAATGCCCTGAATAATCTGCAACAAGCTAATTTCCCAAGGCTCACGCGCTAAGATATATCCCCCTTTTGATCCACGCTGACTTTTAACAAGTCCCTGACGTTTTAGTGTGGCAAGTAACTGCTCCAAATAGCGATCAGGGATATTTTGTAGGTTAGCGATTTGACGAATCTGGAGAGGTTGATCGATCGCAAAATGATTCGCTAGCTCCAGCATAGCCAAGATTGCATATTCACTCTTTAAAGAAAGTTCCACAACTGTCTGTAACTCTTATTTTTGAAGGTGTTTTTTTAAGTTTATTTAAAACTTAGGTAGTTGTGATCGATAACCAAAAGTGTTAGACGATCCTTGACTACTGCATTCTATGATACTACGGCATAGCACTGTAAATTCTGGATTAATAAAGAGCAATTTCCTATGTCGTGATTGCATCGTAACAGGCTGCGTAATCTAATTATCTGGGAGTTAATGGCTGGATGTAGCGACTATTAGCCCGAACAAAACACACATCTTCGCTTCTTATTCCACGTACTGGCATCCAAGGCTTGCCATTGTAATCGAGAGGATTAACTAAAACCTCATCGGAGCCACCACGATACATCTCTACCTCTAGCAACGAGTCTGCAGCATAAACTCGCACTATTGGGCTATCAATACTTGCTAATTGTCTACAGTTTAGCCCATCAACTCTTACTAACCAGAGAGACCCAGGCGATTGCTTACTACTGTTATTTTCAGCTTGGACAGAGGTTTCATTGCGATAGTAGTTACCTTGAGCATCCACAGGGACTTGAGCATGGGCGAAAAATGGCAAGCTGCTTAGGAGCAGCATAGAATAGGTTAGAGATTTCAAAAAAGTATTCATAGGACGGATTGCAGAAGAGGTTATGGGCAGTTCTAAAGAGGCGATTACTATAGCTAATTTGACGCAGGCAATTACGCTTTTGTTGCGCGAAGAAATTGGGACTGTGCGCGTCAAGGGGGAAATTTCAGGCTTTATGACTGCAGCTTCTGGACATCGCTATTTCATCCTTAAGGATGATTCGGCACAGATTGACTGTGTAATGTGGTCTAGTCGCAGTTTATCCTTTCGTCCCAAAAATGGATTACAGGTAGTCGTACAGGGACGATTGACGGTGTATGCTCCACGTGGCAAGTATCAGATTGATTGCGAGCGCATGAGTGCCGCAGGTGAGGGTGATCTCTATCTTGCCTTTGCAGCCCTCAAGGAAGAATTAGCAGCACGTGGCTATTTCGATCCTGAACACAAACGCGATATTCCCAGTTTGCCCCTCAAAATTGGAGTTGTCACTTCCCCAACGGGAGCTGTGATTCAAGACATTCTCAGCACATTAAATAGGCGATCGCCCCATTGTCAGATTTATTTCTGTCCAGCCACAGTCCAAGGCGAAGATGCACCCAATGAAATTGCGAAAGCGATCGCTACTTTGCAAGCCACAGATGCCGATGTTTTGATTGTGGGGCGAGGTGGTGGCTCGATTGAAGACCTTTGGGCGTTTAATACTTTGCCTGTTGCCGAAGCCATTTATCATTCACCCATTCCGATTATTTCCGCAGTCGGACATGAGACAGATTTTACAATCGCTGATTTTGTTGCTGATTTACGGGCGGCAACACCTACGGCGGCAGCAGAAATTGTGTCTCAATGCGATCGCGATACGCTCATGCAACAGATTGACTTTTGGGAAAGTCGTATCACTCGCAGCGTACAGCAAGAAATGCACAATTATCACCAAAGATTAAATTCCCTTACCAATAGCTATGCTCTACAAAACTTTCGCGATCGCCTCCATGATCGCGCTCAACAGTTAGATGCAGCCGAGCAGTCCATGCAAAAATCGCTTTCCCGTCATCTCCGACAATCCACGACTAAACTCGATAGCATTACTGCCCATTTGCGATCGCTGTATCCCCTATCCCCCTTACAACGTGGTTTTGCGCTCTTAAAATTAGGCGATCACTTACTGACTAATGACGAATCTCTTTCGGAATTGGCGGGGACATTTGCTAAAGTGGAAATCGTCAGAAGTTCTGAAATCGCCCAAGCTAGCATCGAGGAAGTAATCAAGAAAGTATATGACCAAACTGAATGATGTCCAAAAAAATCTAGAAGCTCTCTCCTTTGAGGAACAGTTGCAACGCCTCGAAGAAATTGTGGAAATTCTCGATGATGGGGAAGCGGCTCTCGATGAAATGCTGAAGCTCTATGAAGAAGGAATGCAGCGATCACAGTATTGCCGTGAATATCTCGAAAAAGCCGAACAGAAGGTTACATTGATTCAAAACTCCTAACCAAGGCGACAATATAGCGGTTTTCATTTTGCCTACGGCAAAATGAAAACTCAAAACTCTTACTGGGACTGATTTTTTGTTTTCAAATGAGTACACACTCATTTGAAAACCGCTATACACAAACCAAACAAATTTAGATTTGAAGTAGATGTGGTATGAGCAAAGCCCATACCACATTACCTAATGGGTAATTACTAAACTCTATATACCAGTCCAATATCCATCAGGTTGAACAATACCACCAAATTGAAGAACTTTCTCGAATGTCATTACATAAGTCCATGCTACACCTAAAGAGTTTCTATCTAAATCAAAAACTTCTATCTCATATCGATTATATAAATTTTCAAAATTAGGACGTGTACTTTGATAACCTTCTAACTCGTCAAGGGATTCTAAAATACTGGCATCTGGAAATGAGAGTAAATAGCCTTTAACAGGAGAATTACCGCTAATCATGGCAGGATATCCCATTGGTAGGGCAAATAATTCACCATAGACGATCGCTTGTTGCTGCGCGATCGCTTTACCATCACAGTATGCTTTATAGTTAGACTCATTGGGCTTGAGTGTACCATAGACAAAAACTTGACAAAAAAGTGCTGTTTGCATATTTGCCATCATCATATTTATGTATGTAGCTGTATCTCCTTGCTTAGAACTAGATTCTTAAGGGCTGGCGCTATGGTCTCCTTAAGAGGGATTCTTTCGTAACTCATAATTAATCTGTACACCTTAGACTGAACGAGGATAAATACATAGCATCTCCTCTATCAACTCAACTGCTGCAATTCAGCCATAGTTTTCTGAACATTGATTGCAATTTTCAAGGTAGTATCAAAAATACGTCCATATTCCTGAGCTTTTGAACCCATCTGCATTGATTCAAAGGCTGTTAAATCAATATCAAAATGGTCAGGATGAAAATCAGGATGTTCGCGTAATATCCGTTCAGTTTTCAATGCTCTGGCAATATCATTTCGGGTCATGCGTAGAGATGCGATCGCCGATTCACGCGACTCCAACTTAATGGTATTGCCAGCCTCCTGCAATTGATCAAACACATCAATATCCCGCACCAGCTTATTGCATTTATCTACTTCCGTAAATAGACGCATCACAACTCGCGGAATTTGTAAGTTTGATTGTTTTGACTTATGCCAACGTTGATCAATCCACTGAATTAAAAACCAAGCCAAAACCCCACTAGTGACCGCCAAAATCAAACAAAGGCAAATCAAACCCAAGGGAGCACTCATCAGGACATATAGGAAGTAAATAGCTGCGGCTAAGGCAATTCCAAAGCAAACAACCGCAACTTCTGCTAATTCAATCGCTACACCCAAACCTCCTAATAAGAGGCTAATCAGTAGTATGGTTCCTGCTAAACGCAATGCGGACAAAAAAATACTCGCAAATAAGGCAAATGCGATCACACTAATCCCAGAGCAGATCGCACGATGAATGATGATCTGTCGTGGAGTCAACTGGTACGATAGCAAAATCTTTTGGCGATCAAAACCAGTCAATTCCAAAAGTTCTGCTTCAGAAATTAATAATCGCTCCAGATCAGCTTTCATAAATTTAGCTTGGTAATCCTAAAACTATAGTCAGGATCGATAGCACAAAGAGCTACCGATCCTGACTTTTCTAGCCTAATAGCTGAATATCACTAAAGATGATTTCGTAGTTCTTGGTTTTGCCTTGCTCGTTAGATTGGACGACCTGCTTAGTCATCACATAGTAATTGCCCACTTTTTCATAAGTATCTTCAAAGCGGGCTTGACGCACGATCTCATCATTCATGGGATTACGGAATACTGCGGTATAAAGTGAGGAAATGTAGCCTTCACCCGTATCTAAATGACCAAGGTGATTAATCACAAAGCCAATTCTGCCCATCACACGGCTCACCATCGAGATCTCATTACCACGTACTTTGTAATTCGATCCCATCGAGTCACCTGTTACCAGAATTTCCACTGCCCCTGAATCATCAGTTTCACCCATGGAAAAGCTGGATTTGCCATGGGCTTCTTCAAAGGTTTTACGTTTGCGATGGGTGACGACATCCCGCAATTGGTTATAAAGCCACTCTTGACCTTCATCAACGGATACGGTCTTTTCTTCGCCACTAGGGGTGCGACTGGTACGCTCAACTAATTGTGGTTCATCCATGCTCACTTCCACTGTGAGATCGCCATTGATGCGAGCTTTCCCCGTACGAACCAAGCCATCGATCGCTACCGATACATTAGCAGTTAGTCCAGGGAATTTACTATCCCAAGTATATCGGTTTTCATAGGCTGCCTGAAAAATATCGCGAGCCTGAGTTTTGAATTTAGAATCTGAGACTGTTGTAACCATTTTTTTGCAAAAAGTATTGAATGTTCTTAATATTGTACCTATTAATTCCCAGGGGTGGGCTTGAGGGTAAATAGGAAGTCTAAACGGGTGGTTTTCGAGTCCACATTAGTGGAAGTTACCGCAATACCGTTAATCGCATCAAGAACGGCTCGAATTTCAGTAAAGTTGGGATTGGTCTTAACTTCGGGAGGCAAGAGGCGATCAGCAAGGGTGAGGGCTGTCGTCATATTCAGATAGAAATAACCACCATTGGATTTGGGCAGCCCAGTTGTTAAAATTTGAAAAGGACTGCTGGCAGGTAAACTATTCGTAGGCTTGGGAACAAAGGTGTCGGCGAGATCACCCATTGCCCAGAACACAAAATTGTTATCTAACGTGCCACGGGTGGCGACATTGGTATTGGCAATTGACCAAGTGACTACGGATTTATCACCAATTTGTTTTTGTTTTAACTCAACGCCTTTGGGTAATAGTCCACTCGAAGACTGAGCCGCTTTATCAATTTTGTTGAGGGCAGTTTGGGCAGCATTCTGATCACTCGCTTGAGCGATCGCCACAAAACCAAATCCAGGACTAACGAGGATACCTTGATTGTTAGGAATTGCGGCGATCGCAAATTCTCCATTCATCCATTTGAGAATATCTTGATCGAGATCTAACTTCGTCGCATCTTTAACTCCTTTACGAATCTGATCTATCAATTGAGATGAACTCGCATTTCCTTTGGCTTGGGTAACTAGTGACTGCCAAGATTGATAGAGATTCACGCCCGAAACTAATAAAAAAGTTTCCTGTGGCAAAAGATTGAGAACTTTCGCTTCGTTATTAGCCAAAGGAATGGAATTATCATTCTTGAGATAAGTATTAATCTCAAAGCGCAAGCCTTCCTTTTGTGTGCCACCAGTGAGGGTCATCGCATCTAATTCGCGTCGAGACTGGATGATCGCAGACTCATTTAAATTCAGCTTTGCTTGAGAACCAATAAATTCAAGTGCTACTTCTCCATCAAGATAAACTTGTAGTAACGGTTCAACAATTTTAGTCTGATTTGCCGAACCGTAGATTTCAGCAAAAATCGGTTTCTTGGCTAGGGAAGGATACGTGCCTTTGTAAGTATCGATTGCCTGTTGAATTAATTTTGGACTTGTCGCGATCGCTACATACTGCCCACCAATATCTGCCGTGACCACACTATTGTTGGGATCACGGGTTGGGGATTCGTAATAGGTAAAATCTTTATATTGCTTGGGGGTAAACCTTGCCCCTTGTTGGGTCAAAGCTTCTCGATATTTTGATAAAAAGGCTTCGGACTTACCGCGATCGCGAGTCGGGGCAATCACTAGAGTTGCGGCAGGAGCTTGGGGCTGGGTCGCATTAGGAACAAGCGCAGTCATAATATAGCCCTCTAGCCAAGGCTGGACATCACGGCTATATTCGGTCTTGCTTTGTACCAATAAAGAATTTAGAGGTGACTTGGTAATTCCTTCACCCAGTAGCTTTTGAGAAGCAGGTGTACCAAACTGTGCCAACTTATTCCAAGGCTCAGATTTGGTGTTAAAAGCCATCACTACCTGCGCTTCTTGGGGGATCACTGCTGCCGCTCCTAAAATCCCTTTCGTTGCTTGCGATCGCTGAGCAAAATAGAAATAGGCTCCCCCTGCTCCTGCGGAAACAACAGCAGCTCCGATGCCAAGATAAATCAGCGTCGATTGTTTTTTTTGTGCAGATTTGTTGATTCTAGATGACTTCGACATTAGTATGGGATAGACCTAAAAGTTGCAAGATATTAAAATAGAATAGAGCCAAGTCTCCATCAAGATACTACAGAATTGGGTACAGGCGATCTAAATTTTGCCCGAGAATGCAACCCTTACATTATCTATCTGATAAGAGAAAGCCCCCCTGTAGCTTCCCTGCTTAGCTAGATTCAAGATATATATCATCTATGTTCCACGTTACATCACTAATTAACTCAAAGGATTTGACTTCGCACTGCTATCGGTTTATGGGTAGCTGAGCGAAGTCGAATCTACTCACATCTCATTTGCTATATAACCTTAAAGTAGTACAGAGAATTTTTTGAGATTTAAACGAAACTGGACTTTCAAAGATTTCTCTCAATTTTTAATTTAGTGCAACGTGCTATAGACAATAACTTATACATTAAAAAACTGTTATAGCCTGCAAGGTAAAGCTTTAGACTTCTAATTTCGTAGTTTATTGTTATATTCTTTATGTTGATTATTAATATTAAGGAATTAATTTGCCAACAATTAATTTTTTACTCAGTTACTGATGTTACGTGGAAGTTTCTAAGACCCTCACCCCTAGCCCCTCTCCCATTAAGGGAGAGGGGAACAAGAAATTAGTCTAGCTCCCCCTCTCCCTTGATGGGAGAGGGGGCAGGGGGGGTGAGGGTGATATTTGTTCCACGTAACATCAGTCAGTTAGTGAAAATTTTGCGATCAATTTATCTTGCACATTTTAGATTAAAAATCGACTTTTCGATCCTTCTCACTAGAAAAATTAATTTCTAAGACGCATGGATGACCAATGAATACAGATAACTTAGAGTTTTATAGTCTTGTTGAACAATTACGGGGCTATGGACGAAAACAATTTACTGGCAAACTAGAGCTTCACAGTATTAAAGGATATAAATGGAGTATTTACTATTGCCATGGCAGATTGGTATGGGCTTCTGGAGGTGTTCATAATTATCGGCGTTGGCGGCGTTTAATGGGGCAATATAAATTACAAATCGACTTTAATAAAATCTCTCTGCGTAATGCCGAGGAAATTAGACTATGGGACTACCATGTGTTGGTAATTCTGATGAAGCGGATGGTCTTATCTCGTGCACAAATCTCGCCAATTATTGAAAGCTTTGTTCATGAAATACTTTTCGATATCATCCAATGTGCAGCTAACGAGCAAATCACATCTTACTGTGATTTTGAAGATGAAATTACACCTGTGATTGCCCTAATCCATGCCGAACAAGCCATTGAGAAAGCTCTGGAAGATTGGATTACATGGCGTAAATTAGGAATTGCTGACTTTTCGCCAAATCTATCGCCTTGGATTAAGAGTCCTGAAAAACTTAAAGAAGAAGCATCAGATTTAACCTATAAAACTTTAATTACGATCCTTAATGGTCGTCAATCACTCCGTGAGTTATCAACATGGATGAAGAAGGATCTGCTCACTCTCGTCAAGTCTCTGATGGCTTATTACCATCGGGGGCTGATCGATCTAGCTGAGGTTCCGGATATCCAATCTCCAATTCGTGCAATTCCAACTAATAGAGAAGAATCTACAAAATTACTAGGAATAATACAAGAGAGGAAATCCATCTTAGCGCGTCCACTCATTGCCTGTGTGGATGATAGCAATCAAGTATGTGCAACAATTGAGCAGATTGCTACTGGCTTGGGCTTTAGCTTCTTAGGAATTAAAGAATCGATAAAGGTCTTGACTTTGCTGATTGAACATAAGCCCTCCTTGATTATTTTGGACTTAGTCATGCCAATTGTTAGTGGTTATGAACTTTGTACCCAAATTCGACGTATCCCAGATTTTAAGGATACACCGATTTTAATTTTGACCAGTAATGATTCCCTGATAGATCGGATTAGATCCCATTTAGTCGGTGCTACAGCCTTTATCTCTAAGACATCGGGTAATGAAAAAATTGGTGAGCAAATTAAGAGATATCTACTGAATGCTAAATCTGAGACAGAAGAGAAAATTTTTATTGACGTTCCATCCAGTTAAGGCTTTAGAGTTACCGTGATTTGCATTCAAACTTAAATCAAGATATTGTTATCTTTAGTCCAGACACCTTAGGATTGCAACTAATATGTTGAATTTAATGTCTCTATTTCCCAAGGATAGCCATAATCGAGAACCTTTATCACAGTCGGCACAACAGTTGTTAAGACAACAGGCTTTTTCTGCAAATCTGCCCAGTCCAATTGTGCAAGATTTTGAAGCAATGATTGATTTTTTGCAACTACACAAAGTTGAAGTGAGCGCAAACCAACATGTGATCGCCCCTAAATATCTTGCCGAAATTAACAGTCGCCTTAGCCACCCCATTACCATTGATTTTCAGCGCCCCAGTCAGAAGTCCTATCCCTATATTCACGGACTTTATTTGCTTTTGAGGGCTTCAGCGATCGCGCAGGTACAACTAGACAAAAAGAAGAATATATTATGCATTGAATCTCAAGTCTTAAACTCATGGCAGGGATTAAGCGCAGTTGAGAAATATTTCAATCTGCTTGCCACATGGATTTACTATGCTAGTGAAGACATTATGGAAGATACAAGACGAGATTTCCCTGAATGGTTCTTTGTGTTTAATACTTGGGATCGGTTACTAAAAGAGGATTTAGACTTTACAGAGGGTACTAAAAACAATGAATGGTTGAGCCGACTAAAGCTCCATAATCTTGCTTTGTTGGATTTGTTTGGATTTGTAGAGCTAGAAGATACAGATCCCTTATTAGGTAAAGGATGGCGGATAATTAAGGTCAAGGCTTTACCTTTTGGTAAGGCAATTATGGAATTGTTGAGTAAAACTAATTGGAAAAAGGGACTGATTGGTGAATCGGATAATGAGTTTCTAAAACTGTTAGCAGAAGAGGCTAATCAAAATCTAAACTTAGATATTGTCATGCAGCAATCAACTTCTACAGAAATTTTGCAAGAGGAATTTCAAGCACTAGATTTATTTCCTGAATGGGAGAATAATTTGCAGTTACCTGAGCCTGAAGCCCAAGATGGGATCTTTATCTTCAAAGTATCCCTCCAAATCTATATTCAAAAATCTAGGGATAAATTTTCTACCGAAACGATCTGGCGCAAGATTACGATTCCTTCTGATCTCACGCTCTATGATTTTAGTTCCGCAATTCTTGAAGCCTTTGATTTTGATAATGATCATCTCCATCAATTCACCTACAAAGATCGTCAAGGCTTTCAAAAGAGTATTTATCATCCTTATACTCAACATGGAGAAGATGATGGCTTTACCGATCAGATTCTCTTGAGAGACTGGCAAATTAATATTGGCGATCGCATTACCTATATATTTGATTTTGGTGACTGGTGGAAATTTAATGTGGTCTTAGAAAGTATTGAAGAACCTGATCCTAAGCTCAAAAAGCCCAAGGTAATCGAGCAAAAGGGTAAATCTCCAGCGCAATATCCTAATGATGACTATTGACAGGGTTAATTCATGAATTGTCTCTATTTTGACGGCATATTTCTAGTCGATAAAGCACTATATCCACTAAATTAAACCCTTCCCAAAAAAACAGACTCGGTAAATGTCCAAGTGGAGCCGTGATCGCAAAGATTAGATTTTCATATTTGCGCCAGACCTTTGGCGAAAAGCTAAGATTGAGCCATCGGGGTCTGCGCCATCCAACGCGATCGCTAAACTTCTCATAGATATTTGCAAATTCCCAATAGGTAGATTCTTCATAAGTCAGCCTGCCACCGAGACGCTTCCAAATTTGCTTCTGAGTGCTCCAGCCAAAGTGCTGATTACTAAACTCTATCCATGCTTGATCGATCGCTATCCAAACATCACAGGTAATATTATCGATATCATCGGCAGTAATCTCAGCAATTTTATGTTTATTCGCAAGTTCCAAAATGATTTTATTTGTAAGGCGATCTCCTTCTTGCCATTGACCTAAACTAAGTAATTCTTGCAGTTGTTTAATTTGGATATAAGCTTGAGAATAACTTTGAATATAGGAACTAGAACGAGGAGCGATCTCACTAACTAAAGATAGATTTAAAGATCGTAAATCTTGCAATACTTCATTCGCAGAACGATAACGATTGGCAATTGCTCTAGCTAAGAGGCGATCAAGAATATTTGCCAAATGACTAGAAATCGGAGTTTGCAACTTCTCGCGCCAAATCCAGCGATCGCTAACATCGTCATACAAATCAAAAGGTGAAATCCCCGTTAATAAATGAATACAAGTTACTCCCAAACTATAGAGATCACTTTGAGGGACAGCCTTTCCTTTAGCTTGCTCAGGAGCCACATATTCTGCACTCCCGATTAAAGTTCCTGTGCGATTTGCGGTATCGGTAGTAAAAGCTTTGGCTGCACCAAAATCAACTAAGACGAGATTGGGGATTGGGGATTGGGGATTGGGGATTAGGGATTGGATTTTTCTTTTTTTCTTTTTTTCTTTTTTCTTTTTCCTGACAATATTGTCTGGCTTGATATCGCGATGGATGACTTGGCGATCATGGATGAATTGGAGAACAGGGAGAATATTTTCTAGGAGTTGATAAATCTTGGTTTCGCTAAAGATGCCTTGGCTCTGCAACTCGTTATAGAGATTTTCGCCTTCGATCAGTTCTTGGACTAAATAGAGATATCCTTCTTCTTCAAAATAGGCGATTAATTCGGGGATCTGCGGATGCGAACCGAGAGCTTTGAGCTGAGATGCTTCACTTTCAAATAAGGCGATCGCTTTTTCCATTAATTGTGGCTCTCGAAATTGCGGCAAGAATTGCTTGATCGCGCAGGGTTGCCCCAATCGCCCGTAATCAACTGCTCGAAAAGTTCGTCCCATTCCGCCCTGCCCAATTAAAGCGATCGCCTCATATAAACCCCTAAGTTGCAAATTTTTACCGCAATTCATGCAAAATCTGCATCCTTCAGGATTATTTGGCTTCTGACAGCTAGGGTTGAGGCAGTAGGGCATATTTCCGACGGTAGATTTACATTTGTTTACAGGAAATGTAAAATTTTATTAATAAATATCAAGTTATCACTTATTAAACTTCTGTAGGAAGGCAACTCATCATGGTATCTACACCAACCAAGACCTCAATTAGCGATAACAAAACTTCCGAAGCAGTTACCCCAGTCGGTCTTAATGTAAATCCTACAGGGGCAGGCGTATTTGGTTTCAGTAACTTTGCTGAAACTTGGAACGGACGCATGGCAATGATCGGCTTAGTCGCTGGTTTTGCGAATGAAGTGATTACAGGCAAAGGTATTCTCGCCCAAGTTGGCATTACAGGTGGCATAAGCGTTTTATTTGCCCTATTTTTTGTAGGCTTCACCATTGCTACCTTGCTCGGATACTACACAGTTAAAGCAACTAGAAACCCTTAAAAAACACTAAAGGTAGTGCTGTATAGCGGTTTTCATTTTGCCTACGGCAAAATGAAAACTCAAAACTCTTAATGGGACTGATTTTTTGTTTTCAAATGAGTGTGTACTCATTTGAAAACCGCTATAAAGTAATTTTTAGTTATATGACTACCCCACAAAAAAAGTGGTGCAATGCACCACTTTTTTTATGGTTTTTTATTGCTATAATTCTGAAAACGATTATCATTTTTTTTGAGCAATCTATGCTTGAAGTGTACAACCTATCTGTGAAATATCGCGAAGTGACCGCACTATCGAATGTTTCCTTTAGCCTTAGTTCTGGGTCATTAGTGGGATTGATCGGGGCTAATGGTGCAGGTAAAAGCACATTACTTAAAGCAATGCTGGAATTAATTCCTGCTCAAAGCGGTCAGGTTTTTTATCACGAACATCCTCTCAAACAGCAACGTCACAAAGTTGCCTATCTACCACAGCGCTCGCAAATTGATTGGGACTATCCTGTGACCGTGTGGAATGTGGTGATGATGTCACGGACAATGCACAGTGGTTGGTTTGGTCGGACAAGCCATCAGTCGCAGGAAATTGTTAAGCAAGCCTTAGAGAGAGTTGAGCTTTATGATTTACGCGATCGCCCGATTAAAAATCTTTCAGGTGGACAGCAGCAAAGGGTATTTTTGGCGCGAGCTTTGGCACAACAGGCAGATATTTTGTTATTGGATGAGCCTTTGACTGCCGTTGATAAAAAGACTGAGGCGCTAATGTGGCGTATATACAACGAATTAAGACAAGAGGGCAAAACCTTACTAATTAGCTGTCATGAATGGGGCAGTACCCTTGATCGCTACGATCAGTTGTTATTGCTGAATTGTCATTTAGTCGCCAGTGGTACACCTCGACAGGTACTAACTCCAGCTAATATTCAAAGTGCCTATGGCGGCGCGATCGCACAAAGCACTCACGACGATCATTCTGAAGAATTATTATTTTGCTAAAAAATCCATAAATTCCTGAACTAAAACCCTAATCTATGACCTAAACTAAAAGCATTGTAAATAATGAATTCATTCGACAGCATCGCTAAGTTCTAGCATCAACTATTCTTATGTTGTCGATACCATAAACTATCCACAATCAAGACACCGATTTATAATTGGGTACTGCGGGGCATGTCGGTTGACGAACTCAACCTGAGTAACAAGGTCAATGTGTAAATGAGTAGCGATATTAATTTTCGGTTAGCCCAATTTATTGATGTCGATCCCTTGATGGAATTAGTACAGGAGTTCTATCAATTTGATCAAATAGCTTTTGATGACAATGTTGTTAAAGCTTTTATGGCTTTACTCAGTGATGAGAAGTTTGGATTGATTTGGCTAATTTGCGATCGCGATCGCCCAATTGGTTATGTAGCTCTAACTTTCTTTTTTAGTATGGAATATCATGGTCGCTGTGGACTTGTTGACGAACTATATATCCGTGAAGACTATCGTGGTAAAGGCATTGGCAAAAGGGTATTTGTATTGATTGAGGATTATTTAAAAAGCCAGAATATGCGATCGCTATCTCTAGTTGTCGATCATTGGAATAGTCCTGCCGAAGCGCTCTATACCAAGTTAGGCTTTCACCGAGAGAAGCGTCATTTAATGATTAAACACCTTACTTAAAAAAGTAAATATGGAATCCCAAAAGGATAAATGGTGGCGCTTTGCGCCACCATTTATCCTTTTAATGTCAAGAGAATGATGCGAAGCATCATTCTCTTCTTAGAAGATAAAAAAATACCCTTTCGGTCTAGTGAAAGAGTATTTGGATATTTTTGCGGAATTTTAATGAACGGGTAATAGCACGAAGATACAACCCATTAAGTCCTAACTATACCCACCTGTCCATAAAAATTGCAGTTCCATCAAATTTTCCAGTTTTTCCTCATGCGATTACCCACGAGTACAAAGATAGGTAACGCTAGATTATTTTCCCCACCTTCGGTGGGGAAAATAATCTATACAAGTCCTAAAGATGATGCCACCAAATGTCCACAGGCAAAGCCCGAAAATGCTACTGCATTTAAACCTTGTCCAGGGAAAGTGCTATCACCCACACAATATAAATCAGGAATTGAAGTCCGATTAAAAGGCATTCCCAATAGTCCTAAAGGTTTACCTATAGGAATTGGTCCATAGGTTCCATCGGCACGACCGAGGAAGCGACGATGACTGCGAGGTGTGCCCACTTCTTGATAGTCGAGGCAATCTTCTAATTTGGGGAAAATCGCTAACAGGCGATCGCATAATTTTCTCGCTGCCTCATTTTTCTTCGCTTCATATTCTGAAGGTGATAAACCTTCCCATTCAATCATCCAGCTAGGTGTAAAGGTATGCACAATGTGATGACCTTCAGGGGCAAGGGAGCGATCGAGTAATGTGGGAATCGACACAAAAATAGTGCCTTGTTCTTTCTGCATATCGTTCCAATCTTCCAGCAAGATATGGTGACAAGCTGCATCATCGGGAATAGCGGAAGCTTCAACACCAAGATGCAAGCTCAAGAAACTAGGAGATTTTTGATAGCGCGATTGCCATCCTTTCTCACCACTTGGCAAAGGTTCATCCTTGAGCAAGTTCCCAAAGGTATCCCAACGTGTGGCATTAGAAACAACCTTCTTCGCATAGAGAGTTTCACCACTCGCCAGCTTTACACCGATCGCCCCTTTACCCGATTTAGCTTTGGGAATAATCTGGGTCACTCTTGCTCCATAGCGAATTTCACCACCCGCTTTGTCCAAACCTTCCGCTAATTTTTCAGCAATCTTACCCACGCCACCGACGGGATAGTTAATTCCCCCATAATGGCGATCGCTAAAGACCATCCCTGCATTAATCGCAGGAGTGCGATCAGCAGGAACCACTGACCAGCAATAGCATTCCATATCAATGAATTGCAACAACTCAGGATCGCGAATATATTTCTTGGCGATATCTCCTGCATTTTGGGGCAAATAAGCAGCTAAGCCTAAGCAAGCAAGAGGATTCTGGAAAAATACCCGCATCAAGTAGCGCCATTCCTCAAGGGACAGCAACTCGATCGCATTTAAGCAATTAAAAATCTTCCAACATTCATCGTAAAACTTACGAATCCCCTCACGCTCATGGGGAAAGCGATCGCCTAATTCTTTAATAAATTGCTCATAATCACGATGCACTTCGATTTCGAGATTATTTGGCAAGTGGTAATGGATCTGCACGGGATCGGGAATCGTTTCCATTTTCATATTTACCGCCGCTAGCGCACGGGTGAGGAGATTGGTCGTACCGCGATCGCCAAAGCCAAATATCATCGATGCACCCACATCAAAACGGTAGCCATTGCGCTCAAAGTAACCACCACTACCCCCTGCAATCAAGTAGCGTTCTAGGACAATTACACTTGCCCCCTTCGCCGCCAATTGGGTCGCGGTGACTAATCCACCAATCCCTGAGCCAATTACAATTACATCCGCATTGAGTGTTTGCGTCATTACATTTCTTAATCAAAATCTCTAACTACTATACAGCGCTTCGTGCTGATCTAAAACCACAAGAAATTTGGGAAATGCTTACTTTGTAAGCATTTCCCAAATTTCTTAGGGTTTAGAAACTTTAGGAAATTAAAGAGCCGAGCCTCAACATAGCTTTTTAATTTCACTGTTTGTTTCTTATTAAGTTTTGCATATCAAGTTTTAAGAATCGATCAACTGCTTGATACATCCAATAGAGAGGCATTTTGGGATCGGCATTAGTCTTTTGAAATCCCAATGCTAGACATAGTTCTGCATAACTGGGATGAATAATTAACGTATACATATCCCACAGGTTCGGAAAATCTTGCTGCATTTTCTGCATGGTTTTCTGAGCATCTAGCAGAAGTTCCATTTGGGCTGCTTGTCGATAGTCACTATCAATCACCCAACTTCTCACAAAAAGAGATCGACAATTTACATCTCCTGCCAAAGCCATTTGAAATGGATCGACATCCGCAACTTGGCTCAGATGCAGCCCTCGACTAGGTGGTTCAAAAAATTTAACTTCTGACTCGCGTTTGGTGGGATAGAACGCATAAAATCCAACAGGGTTCTGATTATCGCTGCGACGTAATACCCTTAAGCCTGTTGTGTATTGACTTGCCCAATCCCGCAGAATATTCGCAATGCGATAGGTGACCGCATCGTTATTACGATTGAGCCAGTTATAATTATTCGCTAACAAATTTGCGATCGGAATCGCATCACTACGAGGATCAAAGACATCGATCGCAAAGCTTATATTGATATGCTTAGCATCACTTTTCAGTAAATCTGGCATTGCATGAAATTTCACTTGAGTGCAGTTGCCATCAAATTGCTTTTGAATTAATCCTAAATCGACTAACTTATTCAGCATCATTCCCGCAGCGCGATCGCCACCACGCTCTCGATCACTATAAAACACATCTGCGGCTTCAAGGCAACTGCACTCCACCCATCCCTGTGGAAAGGATAACTCTGTCATTGGTGGTTTTGGAAGTTCCTTGCGAGATTTGCAATCTTTCAAAAATAGATAGAGCGCTAGTCGCACAAAACAATCGGCTCTGCGCCTTGTCATTCCTATGCGTCGCAGTAATAAGTCTACATAATAGTTTTGGAGTGTTCGGGGAAGCCATTGCTCGAGGGCTTCGGGACGAAGTACTGGTAGTCCTGACATATTGGCAACCAATTAACTAATGGTTTTACATTGCGCTTTTGATACAAGGTAAAACTAATTACCAATATAACAAGCTTTTTAAAAAACTTCGCCCTACTTCGATCCACTTCATCAATCTTCAAGTCGATTCATGAGGCTGTGATCAAGTCATTCTCATTACATGTGTATAAGCTGCATGATTAAACCATGAGTTCTTAGAGAAGCTAATGGTTTCCATCTATCAGTGCAAATCAGTATTTCAAAATCAACTTCGTCCGCTAGTAAAACAATTGGCAACTTGGCAAATTTCTCCCAACCAAGTGACGATCTCGGCGATTTGGTTATCGGGAGTGACAGGGCTGGCACTTGTGCAAAGTACGCAAATTGCGAAGCCTTTTTTGCCTACTACTCAATCAGTTTTATTATTTCTGCCGATCGCGTTGCTAGTGCGTATGGCACTCAATGCCATTGATGGAATGCTTGCCCGTGAATATGAAAAGACTACTAAATTTGGTTGCATCCTCAATGAGTTAGGAGATGTTTTATCTGATGTTTTGCTTTACTTACCCTTTGCTCTACTTGAAGGCATTTTTGCCCCCCTGATTGTCGGGATTGTGATTTTAGCGATCGTCTCGGAAATGGTCGGGGTCTTAGGCTATGCGATCGACTATAAACGCCACTACGAAGGGCCCATGGGTAAAAGCGATCGCGCATTAGTTTTCGGTGTAATTGGTTTGATATTAGGTTGGGGAATTGAGCCTACTCAATGGTTAACTATCCTTTTGAGTGCTGTGATTTTTCTTCAGCTTTGGACAATTGGCAATCGCATTCAAGGAATGCTTCAGGAGGTGGAATCATGGAAATAAACTTGGCAACTCCAGTACTTTATACCTTTGCAGGCATTTTTGGATTGTTGGCGATCGCTTCATTTACAGTCCTCGGCTTAGCATTGTGTGATCAGCAAAATGACTATAGCGAACTGAAAGCCCGCATCAAATCTTGGTGGATTATGGTCTCAATTTTTAGCCTTGCCATATTGCTGAAACAACCTACTTCCATTGCCTTTTTTATGTTGCTCAGTTTTATCGCCCTCAGAGAATACCTCTCCCTTATTCCCACTCGTTTGAGCGATCGCCGAGTTTTACTTTGGGCTTATCTAGCGATCATACTCCAATATTTCTGGATTTACATTGGCTGGTATGGCATGTTTCTGATCTTCATTCCCATCTATATGTTCCTATTCTTACCGATGCGAATGTTGCTCAATGGAGAAACTGAAGGTTTTTTAAATGCGATCAGTACGCTCCATTGGGGACTGATGTTAAATGTCTATACCATCAGCCACCTCTCCTATCTGATCATGCTGCCACTTAACGGAAATCCGATCGTAGGAGGGACAGGTTTAGTAGTTTATTTATTACTGCTGACCGAAATCAATGATATTGCCCAGTACATCTTCGGTAAACTATTAGGTCGTCACAAAATTGTCCCCAAAGTCAGCCCCAATAAAACCATTGAAGGCTTGCTCGGTGGCATTCTCACAACTACGGGATTAGCGATCGCCTTAGCCCCTTGGCTGACTCCTTTTGATTTACCCCATTCTGCTTGTTTAGGGCTACTGCTTAGCCTGACGGGATTTATCGGTGATGTCAATATCTCGGCGATCAAACGAGATTTAGGCATTAAGGATAGTGGCGCTCTCATCCCTGGGCATGGCGGCATTTTGGATCGCATTGATAGCCTTACTTACACTGCTCCTTTATTCTTCCACTTCACCGTTTATTTCTACTACTACGGGCAATTACTATGAAACGAATTCTTAGGATCATTTTCTTTCTGACCACAAAAATCATCGTCTTGATTCTGTTGGGATTACGCATCCAACATCGGGAGAGATTACCCGCATCAGGAGCTGCGATTCTAGTCGCTAACCACAATAGCCATCTAGACACCCTCGCTCTCTTGTCACTATTCCCATTATCAAAGGTGCAGCATCTCCGCCCTGTGGCAAACGAGCAGTATTTCCTCCAACAAAGTCCATGTTTAGCATGGTTTGCTCGACATATTCTCAATATTATTCCTGTCTCGACGGAAGCAGGTAACTGTCGAGAAAATAGTTGTCATCATCGCAATTTCTTTAAAAACTGTGCTGAGGCGATCACTCAAAACCAGATCCTGATTCTCTATCCCGAAGGTACGAGAGGAGCACCTGAAAGCCTCGGTGAGTTTAGAAGTGGCATTGCTCATCTAGCTAAACAGCATCCTGATGTGCCGATTATTCCCATCTTTCTACATGGACTTGGCAAATCACTTCCCAAAGGTGACTTTCTCCCTATTCCCTTACTATGCTGGATCTGCATCGGTGAGTCGTTGTACTGGAATGGACAGAAGCAAGTCTTCCTCCAGCAACTGACAGAGCGTATCCAGAAGCTATCTGACGACAGGCTAATTTCTATTTGAAGCAATTCTTTACCCACTTTTACTGATCTTCGAGAGTTTAAAATGTTACTACAAAAATCATCCCTTACTTACGAACAACTTCTCCGTCCTCTACCAATCTGGAATCCTAAAGCTTGGTACTACGGATTGATGAATCTTTCTCTCAAAACGATTGGAAAGCTCTCTCAAGGAATTCAGATTGGCTTTCAGTATGGTTTTGACTCAGGTGTGATGTTGGAGTATGTTTACAAAAATAGACCGAGTGGGATTACTGCCTTAGGAACTCTAATTGATTGGTTTTATCTCAACTCGCAGGGATGGCGTGGTATTAGAGAGCGATCACAGTTAATGAAATCGACTCTCCGCGAGGTATTACGCACTTATCAGCAGCAAAATATTCCCTGTCATTTGTTGGATGTTGCCTGTGGTGGTGGTCGTTACGATCTGGAGGTATTGCAGGAGTTTACATCTGATGCGATCGCTGCAACTCTGCGTGATTACAAATTAGAGAATGTCACCAAAGCTCGTCAACTTGCGCTGCAATTTGGAGTTACCGCCCAGATCGAGCAGGCCGATGCTTTCAATGACGCAGACCTAGATCGGGTAAGCCCTAGACCAAATGTGGTGATTGTTTCGGGACTGCATGAGATTCTGCCCAATGACGATCTGATCAAGCATCATTTCCAGCAGCTTTATCGAATTCTCGATACATCTGGCACATTGATTTTCACAATTCAGCCGCAGCATCCTCAGCTAGAAATGATTGCCCGCACTTTGCCTGCTCATACGGGGCTGCCTTGGGTGATGCGCGTGCGCTCTTGGGAACTAACTCGCCGATGGGCTGAAGAGGCGGGATTTCACAATTTTCAGGTACAAATGGAACCCAATGGCATTTTTGGAGTTGTTACTGCCAAGAAGAAACCGTTGATATAAAAGATAAAGGCAGCGCTTCGCGCCGCCTTTATGATTGAGTCAGATAGTCGCGTTGTAATTTCTCGTGCTGATCAAACCTAGAGCGATCCCATAATTGGAAAATTCCTAAATTTTCTGGTTCAAGATATCGAAATCAGTTGGAAACACTTCTGTAATAACTTGAAGGATTACGTCAGAAATATCCCAATGATTACAAGTAGAAAAATGCCACAAAGCGTCTAGATTCGATCTCTAATTATTTAGAAAGTACAACTTCGCTGCACTTTCTAAAATTTCTTTGTTGATTATTCAGCGCACTGTGTTGTAACAGCTATGCGATCGCGTCAAATTGGGGCAATAAAGTGAGAAACTTATCCTTGGTGAATTGCAAACAGTTGAGCTACAAGTTTGAAACAAAAATCTTCAAAGCGATCGTCGTATTGGCAGATGCGGGATTACGTGTATCCCCAGCGTTTTCTGATCGCTAAAGCCTTTTTATGCACCTTAGTCTTTATCGGCACAATGCCTCTCCTTGCAGAATTACTGGGGCGTGTCGCGCAAGCTTTGGGTAAAGGCGATGTGAATGGCATTTTGCAACTCTCGGCTTTCACTGTAGTCATGTTTATATTTCGGGGCTTGGGGCAGTATGGGCAAGACTCGATGATGTCGCAAGCGGCTCTAAACGCAGCAAGGGATCTGCGCGTTGATGTCTATACCCATTTGCAAACCCTTGATCTGGATTATTTTGCCGAATCGCGAACTGGTGACTTGTCCTATCGCCTCACCGAGGATATTGATCGCATTGGTGAGGTCATCGGCAAATTCTTTCATCAATTTGTGCCGTCAGTATTGCAATTGATTTTTGTGCTGGCGTACATGATCTATTTGAATTGGATTTTGACGCTGACTACGCTAGCAGTCGCACCTTTAATTGCTTTGCTAATCGCATGGTTTGGCGAAAGGATGTTAAGTCTTAGCCGACGCAGTCAAGATCAAGTCTCTAATCTCGCGGCGCTGCTGTCCGAAATTTTTAGCGGGATTCGCCTTGTGCGTGCCTTTGCCACCGAATCCTATGAAATCGCAAGGTTCAAACAGGAAGCGGATCTTAATAGCCGCCGCAAATATGCCGCCGATCGCGTTAGAGCGATTCAATATCCCGTCGTTGGTTTTTTGGAAGCCGCAGGAATTTGCTTCTTGTTTTTATTGGGAGGTTGGTTAATTGCTAACAATTGGTTGCGACCAGAACAGTTTGTTGCTTTTGGTGCAGGTGTGGCTTTATTGATTGATCCCATTTCTAATACCACCAATAGCTACAACGAACTCAAGCAAGCGGAAGCTTCCGTCGATCGCATTTTCGAGATGTTTGAAATTCAGCCTGTCGTTACCGAGAAGCCCAATGCGATCGCCCTTCCTGAAGTTACAGGCAAAGTGGAATATATTAACGTGGGCTTCCATTATCAAAGCGATCGCCCAGTGTTGACAGATATTAATCTTGTCGCCAATAAAGGCGAAGCGATCGCCTTGGTCGGTGCATCAGGTGCAGGAAAATCCACCTTGATGAGTCTCTTGATGCGGTTCCATGATGTCAAGTCTGGACAGATTCTCATTGATGGCTATGACATTCGCGATATCCAAATCAAAAGCCTGCGCCGTCAGTTAGCTCTTGTGCCGCAGGAAAACATTCTCTTCTCAGGAACCGTTGCCTCGAATATTGCTTTCGGTCAGAAGGATTATGATACTCAAGCAGTAGAGAATGCGGCAAAAATTGCCAATGCCCATGATTTCATTATGGAACTTCCTCAAGGTTACGATACTTGGGTGGGAGAGCGTGGGGTGAATCTCTCTGGTGGTCAGCGTCAACGGATTTCCATCGCTAGAGCCGTTCTCCATAACCCCAAGATTCTAATTCTCGATGAAGCAACTTCGGCGCTCGACACAGAATCCGAAAGCCTTGTCCAAGAAGCATTACAGCGCTTAATGCAAGGTCGCACCGTATTCATCATCGCCCACCGCTTAGCAACCATTAGAAATAGCGATCGCATTATCGTTCTAGAGCAAGGTCAAATCGTGGAATCAGGAACCCACGACGAACTGCTACAAAAGGCAGGACGCTATGCTCAATTGCATTCTCGCCAGTTTGATACAATAGGTTTTGGTTAAAAGTTCATAATGTTTTGTCAAGGTAACTTTCCATGATCTTCATCAATCCTAAAATTGACTTTGCTTTCAAAAAAATCTTCGGTTCCGAAGATAGCAAAGATATCTTGATCAGCTTCTTAAATGCGCTCATTTATGAAGAAAAGCCAGTCATTCAAGACCTAGAAATCCTAAACCCTTACCTTGCACCCAAAATTCGCGGCGTTAAAGATACTTATCTCGATATCAAGGCAAAAATTAAAGATGTGGATGGTAGCGATCATGATGTGATCATCAAGATGCAAGTTTTGAACATAGAAGGAATTGAAAAGCGCATTTTATACAATGCGGCTCATGCTTATTCCACTGAACGAAGATTGTCTGAAGCACACAATCCTTCTAATCCCGTGATTGCGCTAACAATTACCGATTTTGTAATGTTCTCGGAGCTTAACACAGTCATATCAAGATTTATCTTAAACGAGAGAGATTTTCTGGTTGATCATTCAATTTATGACATTGAACTCATATTTGTAGAGCTTCCCAAATTTAAAAAGCAGCTATCAGAGCTAAAAACTACAGTTGACAAGTGGTTGTTCTTTTTAAATGAAACTTCTTCTATTCTAGAAATACCTGAAAACATGGGTATAGTCCCTGAAATCAAAAAAGCTTTTGACATGGCTAATCAGGCAAACTTCACCCTGAGTGAGTTGAAAGATCAACAGAAACTAGAGATTTCTATTCAAAATCAGCGTGTCACTATTGCTCAAGCGATACAACAGGGTGTCCAGCAAAGAACCATAGAAATAGCTAGAAAAATGTTGAATCTTTTAGAAGATGTCACAATTTCTCAAATTACAGGTCTATCGATTAATGAGTTAGAAGCTTTTAAAGCTTCTAACCTTTAGCGTATTATTAAGACCTTGTAGTTTCATAGCCTTTATAGTTAACAAAAATTTTAAGTAAGTTTTTAGAATGTCTCAAAGTCAAACCAATTTTGCAACCCTCTTAGAACGTGGTGTTGTTGAAATATTTCCCAATAATGAATCCGAGAACCTCCGCGATCGCCTTCAAAAGAGAGATCGCCCTCTCCGCATTAAATTAGGTATCGATCCCACCCGTCCCGACTTGCACCTCGGACATACCGTTGCCCTGCGGAAACTGCGCCAATTTCAAGATGCAGGACATAAGGCAGTATTAATTATTGGTGACTTCACGGCTCAAATCGGCGATCCCACAGGACGCTCCGAAGCAAGACCTCGCCTCACCCCTGAAGAAGTTGCCTATAATGCCGAAACCTATTTAGATCAAGCCAAGAAAATTCTCGACTTTTCCAGCGATCGCTTTGAGTTACGCCGCAATGGTGAATGGCTAAATAAACTCGATTTGCAGCAAATTATTACCTTGCAAGCGAGTATGACCGTCGGTCAGATGCTTGCCAAAGAAGGATTTAGCGATCGCTACGAAAAGGGCAATCCAATTTACCTGCATGAATTTCTGTACCCACTTTTGCAAGGCTATGACTCCGTAGCGATCGATGCCGATGTGGAGTTAGGTGGCACTGATCAAAAGTTTAATATTCTCGTCGGGCGTGATCTTCAATTAAATGACCCTCATCGCCAAGGTAAACCTGCCCAATTTGGACTATTACTACCCTTGCTGGTTGGCTTAGATGGTGTTCAAAAAATGTCTAAATCCCTTGGTAATTATGTTGGACTCACCGATGAGCCGTTGAATATGTACTCCAAACTCGAAAAAGTCCCCGATCCCCTAGTTGATAAATATTTCGAGCTACTCACCGATATCGATCTCGCTACGCTGCCCGAAAATCCTCGTGAAAAGCAAAAACAACTGGCCCTTACCATTACTAGCCAGTACCATAGCCCTGAAGCAGCCCTCCAAGCCCAACAGGATGCCGAAAAAATTGTCCTTGCGGGTAATACGACCGATCTCGGTGATATTCCTGAGTTTGATCTAGCGCAAATTAATTTTCCTGCTCCCTTGCATTACTTAGTTAAAGCATCAGGACTCTGTAAAAGTAATAGTGAAGCCCAAAGCCAAATCAAAAATGGGGCAGTCAAACTCGATGGCGAAAAATTAGGCGATCGCACCTTTGCAAATGTTGAAGAATTATCAGGCAAGGTATTGCAAGTCGGTAAGAAAAAATTTTTCCGATTAATCTAATCAACGTCAGTTCGGTTTAAGCAGGCAGATGTTTCAAAGCCCCAAAGTAAAAGCCTTGATTAGCAAGGCTTTTACTTTGGGGCTTTGATAGAGGGTTTGCTACGCAAACCCTCTATCAAAGCCAGTTTCAAATTATCTCGAACTCGCGTTTTTGCTTTACTTATCCTTTAACTGTTCTCTTAAGGCACGTAGCGCGGAAGAAATGGAGTTAAATGTCTCATCTTTCAATAGAGTATTGAGGGTAGCTTGAGCCTGAGCGGCTTCAGGACCTGTCCCATTGGCGGTATTAACCAGTTCATTAACTAATGCATTAAAAGCTGTAATCGCCTGATAAAACTTAGTTCCATCTACCGCAGCAACTCCAATAGTCTCCGAAGGTGTTGCTTCATTGCCAAAAGGAATCAACAAGGTTAGTGCTGCAACCAATTGTCTTGCAGGTCTGCCATCACTCAAATCTAGTCCTAGGCTCGTTAACTTATTCACTAAGTTGACTTGAGACTTTTCAATTTCAGGACTGTTAAAGTTGACTTTGCCCTTGTCGCCTGTGAGCAAAAATACAAAGTCTTTAATGGTTGGGTTGCCTTGAGCTAAGGGATTTAAGACTGGCAAACTATTGGCGTTCAGTTCACCGAGAATAAACCTCTGCCCTTCAAGGGTGATGAATACCTTAGTTCTGGACATATTGTCAAACAAACCACCGTCGGGAGCGCCCGAACCAAAGTTACTGTACAAAATAGAATTTCCAGGAGCAATAGGTGTGGTTCCTGCAAAAACAGGCGCTATTCCTGCAAAGCAGAGCGAAGAAGCAAGCAGTGATACAAATGTTTTCTTCATATTGATTGTGGGGCTAGGTTGGATTCAGAGCGATCGCATGTCAGATGGGTGTAGCATTGCCAAGATGCATAGTGAACTTACTTACGACCAGTGTAGTTAAAGCCATAGCTAACACCTAAAATTAGCTGATTACCAGCGTCACTATTATTGGTGACATCAGAATAGGTCAGCGTAATATTCAACGGCACGGTGGGATCGGGCAAAAATCCTACGCCAAAGTTTAAGCCTTGACCAGACCATGCGGTACTAGCTCCCCATTGTGGAGCAAACTGATATCCAAGGTTAGCAAACACACCGACTCCGCCATTACTCGTAGACTTACGATAAGTACCGCCGCCAACACCCAGAGTTGCAATCAAAGGTTTAGGACTATCTAAATTTTCGGGATCGGTTAGCTGGGAAATTGTTGCTGTCCCATAAACCGAGGAAGGTGTACCACCTGCATTGGTTCCATAGTTAGCAAAGTTTGTCCAGCCTAATGCCACACCAACTTGGCGATAGAAATCTTCGTAAACTATGCGATGCACCTTTAGATCAAAGGAACCATTGGAACCAAAATTACGAATACTGTTGATATTGAATACGCCCTCAACGGCAAGATACTTGCTAGCATCGCCTAATCCTGTACCCATTGAGATACTGCCATCAATCGTATTCCGCAATCTACCAGCAGTGGAGCCAAAAATACCAATAAAGGCATCACCAGTCTCTAAACCAAAACCAACAGGTGTACCCGCATTTAACGATGGTGTATAGATCCGCTTGATCAATACGTTAGTGGTTTGCGTGGTGATGGGACGAATGAGTAATTGTTGACGGAGCAGGTCAGGTGAGTTAGATGTGGTCGTACCTGACTGGGCAACATTTTTAGTTGATTGGGCAATGTCTGCCAAATTACTATCAAGTTGGGTAGGCAGTGAGATAGAAGAACTAGGCTTAAAAGCAATAGGACTAGCAAAAAGTTCCGCCTGAGTATCTTTCAGATCCTTAGCAGTATGTGGCAACCTATTGCTCACAGCAGGAGCTTTAGGAACTTTTGCTTGTGCAGTTTTAGATTGTGTTACTTGTTTTTTTGTTGATGTAGAGTTGACTACCTTATTTCTGGGAGATCCAGAATTATTGACTTTATCTCTGGTAACTTTCGATGGGTTAGAGATATTGCTTGACTGAGCAAAGACCTCATTAATTTGCTCGATCACACCCAAACCAATCATTGCTCCTGTGCATACCAGAAGCAATCTCCCAATCGTAGAGCTTCTTTTTAGCATTTATATTCCTCACCCATGAGCTAAATTTGCTGAACTTAACAAAATCGTGCAATCCTAGACTCAAGACACTCAGAGAAATCAACGATTCTCATTAAAACAACACAAAAATGAAATATTTTTCGGGGCTTTAGCACGAATTTTTTGCGCCGAAGGCTTTTAATATTACATTATGATGTCCTTAAATGTCATTAATTTGTTGTTTTTTATCAGATTTAATAATTTTAGATTTGTGGAGTTGAATCTTGAGTGTAGCTAGGTACTTTACTAAGCGATTGCGGGCTGAGCTAAATGTAGTTATGCGATCGCATCTTGATTTAAGAGATTTAAGAGGAGCCAATCTTTTAGTAGCGGTATCTGGTGGACAGGACTCTCTATGTTTAGCTAAAATCCTGTTAATACAGCAGGTAAAATACAATTGGAGTCTCACGATTGGACATTGTGATCATCAGTGGCGTAGCGACTCTAGGGCAAATGCTATTCATGTTGAAAACCTTGCAAGGGGATGGGGAATCCATTTTTGTATGAGGATCGCTGAGACTCCTTCTAAAAGTGAGGCTGAGGCAAGGGAATGGCGCTATGCAAAATTGGTGGAAATGGCGCAGGTCAATCAATGTAATTATGTAATGACAGGGCATACCCGTAGCGATCGCGTTGAAACTCTCTTGTATAACTTGATGCGAGGTAGTGGTGCTGATGGATTAGCAGCTTTGGCTTGGCAGCGATCGCTTACGACTGAGATTAACTTAGTGCGACCTTTATTAAATGTCAGTCGTTATGAAACCGCAGCGTTTTGTCTGGAAAATCAAATTCCTATTTGGGAAGATATTACTAATCAAAGTCTCGACTATCGCCGCAATCGTTTACGTTTAGAAACAATTCCCTATTTGCAAGAGCATTTTAATCCCCAGATAGAAAGAGCAATCGCGCAAACTGCCGAGATTTTGTATAGTGATGTGAGCTATTTAGAGCATCAAGCTCATAAATTTTTTGAAGAAGGGGTCTCTGTAATCTGGGATGCACATCAACCTAGTTTACAACGTCAACTTTTGCAGCATCAGCCTTTAGCTTTGCAAAGAAGAATCATCAGGCAGTTTCTATCACATTACTTAATCCATCAGGTAAATTTTGAGGATGTGGAGCGTTTTTTAAAGTTACTAGATGCTCCTAATCGCTCACAGAGTGAACCATTTAAGGGGAACGTTGTGGCTGTTATTGAACATCCTTGGATCTATCTTCGCAAAGGAGATAACGCAAGTTCGAGATGATTTATACCAAAGTTCAAAGTTATGGCTTTGACTGCGCTCAGCTAGCTTTAATTAATAACTGATGTTACGTGGAACAAATATCAGTTATTAACAATTCACATATCTCGATTACTCCCGCTTAAGAATTAATAAAGTAATATCGTCATACACCTTCTGTTCACCTATATGTCGCATTACATCGGTGATAATCGCATCTTTAATCTGTTCAGATGGTAAATGCCAATACTGACTAATGACATAACACATGCGTTCAATGCCATAAATATTTTTATGAATATCATAGGCTTCAGGAATACCATCCGTATACAATATCACCCCATCACCATGCTGTAGCTCAACTATCACCTGATTGATAAAAGCAGTAATATCACCATCCAAGGCGATTGGGAATCCCAAATCCATCGTATCAATTCGCTCGATCGCACCAGTCTTACGTACCACAATTGTTTCTTCATGCTGACCGCTAATGCTGACTTGCCCATTGGCATAATTGAGAATTGATAGTGTTAAACATTTCTCAGAATTAATGCGTTGCACATTTTTATAGAGAGTGCGATTTAAAATATCCAGAAACCTTACAGGATCTGTTTCACCGCTTTCCTTGAGAGTTCTCACGGCTGTTTGTGTCATCAACATCAAAATGCCACTCTCTAGCCCATGTCCTGTCACATCGCCAATCCCCAAGGTGACGACTCCATCACTATTGAGAACTTCATAATAATCTCCCCCAATATCCGCCGCCGCATTCATATAAGCTGCAATATCTAAGCCTTCTATTTTCAACTCTTTGGCATTGGGTAAAATCATCATCTGCATCTGGCGTACAACATCGATTGCCGACCCTAGTCGCCAAAAATCTTTATGGAGGTTCTCATTGAGGATAATGATTTCTTGATTGGCGATCGCTAAATCCGCGGTACGCTCTCTAACCTCATCTTCTAAGGTCTCAAAGTCTTCCTTAAGCTGTGCCGACATCTGATTAAACGCATTGGATAGATCATTGATTTCGGTGATCGCGCTAGGAGCAATCTGTCCGCTTAGATCCCCCTTGGCTAATCGATTGACAGCTTGACAAACTCGCAAGATCGGGGTGGTAATGAGCTTTGCCGTCAACATCCCTAGTCCAATTACCAAAACTAACGCGACAATACTAAGCAACAGAATGTTTTGAGTGTTTTGGTTAATCTGTTCCATAAAATCTGCTTCTGGAAACACTACAACTACTAACCAATCAAGACCTTTGCCATCGGAATAAGGCTGAGCCAGTAAATATTGACGTTTTCCATCTATATCAAAAGCAAGTTCGTGCATTCTCCGAATCTGTTTGAAGTCTCCAACCTCTTCCTGTAAATATTTCACGGCTCTGGCAGTAAGAAGATTTTGGCTTTTGATCGCCTGAATTTGTTGCAAACTTCCATCTGTATCCTTGGTAAGGAAAGAATGTTCGCCAGTGGAAGTCGCAATCAAAAATCCTTTCTGATCCATCACAAAAACTTGTCCTGTAGGGCTAATCTTCAGACTAGTTAGGAAATCAGTAATTCCTTGTAGCATAATAAAATTAGAAAATACAGCCACAAGATTTCCCTGTTGGTCATAATATGGCTCTGATGCCACCATTCCTAAATTCCGAATGGTGCGTGAATGGAAAACCCCTGACCATGATTGTCCATGTTTTTCTGTGGCTGTCTTATACCAAGGGTGAGTACGGGCATCAAAAGTATCAAATTTCTCAAATTTACGGCGATCGCCTAAATTATCCAGTTGATAGAGGGCTCGATGGGGAACTGTAATCGTGGTTGCTGCGAGCAAGCTACCATCAAATTTACGCCCGACATAGATCGTAGTACCATCGGGCTGTCCGACAAAAATCTCCCCTAACATTGGATAAACCTGCAATTGTGCTGCAAAGTAACGCTCTATAGTTTCCTTATCCTCCAGATTAATCTGCTTAAGCTTTAATGCATTAATGTTGTTTTTGGTGATTTGATAGGAGATTTTTAAATATCCTTCTAAAACTTGGTTAGTTCGGGAAGCCACCTCTGTCCTGACTTGACTGGCTAACCGATTTACCGATTCTTGACCATTGCGGTAGGACAAATAACTAACTAATCCAACGACAGCAACAATTTGTAAAATTAACGGTACAACTACTGCGATACTAAGCCGAAATTTTAAAGAGCTTTTGTTGACTAGTCTAGTGAAGTTCATGGACTAAGTTGAAACGAACAAAAAAGAATCACTGAGACTCCTACTACATCCTATAAGTAGCTGGCGCAATTAAATATAAAACTTGTAAAACTCGTAAAACTCAAAAACCTGCAGTGCATATTGCATTTATGGAAAATCTTTTTAGCAGGGCTTCCATTCCCACATAAATCCTCAAACCTTGCTAAGCCCGTAATTATCTGCAATACTGCGGACAAAATTAGTAAACAATAGCCCCGTAGGAACAAAGGACTGGAAAGTTAGGATGAGACTTAATCAAAGTAGAATCTAAGTCTATCAGGGAAATAAAGCGGTCTAGTAAATGACGATTGAGAGAGAGACGTTTATAACTAGCCATAGAGAAAACAAAAGGTTTAGGGGATTGATGGAGTTGAATTGCCTCAAACTTATTGAGATTTAAAGCCATGAGACTAGCATTGAAATGAAAATCGAGTTTGGTCAAGACACGAGCTTGACTATCGGCTAACCCCGTAAACTGCCTAGCATCCTGAAAGATAAATTCAATCTAAAAACGAGCTTTGTAAAAATTAAAAATATCAGATGCGTCAAGATGAATATCATTTGAGAACAAAAGTACTCGACCGATGCATTCTGGATTACGACTGTCAAGAAGAAAAGCAAGACGGATTTTACGCTTAAGACTCAATGAACAAACCACAACATCGTATAGAAACAAGTTAGGTTCAAGTTCACGGACTATAGAACCCATTTTGTATCTTATGAAAGGAAGAAATTAGAAACCAAAATCTAACTTCAAGACTTCTAAATTAACTGTTTCTCCTAAATCTACTTTTCAGATTTCTTCCCCCAATTCTGACATAAACTCGCGATCTCTTAAAATATCTATTGTTTCCACCAAAGAAGCAAACTACTCCATAATCAGCGCAAAAAGCACATGCTTAACGTCTTGGGTAATAATCGCTGGATCTCTGAGATTCCTTAACATTGCTGGTAATTGTTACTGTGCTTCAGTGATTGTCAAGCAATCTAGCATATTATTCTGCCTAGATTACAAAAATTGTATGATATGTTCCCTAAGCTAACGTCAGTTCGGGTTAAGCTGGCAAATTTTAAAAGCCCAAAAGTAAAAGCCTTGCTAAGCAAGGCTTTTACTTTTGGGCTTTGAGAGAGGGTTTGCGTAGCAAACCCTCTCTCAAAGCCTGTTTCAAATTATCCCGAACTCACGTTAAGCTATATCAACTTTTACAGGAATTGTCGCTAGGTTTGGGATATTACGAACTGCTGAAGGTAAAGACTGCACAGATTTACGAGTGCGTTTAGCGATCGCATCTAAATCATCCAAAGGCTTTAATAATTCGCCATTGTGCATGATTAATTCTAAGAGAGGTTGCTCATCAGCTTGAGGAATGGCAGCAATATGGGTGAAGCGATCGCCTTTGACAACTCCATTCTCCAAACTGCGCCAGATTTGCTTACGACCTGCGATCGATTGCTTACCGCTTGACTTTTTGGAAACAGGAATATTATCAATTTCGACTAACTTATAAACTCCATTTACGGGCACACCTGTAACTAGTTTTGTACCGATCCCATAGCCATCAATGGGCGCTCCTAATGCTTTCAAACGGAGAATCTCAGCTTCGTCAATGTCACCACTGGCAAAAATGGCAGCATGAGGTAGAAGTGCTTTTACTTCTTTAGAAACTGCGGCAATATCACCTGAGTCAATGCGAACTCCTTTTACTTGCATCTCACCAGATTTGAACTTCTCGGCAAGATTACGAGCAGCAGCGATCGTATCGAAGGTGTCGATTAACAGAGGACTATTAGGAAAAACTTGATGGAAAGCACTAAATGCTTGAGCTTCACTGCCTTCCATTGCAGTCAAAGCCATAACTAACGCATGAGCCATCGTGCCGCTAGGTTGTCTGCCCAGTTTTAGTGCTGCTAATACATTAGAAGTAGCATCCATGCCTGCTGCAAGTGCTGCTCTAGCTGCCCAGAGTGAAGCTTGCGGACTGAAGGCACGTCTTGTGCCAAATTCTAAAAGGGTAAGGTGATCGCCTGCTACATCACGCATTCTTGCGGCTCTGGTGGCAATTAGGGTTTGATAGTTGATGGCATTTAGTAAATAGGTTTCCACTAATTGTGCTTGCCAGAGGGGAGCTTCAACCCTCAAAAAAGGCTCGTTAGCAAACATAGCCATACCTTCAGGAACAGCCCAGAGATCACCTTCAAAACGGAAGTTTTTTAGCAATTCCCAAAATCGTTGATTCGCATTCTCAAATATTCCTGTCGCTTGTAAAGCGGCGATTTGCTGTGTGGTGAATCTCAGATTTTGTAAGTATTCTACGGCTTGGGCGATCCCCATTGCAATTAAGTATCCAAATCCATCAGGAAGACGACGCACGAATAACTCGAAACTAGCTCGCTTGCGATCGCATCCCTCTTGCACATAACAAGCACCCATCGTCAGTTGATAAAGGTCAGTGAGCAATCCATATTCATCTGTAGCGATGTTTAGAGTATCGGATTTCAGGCTCACAGCAGGATTGACGGTTATCGCGCTCATGGCTTTAGTGGGGTAGTTTTATGTATAGCCCTATTATAGTTGTTTTTACCAAAATTGCAAGTATATTTTTGTTTACAAAGTTTGAAATTGCTCACAGCTAAATTTATGTGACTTAGATGCTTAAGTTTTTTATAGCTAGAATATAGATGATAAAACCTAAAATCCATATAATAACTCTTACATCAATTATAGTAGATACAACTTTAAATATTGACTGCAATTTCAGTAAAAAGCTGGCGTAACCATTTATGGGTGCTTTGATTGGTTGTGCTTTGATGCCAGCGCATGACTACGGAAAAGCCATCAATTTCTAAGGGACAAGGAAAAACTTTGAGGTTCAAGTCCTTAGCAAAAGCGATCGCAATTCGTTCGGCGAGAGTAGTAATCAAGTCTGTACGCGCAATGATAGAGGGCGCAACCAGAAAATGAGGAATAGAAAGCCTGATATTACGGCTGAGTCCTTGGATAGCAAGGGTATCATCAACTCTCCCAACCATATCTTCTTTAATCGAAATGAGTAGATGGGAAGTTGTGAGATATTCTTCTAATGATAGAGAATCTTGAATTAAATAATGGTCTTGACGACAGGCACAAACAAATCGCTCTTTAAAGAGTAACTGTTCTTGATGCCAAGGAATCTGTTCAGGAAATACACCACAGATCAGATCGACTTTGCCGTTATCTAACAAATCAAAAAGCTGCTGCCGATCGCCTGTTCGCACTTGAATTTTCAGATTGGGCGCAACCTGTTCTAATTGATCTAATAATAGCGGTAACATCACAAATTCCACATAGTCAGTCATGCCGATCGCAAATACGCGATCACTTGTCATTGGCTCAAATCCTGCTTCCGATGACAGCGCTAGATGAATCTGTTGCAAAGCAGGTTGAATTTGGTTTGCTAAGGCGATCGCGACAGGTGTCGGTTGTAGTCCTGATTTTGCCCTGATAAACAGTCGATCCTTGGTCAAATGCCGCAATCGTGCTAGAGCGTTACTCATCGCTGGTTGGCTCAAGCCAATACGTTCTCCCGCACGAGTAACATGGCGATCGTGCATCAAGGCATCAAATACCACCAACAGATTCAGATCAATTTTGTTTAACTCAAAATTCATTAGTCATGTCAAGTAATTGTATTGTGGGCGCTTCGCGCCCACAATACAATTACTTGTTGGCACTACCCATTATTTATACCATGAATGATTTTTATATAAATTATCCATTGGACAAATGAACGATACTCGATCCACACTTGATGTAGATATTTAGGAGTAACTAGATGAGAATTGCCTTCATTGGTACTGGTAACGTTGGCGCACCCCTAGCCGATCGCTTACAAAAACTCGGTCATCAAGTCTTCATTGCCGCCCGTAATCCTGAATCTAAGTCAGTTTTAGAGGCTTCTAAACGTAATTCTGAACTAATCGTCAAATCTCTAATAGAAGCAGTCCAAGAAGCAGAAATTGTATTTTTAGCAACTCCTTTTAATGCGATCGAGACGGCACTTGCTCCTGTGAAATCATTACTAGACGGCAAAATTTTAGTGGATTGCACTAATCCCGTTGGTGCAAATTTATCGCATGGTCTGCAAAGCCAAATCTCAGGGAGTGAAACTGTTCAAGAATTTGTACCTAATGCCCATGTAGTGAAAGCCTTTACTATATATGGGTTTGAGAACTTTGAAGATAGTACCTATGCTGGCTATGGTGATCTCAAACCTGCAATGCTAATCGCTGGGAATAATCAAACTGCAAAAGAGATGGTAAGTTCTCTCTGTTCGCAATTAGGATGGGAACCAGTGGATACAGGTAAATTATCCATGAGCTTACATTTAGAACATATGACTTTGCTATGGATTCAGATGGCAAGAGTTCAAGGCAAAGGCTCAGGTTTTGTTTGGGCAATGTTGCAGCGTTAGTGATGACTAGCTTCCCAGCCCAATATTGCCGTCTTGCGTTCCAATCCCCAGCGATAGCCGCCTAGTTCACCTGATTCCCTAATCACCCGATGACATGGAATCAGGAAGCTAATGGGATTGCTGCCAACAGCATTACCGATCACTCTAGCAGCATTGGGACGACCAAGTGATCGACCTAAGCCCTGATAAGTCGTAATCCCACCAAAGGGTATCCGCAGAAGCGCTCGCCAGACTTGAATTTGGGAATTAGTGCCTTTGACGTAGACCTTTAGGGGTGGTTGTTTCGTGTTATTCAGATTAGGAAGATGGCTAAATAATCGATCGCAAATTGGTTGCGTAATTTGGCGATCGCTGATAATCTCAGCGTTTGACCATTCCTCTCGCAGCATTAATTCAGCAGCCTGATCATTCATTCCATCCAGAAAATATAAATTACAAATACCGCGCTCTGTAGTAGCAATCAGGCAATCTCCAAACATGGTTTCATGGATGCCATAGCAAATCTCTAAACCCGCACCACCAGTTTTAAACTCTTGCGGTGACATCGCTTCGAGATTCACAAATAGGTCATGTAATCGTCCTGAACTTGATAAACCCACATCTCCAGTCAGTTCCAATAAGTTCTTTGTTTCCGCAATTTTAGACTTAGCATATTCCACCGTCAGATATTGCAAAAATCGCTTGGGACTAATCCCCGCCCATTTAGTAAACAAGCGCTGAAAGTGATATTCGCTCAGATGTACCTGCTGCGCGATCGCGGCGAGGTATGGCTGTTGTCGATGGTTCTGAAGAATAAAGGCGATCGCTTTTGCCATCAGTTCATAGGTTGCGCGATCGCCCATATTCTCATCTAAAAATTTGTCCATCGGGGAGTTTATGCTCAGCAATATGAGGGTTTACACCCAATTTAGCAATGATTTGATGCTTGGGCTAACCGTTTCTTGCGATCGTTAACAATCTAAGGTGTGTTCCAATTCCCAAGGACTAATGCGAGTGCTGTACTCATTCCATTCGCGTTGCTTTAACTTGATATAGGATTGTACAAACTCTGCACCTAACACATCGGGCAAAATCGTATTTGCTTGCAAACATCGCAACGCATCTAAAAGATTCGCTGGCAACTGTTTCACTGTGACAAAGGGAAGCGGATCGGTGTAGGAATTATTGTCATAGCGTTGACCCGCTTGGCGTTGCTGTCTGATGCCATCAAGCCCACTGGCAATAATTGCCGCAGGGAGAAGATAGGGATTTGCGGCTCCATCGGCGAGACGGAACTCAAAGCGTCCTGCTTCAGGAATGCGGATCATGTGGGTGCGGTTGTTACCTGTGTAGCTGATCGTATTGGGCGACCATGTT
>JADBWH010000069.1 GCA_020404105.1 Pseudanabaena sp. M53BS1SP1A06MG | reverse complement strand
TTTTGCACCCTCATCAGGGGAAATCCACATACCCAGCAATTCCTTGTACCCGTCCATGTTTACTGCCAATGCAAAGTACAGCGATTTGTTAATCACTCGACCATTGTCTCGGACTTTGATGACTAGACAGTCCAGAAATACAATGAGCATACAAGGCGATGATCTTTTCGTCTAGTCCTGACAAGCGGCTTTGTCCTTTCTTTACCATCTGTGGTTCAAACTCGCCTTGACGAGCTCGGTGGACTGCAATTTCAGCTATGCCAAAGTCGCCTTGGAGCTTTTTCTGGCTATAGCCGTTGCGACTGTTGGTTTGTCCTTATGGTCTGGATTCATGCTTTTTGTACCCCAGATGCGTTGATAGTTCTGCTTCTAAGGCTCGTTCTACCAATGCGGTCGTTAGTTGCTTCAGAATTCCTCCTTCTCTGAATAAGTCAGGTGGTGTTTTGCATTCTTGCAGCAGTTCATCTAGCAATTCTTTGCGGATATTCATCGTTTTTTAAGTAGCTCAACTTAATTAAAACCTAAAACCAGAGTTTGTTCCGCCCGCGTAGCGGGCGGAACAAACTTCTCGGTTTTTATATTGTCATTGGTTTGTTTATAGCGGTTTTCATTTTGCCTACGGCAAAATGAAAACTCAAAATTCTTAATGGGACTGATTTTTTGTTTTCAAATGAGTGTGTACTCATTTGAAAACCGCTATATCAATAAATATGGTTTTTCTATTCATTCTCATTTAGCTTTCCAATAAATGTAAAACACTACCCTTATTGCTTTACTCATTCTTGCCTTGTGTTGGGCTTTTCCTTCTGGGCTTTGGTTGACTCAACTAAATCCTCTCAAGCTCAAGAATCATGGTCATCCTCCTATTTGATCTTCATCTCAATCCCCAAGCCTTCTTTAACTCCATCAAATTTTTGTTCTGTACTTAGAAATGATATATATGTCACTATCTAGAAGTTTGTCGCAAAATAATTGATTTAATTTAATATGGAAAATCCTGCAATTACCAATCACGAAATTCATCCCTTAATCGCTCAACGTTGGAGTCCTCGTACCTTTAATAGCAAACTTGTTGAACCTGAAAAACTTGCCCAATTATTTGAAGCCGCACGTTGGGCTTCCTCTTGCTTTAATGACCAACCTTGGGTATTTATCGTAGCAACCAAAGACGATACTGTGAATTATCAAAAAATGCTAGATTGCCTTGTACCTTTTAATGTGTCGTGGGCGCAAGTAGCTCCAGTATTAGGGTTAGTGATTGCTCAGAAAAACTTTAAGCACAATGGCAAGCCTAATGCTTGGGGTGAATATGATGCAGGTCAAGCAGCAGCAACTTTGGCTTTGCAAGCTACGGCTTTAGAGCTAGTTGTCCACCAAATGGGTGGTTTTGATGCGGATAAGGCGATCGCTACTTTCAATATCCCTGAAACTGCGAAACCAATTGCGGCGATCGCGATTGGTTATGCAGGAGAACCTAGCAATTTGCCAGCAGAACTACAAGAGAGAGAAACTGCTCCTCGTGCGCGTAATCCCTTGTCGAGTATCGTCTTTACAGGCGAATGGGGAAATTCGGCTACGTTTGTCTAGCACTAAAAAAAGAGAGTTCGCTATGCGAACTCTCTTTTTTTAGCTTATAGCAAACCTGCTTGAGACAAGCCCAAAATCCAACCTGCACCGAGGATATGTCCTAGGCAAGTTACACCAAGCAATTCAGGAACACCAAAGCCTTCAAATAAACCAGGTAACTGTACAGGTAAGTTGGGACCAACACCTTTAACTTTGATGCCGTAGCGAGCAACAACTAATGCAAACAAGTTAGCGGTTACCATGATTAAACCAACACCAGCAGACCATGTTGGGGTAGCGGGAACTGCGGCAAGTAAGTTAAGAGTTAGGTGTGTCATAAATTTAATTTCCTGAGTTTAATTACCTATTAAAAATTTTTTAACTGCCATAATCCTAAAGTTAAGTACAGACATCGGGAAATTGTTCTTAAGTTAAATTCATTAAACTTAGTAATCGTTTACAACTGATTGGCTGACTCAACTTCTACAATTTTTCACAATGCTCCGTGTGCAAATTTATGAACACAATTCAGAAAATAACTCGTCAAACAAGTTCAGAAATATTCACTTCATCTAAAGAGAATAGACAATTAAAAGGTTTTATTCTATGGCTAATTGTTTGGTTGGGAAGTTGTCTATTTCCGCTTTTTCAATACACCAAAACCTCAATGGCTTAGGACTTACGTATTGAGGTAGATGTGGTGCGGGCAAAGCCCGCACCACATCTACCTCAATCCTAATAAATTCGTTCGGTTTGCGTAAGTCCTATGGCTATTACTCATGCTGTCTGTAATCGAATAAGCTCTACACAAGTTAATTATAAATTCTTTCTGTCTAACTTATTTAAGACACCGCAATGGTCTAGGGAGTATCAATTTGTTCAGTATGCAAAGTCTGGTGTTAGGGTCGTAGGCGAATATTATAGGGAGCACCTCAATTAAGCGCTGAGTATAAATATTTAAGAGAAATGAGAGGTAAAATAGAAAAAAGTTAACCAGACCAAGCAAATGACACCAGAAGAAATAGAAAGACTTGAAACCTGCACCAAAGAGATAGCAAAAATCTTGTATCGGAATGCAGAAGCAATAGATGCCGATGTAAATGAAATCAACCGCTTTATTGGTTTACCTGAAGAGGAAAATTCTATTGCTGAAACCATAGACTTAACAGGCATATAATGATGCACCAAACAAAGTTTAATGCATCGTTATATGTAATTATCTTTGTCAAGAATATCGAGATTAAATCTCTTCTAAAACTTTGAACCGTACATGGTTGAGAGCTAATTCACCAATGGAATAGGGCTGGGGTTGAATCGTTTCAAAGAAGATACCTTTGCCAATTTCCACATGATACCAAGGAAGTCCCATAAACCAGCGTGTAGGATAGGGGCGATCGCCTGTATCATCAGGATTCGATTCCATTGGCAACCAACCGATACTTGGAATATAGAACTCAATCCAGACGTGGTTATAGTATTGGTGTAAGGGAACGTTCAATATCAAGTCGCCATCATGGGGACATTTATAGCGTCCGACTGTGCGACAGGCAATTCCATTCAATCTTGCAAGAGCGAGCAATAGCCCGACATATTCGCCGCACGAACCTGTACCTCTAAGTAAAACTTCTTCTGGAGCCGCAATATATGGTGTAACGCGATAAGAGAGTTTATCATAGACATAATCGCGAATTAGCAGCATTTTTCGCAAAATATTAGTCTCATCTCCGACGGCTTCCTTGGCGGCGGCTTGAATGATGGGATTATCCATGCTCAAGCCATCATCATCAATGAGATAGAGATTCTGCATTTCAGGAGATAGATCAGGCACAAATTCTACTTCACTATCCTTGAGTTCGTATTTGATGCCATGCAGTTCCAAAGTTGCTTTCCAACCAAACATACGCGCTTCTTCAGGCTTGAGATTACCTAACTTAAATGCAGCAACCTTCTGTCCATCAACAATTTCTTCTGCAAAGGGAATGCCAATTGGCTCGATCACTAATAATTTCTGGCGATAGGTATCGGTGGGGTAGGCAACTCGCCATGTGAGGTTATAAACGGAAGTTGGGTCTTCGGAAGATAGTTCTTCGAGATAAATCATTTCCACTTTGTAGCCAGTGGTAAGGGTATAATTTAACTTCCCATTTTGGTATTGATCGAACCTAAGTCGATGGATAAAATTCTTTTCGCGCACAGCCACAGAAAAAGGTTCTACTAAGTCGTTAGGATTTTCGCGAATGTAGTTTTCATCACCTGAGTAAACCACGTACAGATCGTTTCCTAAAAAGCCTAAGCCCATTGGATTTGCAAAAGGAGTTAAACCTCGATGGAGAATTTCTCCCGTTTTGGCTTTGAGACGATAAACTGTTTCTTCGGTGCGATCGCTCACCCATAATTCTTCACCAATTAAGGTCAGTGCTTCAAAACCTGCTCCTGGAGCATCCATAATCCGTAGTAATGTGCGAGTAGCACGTCCAAATACAAAGATTTTTCCAACCTCACTAGAACTCACATATACGCCGCCCTCAGATACAGCAATGCCATCAACCCGATTGGGCAATTCCATAAAGGGTTGTAAGTCAAAATCAACCAGATCACAGTAATAAATCCCATTGTCTTTAGTAATCCACAGAGTATCTCCTGCGATCGCTAAACCTTTTGCATCTCGAAACTGAGGTGCAGTGTAATTATTTAGTATCGTTGCACCTTCAGACAATGGATCAATTTTGAGGAGATGCCCTTGGTAGGCATCAACGCAAATTGCATAGGGTTTGCCCTGATTGGAATTACTATTTGCATCAGTTTGCCACACTAAACCACGAAGGTTATAAGCGCCAATGGGATAGATCGTGCTTGGTAGGCTAGGCATAGGATATTGGTGATTTAACTGGTAATTTAGACAGAGTTTCAATTCTTGGCAAAGCTTGATCTGACTTCAAAAGTAACATTACTTCCGTAGCAGAGGTAACAGTAGTTAGAATTGCACGCTATTTAGCTAAGTAGCACAACTTAATTAAAACCCGAAATCTGAGTTTGTTCCGCCCGCAACGCGGGCGGAACAAACTTCTCGGTTTTTAGTTTGCTTATGTCAAGCTACTTATCTACTAGCTTAATCTAGTTAACATTTTTAAAAATGCCTGAGTTCGTGGTGTAAGTAAAGTTCTGCGATAGGTATCGGCTGCTTTTTTAATCGCATCAGCTTGGGTGGGGTAGGCATGGATCACGTTGGATAGCTTATTTAATCCCTGTTTAGAAGCGATCGCTAAGGTGATTTCGCTAATCATTTCCCCCGCATGACGCGCCACAATTGTTGCCCCAAGAATGCGATCAGAGTGACATTGATACAAAATTTTGACAAAACCTTCAGTCTCGCCATCATAAATTGCGCGATCGACAGCACTAAAAGGAATCTTAATTTCATTGGTTTCAACGCCTTGCGCTTTGGCTTCTTTGGCATATAAACCCACATGGGCAATTTCAGGATCGGTATAAGTTACCCAAGGCATGACTAAATCGCTGAGCTTACTTTTGCCTAAGCCAAAGGGTGAAAAGAGCGTATTTTTAATCACGATGCGTGCCGCAGCATCGGCGGCATGGGTAAACTTCCAATCCATGCAAATATCTCCTGCAGCAAAAATTCGGGGATTAGTCGTTTGCAGATAATCATTTACAAATACGCCCCTTTGCTGGTTGTATTCGACACCTACAACTTCTAGATTGAGTCCTTCAATATTTGGCGATCGCCCCACACCGACAAGAACTTCATCAACTTCTATTTGGTGATTAATTCCATTTTGTTGATAATCGATAATTTTGCCAGTGCTAGTTTTAGTGACTTGCGTGATCGCACAGTCCAAAATCAAATTCATCCCTTCACGCAGAAATACCTGTTGTAAAATTTCCCCAGCATCGGCATCTTCGCGATCAAGTAAATGCAAATTTTTGTGTAGTAATATCACTTCACAACCTAAGCGCTGAAAAGCCTGTGCTAATTCACAACCAATTGCACCACCACCAATGACGGCTAATCTTTTGGGTTGCTCAGTAAGGGAAAATACAGTTTCATTGGTTAAATATCCTGCTTCGACAAGTCCTGCTATTTGTGGCACAGATGCCCTTGCGCCTGTGGCAATCACTGCTTTTTTAAAGTTTAATTTGATGTTTGATTTGACGTTATTAACAGTGATCGCATTACCATCAATAAAGCTGGCAGAACCAAGAAATACATCAACACCAAGCTTCTGAAACCTTGCCACCGAATCATGATGACTAATACCAGCGCGGATTTTTCGCATTCGTTCCATTACAGCAGCAAAATTGACATCAATATTCTGAGGTGGATGAATACCAAATCTTGCAGCATCACGCATATCTGCAACTACTCGCGATGAACGAATCACGCATTTAGAAGGAACGCAACCAACATTGAGACAATCTCCTCCCATAAGATTCTTCTCAATTAGGGCTACTTTCAAACCTAAACCTAATCCAGATGCCCCTGCTGCTAAGACTAATCCCGCTGTTCCTGCGCCAATCACGACCAAATCATAAAGCGTCTCAGGTTGAGGATTTACCCAATCGAGAGGATGCACATTCGCAATCAAATCACGATTGTATTCATCCGTAGGTTGAATAAATTCTGCGTAACTGGAATAGGTTGAAGATTGATTCATGGTTAATTTGGAAACATCTAGAATAGATTTAATTGCTGAGGTGTCGGAGTGAGAGTGTTCCAAGGCAATGCAGGCACTGGCACATTCGCTTTTTCCAACATTTCCTGAAAGTTATTTGCATTATGGGGCGATCGCTCTTCGATTGGGCAGTGCATAAAGAAATATATTTGTGTTCCCTTTGTGAGCCATTCCCGTAAATAAGTTTCCCATTCTTGCCAAAAGCGGATATTCAGATCGCGTTCAGGATGACTGATAAACCGCACAATACTAAAAGGGGCTGTCACCACAGGCTGTAAAGGTAAATTGGGTTTGCGGCGCTCCTGTTGGACTGGGAGCAATAAAGCAGGATCAATATCATCACCAAAGGGCAAATCATAGATTGGGCGCGAATCTAGCAATACCCGCCCAATCATTAAGCTCTGTAATAAATGATTGAGCCGATCACTATGATTCGGCTTAAACCAATCAGCATGACGCACTTCTAGCGCGATTTGATATTCACGAGTTGGTAATGCTTTGAGGAAATTTTCGAGATCAGCAAAATTGGAGGGGCTATAGCTGGGTGGTAATTGGATAAAGGACACACCTAAGCGATCGCTAAAACCCGATATCAAATCTAAAAATTTAAAAGCCTGCTCAATATAGGGCATTAGCAAACCATTATGGGTGAAATGCTTGGGAAATTTCGGGCAAAACTTAAAATTTGTGGGTGTATCCTTTGCCCAGCGCTCGATTGTTTGGCGATCATGGATCACATAAAAAGTGGAATTAACCTCCACAGTCATCAGGCGATCGCTATAAAGCGACAGAAATTCAGTTGCACGACTCCCTTTTGGATAAAAATCACCAACCCAACCCTTAAAAGCCCAAACTGCACAACCTAAATAAAATTGAGAATCCATGCTATCCGTTGTACTTGTCCTATAGATAACATTAGTATAACTAATGTTATTATGATTGCAGTATAAATATAACCTATGTTAACTTGAGTCACAGTTTCTAAAAAGTTTCTGAGTGGATGAAATCAAAAATGCAACAGTTAATAGACGCACCCAAAAATGAGCTAACCACTACTCCGCAGCAAGCAAGCAACCTGCGTTTTCGGATTGTCAATACTTTAGAACTAGTACAAGATGCGATCGCTATCTCTCTTTGCATAGGACTATTTTGCGTTATGGTCTTGCAGATGAAAGAGATCTTTTTGTCGCTACTCACAACCTTACGCTTTCATGAAATTACCGCCGATATTTTATTTATTCTCATTTTAGTGGAATTATTTAGGCTATTGATTATTTATCTTCAAGAACAACGAGTATCGATAGGAGTTTCTGTCGAGGTGACAATTGTATCGGTATTGCGGGAAGTAATTGTGAAAGGTTTGCTAGAAGTAGAATGGAAACAGGTATTAGCAACCTGTGCATTCTTAGTTGCCCTAGCGTTACTCTTGATCGTTAGAGTTTGGCTCCCACCCACATTTGAAGGTATCAATCCCGAACAAAAAGCGTCACTACGCATCAAATTACGCAAGTAGAAAAAGGGTGCTTAGCACCCTTTTTCTATGAATTTATTTAACCTAACGTGATGTGCAACTAAATCAATAAGCCTTCACCCCATCCCCCTCTCCCTTTAATGGAGATCTGGATGCGGTGAAGAACTGATTTTTAATCTATCAGTTGGTACAAGATATATTGTGGGAATGCCTGTAAATTTAGCTTCAAAAATGGCGCAGGACAAAGGCGAATTCGGCAAGCTCTATCTGAGTGCAACATTCAAGGATTGCCTCGATATCAGTCGCTTTAGGGAAATCAAGTATCAAGTTTCAGGAGTGGAGATTACAGCTTATGAAGGGTAATTGGTTCAAAACTTGCTTATTAAATATAAGAACTCAAAACCTGTGGCGCAAGCACAGCTTGCGCCACAGGTTTTGGTATTGGTTTTTAATTATGCCCAGCTTATTGCTACAATTGTCAGTGCTTTTACCTGTAAATGCGGTATGGGCAATTCCCATTAGTGATATTCCCAATCCGCGTCAACTGAATGGAACTTGGGTAAGCGACGTGGCGGATATCTTAAGCCCAGAGACAGAAGCACAACTGAATCAACGCATTAATCGATTGGTTGACAAAAATGGTTCAGAAATTGCCGTCGTCACAGTTCCCAATACAGCTCCCGCTATTACTGTCAAATCCTATGCTACTGAGCTATTTAATACTTGGGGTATCGGTAAACGAGGAATCGATAATGGAGTGCTATTTCTGATTGCGGTCAAGGAACGTCGCCTTGAAATCGAAACTGGACGCGGCATTACGCCATATATTAGCGATCGCCAAGTTGCCCAGGTGATTAAGGATCTGATTACCCCTGAGTTTAAGCGTCAGAACTTTGATCGCGGCATTATCAATGGAGTCGAGGAGATGGCAGGGCGCATCGAGAAAATCAACTTTTATCCTTTCCCCTTCACTCCGATTTATAGCAGCCTTGGGATCGTGGGTATTGCGATCGCCATTAGTGGTGGCATATTATGTAATAAGAAAATTCAAGAATGGGTCCAAAAATTACCAACTATTGAACCCAACTTCCAAAATCCTGTTGTTTTTCAAGTCAAAATTCCTAAATTAGAGGAATTTGCAAATTTAGAAATGTGGTTGATGGGATCAGGACTAGTAGCACTTTCAATTAGTACTAATGCATGGATCTTGTCCCAAGAGGCTTGGACAAACCTATTCATTAATCCATTTAACCAATTTATCGCAACTTTACTCGTCAATTTGATCATCGCGATCGCCACTCTTCCCCTTTGGCTGGGACTTGAAAGGGTTTGGCTCAAACAATTAGCTCAAGTCTTTGGATATCCCATACAGCGTTATGAAGTAGATCATGCGCTTACAACTACCACTAATCGCAAAAAATTCCGCAATCACATCTATTGTCATCCCCATATTCAAGATGAGGTAATTTGTCCGAGATGTAGCTACCCGACGGTAATTCGGGTCACGCCAAAACAGACTCGCAAATCGAAGAAGTTTCCCAAACAGGGTTCTCAAGAAGCAACTGCGATTCTGCAATGTCAGAATTGTTTTCATGAGGAGCCAGTCTATCCCTATGTTGCGCCAGTAAGTAGTTCTAGTTACTTTAGTGATTACAATTCTAGTTATGATTCATCAAGTAGTTCTAGCAGCTATGATTCCTATGATTATGGTAGTAGCTCTTCTTCTAGCGATTTTGGTGGCGGCGGTAGTGATGGTGGTGGTGCTGGTAGCGATTGTTAACATGGCGGCGCTTTAGCGCCGCCATTGTGATTGATTATTGACGAACAATACGATTCTCGGTTGTCACATGTAGTGGTGAATTTGCGGTGATATATTCGGCGATCGCATCCGATAGGAGATAGCCAGTTTCTAATAGATTTTTACTTTCCGCAAAAACACGATATCCATCACCTCCAGAAGCAAGAAAGTTATTGGTAGCTACCTTATAAATCGCCCTGGGGTTTAACAATTGGAACTTACCTGAAGCATCCTTAACTTCTACTTTCGTAACGCGCTTACCTACAGGAAATTTCGCATTCCAAACAAAGCGCATACCTGCTACTTGCGGGAATCTACCTTCTTCTTGCTCAGCCTTACTCACACCACTTTCTAATGCTTCTATCAACTGCTGACCAGTTAATTCCACCCTTGTAATCGTATTGCCAAATGGAAGTGCTTCTAGCACATTGCCCATCGTGATATTACCTAGGGGAAGACTGCTACGAATACCTCCTGCATTAATCAGCGCTACTTGGACGCGATCACCTTGAGTCTTTGCCAAAATCGCATCCGCAATTAAGTTTCCTAAAGCCGTTTCGCCAGTTCGCATTTTCACGCGATCGCCATCAAGAGCGACCAAAGCTTGACCAATCACTTTTTGGCGCAATGATTCAATGGGAGCAGCATAGGCTTTGAGCTTATTCGCAAATTCTGGATTGGGTTTAATGCTTGCATCAATCGCATGGGGCTTACCTGCCCATGCAATCAACTTACCTGCGCGATCAAAACTCACCGATAGATCCCCTAGATACTTGCCCCATTCCCAATCTGTAACGACCAGTACAGGTTCCTTCTTTCCATTCTTCTGCACCAATGGATAGGGATGATTAGCATTGGGAATATTGCCAACTGGCGTGTGACTGTGAGCGCCAATGATGATATCGATATCAGGGACTTTTTGTGCGAGTACCACATCATTCTCAAAGCCAATGTGAGTCAGGGCAATAATTTTATTAATTCCTTGCTGCTTCAGGTTTTGTACTGAAGTCCGTGCTGCCGCGATTGGATCTGTAAACTTCACGCCATCGCCCACACTGGACAAAATCTCCGTATCGGTCGTTGTCAAACCAAATATTCCGATCTTTTCTCCTTTCATATCAAGAATATGCCAAGGTCGAACTTTGCCATAGAGAGGTGAGGATGACGCGATGTCGAGATTTGCAGAAATGATTGGAAATTTGGCTTTAGTGATGAAGTTGGCGAGGACTTGCTGACCGCGATCAAATTCGTGATTACCAATGGTTCCAGCATCGTAGGCAAGGGTATTGTAAAAATCGAGATCAGCCTGTCCTTGATATTGATTGAAATAGAGTGTGCCTTGAAAAATATCACCTGCATCCAATAGCAGCAGAGGCTCATGATCTTTTTTACTCTCAACGCGAATTTGATCAATCAGAGTACGCCGACGGGCTATACCTCCCAAGAAGCGATCGCCATATTTGATAGGTTCTAAATGTGCATGATGATCATTTGTATGCAAAATCCTTATTGAGAACCGATTCTCCTGTGCCACGACATGTAAGAATGCAGGAGAAACGGCAATCAGAAAAGTCATCACAAAAGCTACAAATATCTGCAAAGACCGCCACATCTGCGGTTTCAGTTTTACATAATTGGCGATCGCTTTTAAAATATTCTTCGCTTTCACAGTCATTAACCTTAGATTTATCTTGAGACTTATCTTGATTTTCACACCTCAAGTGTGAGGTCGCCCAAATCAATACCTTACATTTATTTAACTGATGTTACGTGGAACAAATATCACCCTCACCCCCCTGCCCCCTCTCCCATCAAGGGAGAGGGGGAGCTAGACTAATTTCTTGTTCCCCTCTCCCATTAAGGGAGAGGGGCTAGGGGTGAGGGTCTTAGAAACTTCCACG
>JADBWH010000068.1 GCA_020404105.1 Pseudanabaena sp. M53BS1SP1A06MG | reverse complement strand
TACACTACGTTGGTCGTTAATAGCAATTGCAGGTAGCGATCGCAAGTCACCACCAAAAGTAAACGCATTCTTCATCGAGTTATAGAGAACAAAATCTTCAACTGCAGCAATCCAATTATAGTCTTCTGCTTTTGTATCACTATCTTCGATCACCTCAAGGTAGTTCCATGTCTTGCCTTGGCTTTCTCGATCGATGTAATCAATGTACTCTTTGACAACCTCTGTTGGCATATGCTTGGCAGCATCAAATCGGAATCCATCAATTCCTAAGTCTAGTAATTTTTTTAGATGTGCTTTTTGAATGGTCTTGACATTATCGGTGAATTTTAGATCTGGAAGTCCTCCCAGCCAACAATTCACTTCAGTGATTCTATTGCCATCATTATAGCTAATGTTGCAAGGTTTATCGATTGGATTTCTGGTGGATTTAGTATTAAAGTCACTTGGGGAAAGGTTAGGGAACTTCGATATATCTTCAATGCCATCGTTACCATCCAAGTTCGCCATGTGATTGAAAACGACATCCGCAATAACTTGGACATTGCAGCTATGCGCTTTATCGGTAAGTTTTTTTAGATCGCTTTCAGATCCCAATCCTTCAATTACGCTGTAATCAAATGGTTGATAGCGCTTCCACCATTCGTTACCTGAATTTGATTTCTGTGCAGGAGAGATTTGAATGTGTGAGTATCCTTGCTCCGCTAACGTGCAGACAAATTTTTCAACATCGTTATATTTTTGATTAAACGCATGAAAAATCGCTGTGGGTTGTTCTGCCGCGATCGCCTTAGGAGGAAGATTGAAAGTTGCGAACAGAATCAACACCAAGATTAAGACAAATTGCTTGAAAAACATAGGTCAAAAATTCTCTTCTTGTTTGTCGGTGAAATGGCGATTGTGGTTTTGGTAATGGAACGGGACAAATTCGCGATCGCCCTCCCCAATCGTGACTAAAAATTAGATTTCAGCAACCCGCTCATGAGGTTGAAGTTGCGATCAAACCACTCAATTAGTTTGAACACACTAGAGACATTACGAGGTGGATTGGAAATCAAGGTGTCAAGCTGAATAAGACGCTCGAAATTGATGTCGATCGAACCCTTGCGTGGTTTTCCATCATCTTGATAAAACTGCACACCCGCAAGTTGCATGATCTTAATTAGCTCCTGTGCCACGATCCCATAACCAATTGTGGTGGGATGGATACCATCTAGCGAGAATAGACCGCCCTGTGTCCGTCCCTTTGGATCTGACATAAAGAACTGGGAGGTCGGCACTGGTGACAGCCCTTGCAACGCGGATGGGAGTGGATAAGGCGTCCACCAACTAGGGCGAGCGCTAGGGTCTTCTATATAACGTCGGGAGGCAAGTCGATCTAATAAACCTGCTGTTTCAAATAAATACCAATCTTTGCCTGATTTACGTCCTTCTCGAACCACATCAGCGATCGCATCATTGTATTGATCGATCGCACTATCAATGGCGCGGGCTTCTTGCCCTGTGATACTTGGATGTTTTTTAGGATCGAACATATCATCGCCGATCCAAGGCAAAGTGTAATAAGGAAAGTATCGAGATCCTGCGGCAAGTTTACCTCCTACTCCACGAGCATAGGGGGCGATCGTCACATGGGGAACTGTCCCGAAAATGACATGACGCGCTTTAATCTGTTTAACTTCTTCAACAATCTTATTCAGTTCCGCATGAAAATGGATAGGTCGCCAAACTGTATATCGATCGTTGAGTTTCATGTCGTCATAACCTTCAGCCGACCAATTCACCTTAAAGGTAAGGATGCTACCCAGTGCATTGTTAGCTCCAATCAACACAATCAGTGTTTCAATGCCGTCGCCTGTACCTGTCTCTGTCGTTCCCTCTTTACCCAAGGCTGTGGCTGCTTGTAAAGGAGTGAGGGCTTTACCATTTTCGCGGGCTGAGTTTAGGACGCGGAGGGCGGTGCGATCATTGGCATTCTCCACAATTTGCTGCAAAAAGTCATCCTTGGGCGGATGGTCGTCGATCTCTTTTTTGCAGATATCCGCATTCCGTAACAAAGTATTACACAAGTCCCAACCATAGACTGCCAAGTTGTGGTTAATGTCCTTTTGAGTAGGTAGTTGCAAACCTTGTCCGCGCTCCCAATAGTCTTCGTTCGCATCGAGGGTATCTCGCAAAAATAGTAGTGCAGGCATCAACTCCCACCAATCAATACTATTGCCATATTTGCGTTCAAGTTGGCGAGCAAGATTCTCAAGATTTAAAGGTAACCCTTCACCTGTTCCATCATAGGTGGGATAGCGCATCTGCTTTGCCCAGCCAAGTTCTTCAGCAATAATCATGGGATAGGAATGTCGGGTATTAAAAATTGCGCCACTTTGAAACCCTTGAGTTAATGAGTCGCCGATCGCAACTAGTCTATGTCTTGGCGTTCCTTGCTTTGCGATCGTGACGGGAATACCCAAGGTTGGATCGGTTTCTGGTTTACGAGATTCTGATTGAATAATTACATCATCTGGAGTCTTCGGATCGAGCATATCAGGCGTTACTGGAGTTGACATAGGTTTTCTCCTAATATTCGATTTTGGGTTTGTCGCTACATTGGTTATTGATTAAGACATGGAAAAGATGTTTTGTTAATTTAATCTATGTTTTAGACTACAAAAAAATATGCAAAGAAAACATAAAGATAATATAATTTTTTGTTCTTATACAAGTTAGAAGACTTAAGGGCGATCGCCTTCTCAAAAAAAATCCATTGCGAGGGGATCTCATCATAAATTTCTGAAGAGGGATGGGTACTCATCTTATTGCTTGACAAACCTTAAGCTTTTAATTCGCTTAGCAACCACAGCAATTTAATACCTTGCCTGAAAATGCCCCCAGAATTCCAATGGTTTCGCAGATTATGGTTTGCATGATGTTTGTGGTGAGTTGTCTGTGGGAGAGGTCGTGGTAAAATATTGTAACTAGGTTAACGGTGTTTTATGTCAAATCTTGAACTATTGGCTCAGGTTGGGCAGTTATCGCGTACTGAAAAGTTTGAAATGGTGCAGTTTTTAATGGCTGCGTTGGCAAAAGAAGAAAGTCTAAAACCATTAGATAATATGGTGGCTTATCGTCTTTGATCACCTTTTGATTATGGGGATGCGGCTCAGAAGTTGATGAGCTTATTAGAACCAAAAGAAGTGAAGTAAGATGTCAAATCCTAAGCGATTTCCTTTTATTGAGCGAAGGAATTCAAAAGGAGGAGCAAATGCTTTTCCTTGTGTACCGATCGCTTTGATTTATGGCGATCGCACTTCAGAAATTTTTGGACTGTTGGATACGGGTTCGAGTCTGAATGTATTACCCTATGATGTTGGGTTGGAGTTTGGATCAGTTTGCGAGGAGCAGAGTCTTTCAATTCCGTTATCAGGTAATCTTGCACCCTGGAAGCAAGAGGCTTGGCTGTTATGGGACAAGTTCGCCACTAAGGCGGATTTGTGGTCGTCAGTAAAATCGAGCGCCGCAAAGCCTTTTTAGATGGAGCTAGACATGCCCTAGAAGGTAGGTTGGAAATCCCTAAGGAATTGCGACATGGAATTGAATTAAGCGATCGCGAACTCCAGATTTTATCATTACTATGTGAAGAATCTCTAACTGATAAGGCGATCGCCCAGCAAATGAATCTATCGCTTAAAACAGTTCAGAATTGCATACTCAGGTTAAAAGTTAAGCTAGATATCGATTATTTCGATGAGAATAATACTAGTACGAGGGTAGCTCTGTGTATGCAGGCAATACGAAGAAAGCTAATATTGCCATAAACGTAACTAGCATGATTTAAGATTTATAAACAAGCCATAAAAAAGCTCACATAGTGGGCTTTTTTATGGCATGAATCAACTAAGCATTAATAGTTGTGCTATCTACTTGATTTAATTGTTTAAACTTGCGACGAACAAAGCGTAAGAATAACAACCATTTTTCCGCAGGATACTCATAGAATGAGAAAATATCTCCGAAAGCTGCAAAAGCATTTTGGTGATGGAGCCAATGTCTTTCTGGAGTAGTGATAAAGAAGAAATCACAAAAAGTTTTAATTGGTTCGGGTGTTTTCCATTCCAAAATCGAAACATGTCGCCACACTACATGAAACTCACCTAATAAAAGTCCAATCAAAGTTCCTACAGCTGATAATTGCCATAGCCAAGGTGTAAATATGAAGTAGGGAACAGCACCTAAAATACCATCTAGTAATACAAGCGGATTTCTGGTTAAAACAGCATAATGGAGAAAGCTACGATTTTTACCATGATGCACAATGCTATGAAACTTGCCAAATACATGCTCAGGTACATGATAGAAAAATGTTGAAAAAAAGTCGCCTAATAACAACAATATTGCTGCTGTTGTAATTGCCTTAATCGACTCTAAAATAATTTCCAAAGTAAACCCTCACAACTGGTTTAAGCCTAGGAGATCAAGTTAAAGTTGCGTTTATATCAAGGTTAAGAATCGGTTTTTATAGTTAACGCTTGCTATATTTCTCTATAGTCGTTAACAACTCCTTTTCACCAAAGGGTTTAGTCAGGTATTCTGTCGCACCAACCATCCTAGCTTTCACACGATCAATGAAACCATCTTTCCCCGTAAGCATAATAATTGGAATTTTGGCAAAAGCACTGGAGCGGCGCAGCATTCCACATAGCTCATAGCCATCGATCTCTGGCATAGTGATATCACACAAAACGAGATCAGGCTTATATTGAAAGATCACACTTAAAGCCTTAATTGGACTAGAAACTGCCTTAACCTGATAACCCTGATTATGCAAAATATATTCCACAGCATGACAAATCGTCATACTATCGTCAACACATAAGATTTTGGATGATTCCACTTTAGCTTGTGGTGGCACATTAAATACTAATGGTGAAACTGTCACCTCTCCAGTAGCGATCGCCTCATAAATCAATTGACCAACTTTGCATATATCTAATCCTGAATATCGAGATAACTGGCGAATAGTAGTTTTACCGTCAATCCAAGTAATTAAATGTGGTAAAGCATCATTAGATAACAGCACAGGACATTGATTTACCGACTGGATAAATGGATAAAACTGTTGCCATGTCTGCAATTGACGCGATAACTCAGCGCTGATTTGAGAAAATTTGATGTGGGTTAATCTTGGTGTCAGGGCAGGGCTAATTTCAAAAACAAATGTGCCTTGGTAAAGACTCAGTATCTCAAAAAGTACCTCGCGCATTGTTCTTTCAATAATTGATTTTGCTTGAGTAGGATTGAGAATGTTTGATTCTAGCAGTGCCCAAATTTGCCCATATTCCAAGACATTAATTCCTAGCTTGGATGTCGCTAGTTGGTCAACAGCGTTTTCTAAGCCTAAACCATGTAAATAATCTCTTAGTCTAGTCAGATTGTTATTTGTATCTGTTGCATAGATCAACTCACCACGGCTAAAAAATAAAAACCAAAACTTCCCTGCGGTTGACTCAATCAATAACTCACCAGTTCTCTGCCCAAGCTCAATCAGGTGAATAATAGTATATACGTCAATTTCTCTGAGCGTGCCTTGCATGGGTAGTTACAAAGGAAGTTTTTGTGTGTTTAGAATATTTATAGATTAGTGTGTCTACATTATCAAAATCTCGTTACACTCCTTGATTTTAGGTTTTTTTAGTAGAAGTCCTATTTAATTCTGGAGATTATAGCGTTTTCCAGTCTAGTGATGTACAGAGAATTGTCTACCAGCCGAATGCGGGCAAACAATCCTAAGCGCTATAAGCTAGCGTATTTTACAAGCCCAAAATTAAAAGCCTTGCAATGCAAGGCTTTTAATTTTGGGCTTTGAGAGAGCGTTTGCTACACAAGTCTCCTCTCAAAGCCCATTTCAAATTATCTTGAACTTACATTAATAAAAAACTAGGTTGGTAGTGCGGCAAAGTAATTTTTTTAGTAATCATGTTGCGGGCGCGAAGTACCCCAACACAATTACATTGCATGACTAACACTAGGTTTTTACAGTGCACTTTTACCACACTACAGCCTATTGAGGCTGTAGTGTGGTACAGAAATATTTTTGAAAGTGGCGCTTCGCGCCACTTTCAAAAATATTTCTGGGGTTTAAGTAAGCGCAAAGCGCTCTATAGAAATTAGCTCTAATTAGCGACTTGTTGTCTTTTGAGTCCTTAATCTTTAAATTTGAATCTTATGGCAGCAAATCTGGGGGAAGTAATACATTATTGATGACATGAATTACACCGTTGCTAGCTTTAACGTCAGCTTTAATGACCTTTGAGTTATCAATAACCACATTCTTGTTAGTCTTGGTTACTTTGATGGAACTACCATCAACGGTTTTGACCAGAGTGGAGCCAGATTGAATATCTTTTGCATAAATAGTGCCAGGTACAACGTGGTAAGTCAAAACTTTAACTAAAGCTGCCTTATTTTCTGGCTTGAGAAGAAAATCTACAGTACCTTTGGGCAATTTTGCAAATGCTTCATTGGTTGGGGCAAATACGGTGAAAGGACCTTTACCAGAAAGGGTATCAACAAGTCCCGCAGCCTTAACCGCAGCAACTAAAGTTGTGAAGGAATTGTTTGAGGATGCAATTTCAACAATGTTTTGTTTTTTAGTAACTTCGCTAAGCTTAGTTGGCTTTGCAGAGATGGTAGAGGTATCAGCAAGTGCTAATGACGGAACATTAGCTAAGATGCTCACTGTAGCGATCGCGAATGTAGCAGTTTTAATTAGAAAGTTGCCAGATATGTTTGCTTTCATAAAATAAGCTTTAAGTTAAGGATAAGTTTCGTTACCTATTCTTAATAATACATTAACAATATTTAGTCCAGATGTATCCTGCAATGCTAACCTTCTGCTCTTTTTGCTTAAACTTAAACCAAGGAATTTTTTAAAAGTGTTGTAAACAGTACCTCAGACAGTAAAAAATAGGAACAAATATTCATCGGATAAGGTGCAAGTCATGAATCAAAACACCAGATGAATAGCATTAGAGACATAATTTTGTCATGTTCATATTCATCAAAGGAAACGCAGAGAGCATCAAAAAGGCAATTTTGCCAATATCGCGATAGATCATCAAAGATCATCCACCCAATCAGTGACAGGGAAGAGCAAAGACGTTAAATTTAACGTCAGTTCGACGAGGACGAAGAGCCGCGCAAATGTCATAGTCAAAATCACATTAAACTTAAAAATATCATCACAGCCTGTGCTCAAAAGTAATTTTGGAGAAAATAACTTAAAGCTGCACTAGATAAGGGAACTGATAGGTTATCTGTACCTCCTGGGGAATAGGCTTCTAGCAAAGCGGCGATCGCTGCAACAGGTATGGCAACACCCAGATCGCTAAGGTGAATACCATGGGTAATTCCTAAAACTCCAAGAATTACGATCAAGCTTGTCGCAAACATCGCAAAAGAGCCTTCGTAACTGCGTTTATTACCCAAATGAACAAAGATATGCTTGCCAAAGCGCTTACCAACCAGAGCCGCCATCCCATCACCCCAAGACATTACCATCACGCCGATCACTGCATACTGAGGATGGCTGTCCCAAAGCAGAGTTACTAAAATTGTGATACTAAGCGCGTAGTAGAACACCCCATAGGTTTTGCGTCCCACATCGTTGAGCATCGGCAAAATATTCACTCGATGGGATGCTAAAGCGATCGCGCTAAATACTACGCCTGCGGTAACACCCAACCATGTGGGAATATGCAACCACCATGAGATTAGCAAGACATTGCCAGTACCGATATGCACGACTTTGCGAACTAATTCAGGATCTTGCTTGAGATGATGCAAGATTTCTGAAGCCAGAAATACTAGACCAAGCCAAATAACAACTGCACCAATTTGGATGGTCAGAGTAGATGTCTGAGTAATATCGCTAATTATGGGCATAGGACAAACTACAAATAAGCATATAAATAGCTAGGCATAAGAAAACTCAAAATAGGAAGTATCAAAGCCAAGAGAATCGTAATGATAAAGAAGAGCATCTTCAATACCCCACTTTAAATTATCCTCAGAGTCAAACATTTGTCCAGAAAGATGGCTATGCTTTATAAGACTTAAGCAAAATAACGCATCATAATGGCAATTCATGAATTGCCATTATGATGCAATTCGAGTTTTAAGTCTTTTTTGCGTAATTCCTAACCTATCTTAGGTTTGGGGTAAGCGTGGGGGCAGTTCAATTGTAAATGTAGAACCTTGATCAACTACGCTTTCTAAATAGATCGTTCCACCCATAAGCAAAACAAGCTGTTCGGTAATTGCTAATCCCAAGCCTGTACCTCCATGTTTGCGGGTAGAAGACTGATCGACTTGGCGGAATTGTTCAAAAATTGTCCGTTGAAACTCAGGATCAATCCCAATACCTGTATCACGGACTGAAATCAGAATATTCGAGGTAGCAAATAGAGATGGTTGTCCTTCTTCAGGTGAATTATTAGATTCTATAACCTCCATGGAAGGAGAGACAATAGATGCAGAAGGTGATGCTACATATTTTAGCTCGACACAAACCTCACCGCTGTCTGTAAATTTAATTGCATTGGAAACTAAGTTAGTAATCACTTGTTTAATCCGAATTGAGTCATGGTAGATGGCACAGGTACCAATATGATTCTCAAATACAAAATTTAGGGATTTGCTAGTAGCTAGTGGTTGCAAACTTTCACAGGTATGATGAATTAATTCATCCAAATTGAAGAACTCAGGATGTGCTTCCATTTTGCCTGCTTCAATTTTTGATAGATCGAGAATGTCATTAATCAAATCGAGTAAATTTTTACCATTACGCAGAATTCGCTCTATCATATCAACTTGACTTGTTGAGAGGGGATCTCTGCGCTGCCGTAACAAAACTTGTGAGAAGCCAATAATCGCATTCATCGGTGTTCGCAATTCATGGCTCATATTTGCAAGAAACTGACTCTTGAGTTGGGTCGCTTCTAGTAATTGGGCATTTTGCGCTTCGATTTGATTGATTAATTGAGCATTACCGATCGCGATCGCTGCTTGTACACCAAAAGATGCTAATAGATTTAAATCTTCACGTGAGCTAGCTCTTTCTATACAGCAATGCCCGATCGCCAAAACTCCCAAACGCCCAGAACGACTTGACTCAATCGGTACACACAGAGCACTTTTGACAGGAAGTGCTTCCACTAATTGGGATTCACCTGCTTTAATTTCAATGGGGATACCTTCTTTAAATACCTGTGCAATCAAATTTTGAGCATCTAATGCAAAGGATGCTTGCAAAGGGAAATCATTAGGTAATCCTTTTGCTGCAGATAATGTGAGTCGGTTCTCTTTGGGATTATAGAGAGCAATCAAACAAATCTCTGCCCACATAATCGCATCACAAGTCGCTTCCACTACCGATTCCAAGAGAACATTCAGATCCTGTAGCTGTTGGTTAATCAAGTTAGTGAGACGTTGCAAAATGCTCATCCGCTTTTGCTGCTCGATCATGATCTTGTTTGTTTCCTGCATCACCTTGTCGCGATAACGCTGCTCGGTGACATCCCGCAAAATCATCACACTACCAATTAATTCTGATTCTGTACCCACTAATGGCGCAGCCTTTGTACTGAGAATAATTTCGTTACCTTCAGGAGGTCGTAAAACGACTTGATCCTCTACCACTTCACCCATAGACATGGCACGGAATATCACAAGATTCGCTAAATCGACAGGTTCGCCATCCTGATGTCTGATGTCAAATTGCTTGACAATCTCCTCCATCGATTTAGCAATTACAGGTGATGCAGGTACACCATCATTGACAGCATTGAAACTGAGAATTTTGCGTCCTGCAGAATTAATTTTGAGAATCCGTCCCGCTGGATCACTGAGTAACACTCCATCAGCAAGCTGCTCGAAGACAGTAGTGAGTTCTTCTCTCTGACGAGCGATCGTTTCAATACTTTGGGCATTACTGATCGCTGTGGCGAGGCGGCGACCAACAGATTGCAGAATATTTCTACCTCGCGCTGAAAGTAGTGTTAGGCTACCTAAAAAGAGCACTCCTACAAGGCTACTTCTGAGCATCAGGGGATAGGCGGAAATACTCTGGGGCAAGAGATCGCCAACAGGGGTACGATAAACCAAATTTTGTCCTTTGAGGCGATCGCCTTCCCAAATAATCGCTTCTTCTAATTGTCCAGCTTGACCGATGATCCCTTCGCCGAGGGGAATCTCTGTAAGTGCTTGACTGGTTTTATAGCCCCATTCAGCCGCTAATACTAAACACCCCTCAGGTCGAGAATTTGGGGTTTCCCATAGATAAATGCTACCGAGTTGAGCACCTGTGAGTTTACAGATTTCTTCTAAACTTGCCTTGATTAATTTGTATTGATCAGTGGTGTTCACTAGGACGCGATCAAGAGATTGCAAGGCAAACTGAATATCACGAGCCTCAAGGGTAGCGGTTTTGGTTTCCATCTGTGCCGCCATCCGATTAAAGACCTTTGCAAATTCCCCAATTTCATCGAAACGATCTAATTGCGATCGCGCAGACAAATTGCCTAAAGATAGTTCTTCAGCAGTTTCGGCTAGTTCTGTCAATGGTGGTTGAATGCTGCGGATAATGGAAATAGCCACAAATAGCCCTGAGCCTAGCCCTGTAGACAGTACTACGATCGCTAACCATGTGGTAAAGGCTTCTAGTTCTGGTGTACCCTGCTGAATATGTAGCAACAGAATCAAAGTTGCCGTGGCTAGGAGAGATGTACTGGTGGTTAGCCCAAAAATTAAGCGATTGACTAAACTTTCACGACGGGGCAGATTGGCATTAGTCATGGGACTTTAATTTAGTTTGGCAATTTAGTTTGGCGATCAAGTCTGATTCTAATATTTATTGTAGAATCAACCCACGCATGAGAATTGCACCCAAGGTTAGACTTAAAAGCCTAGATTTGTGGGTAGTGATAAATAGGTAAGGATGGGCTTCGACTTCGCTCAGTCATCGAGGTAAGCTAGCTGAGCGAAATCAAAACTATAGTTTTTATTTGCATTATCTATAAAAGCACCACCATGCTGCACTTTTACAAAAAATCTAGGTTTGAGTTCTTCTAAAACCCCATAAAAAAAGAGCATTTAGCTCTCTTTTTTTTCGTTGCAGAAGTTGTTCCTATTCCATAATGCCTAAGAGGGATTGAGTATTTGGATGAGGTAGTTGAGGTGTTATAAAACCTGACGAGTAAATATGGGGATTGGACTGAGCAACTAAACTGAAGGCATCGCGAGCCTGTTCTGTGACTGCTACAGTCTTCACATCATAAGTTTGGGTTGCCAACTTAGGATACATGCCGATAACAACAATTGGCACAAGCAAGCAAGCCGCAATAAATACTTCGCGAGGCTTAGCATCACTAACATATTTATCGAAGCGCAAATCTGAATTAGTCTTGCCATAGAAGACTTGGCGTAAAGTTGAGAGTAAGTAAATTGGGGTGATAATCACGCCAACAGCCGCAATAAAGATCATTACAGTTTTAAAATTGGATGCATAGACATCACTGGTGGTAATGCCAAGGAAAATCTTCAACTCGCTCACAAAACCACTCATACCAGGAAGTGCAAGAGAAGCCATCGCTGAAGCGGTCATCAAAGCAAATGCTTTAGGCATAATCTTCGCAATACCTCCCATCTCATCCATCATCAGAGTATGGGTGCGATCATAGGTGACACCAGCAAGGAAGAATAATGCTCCTGCAATCAAACCGTGGGATAGCATTTGTAATACCGCACCACTGACACCCAGATCATTAAAGGATGCAAGTCCGACCAAAATAAAGCCCATATGAGAAATCGAGGAATAGGCAAGGCGGCGTTTGAGATTTTGTTGAGCGAAAGCTGCTAGTGCTCCATAGACAATACCGACTACTCCCAAAACGGCAAGTAAAGGTGCAAAGTAAACATGTGCATCGGGCAACATTTCAATATTGAAGCGGATTAAGGCATATCCACCCATTTTGAGCAATACACCAGCTAATACCATCGATACTGGCGCAGAAGCTTCCCCGTGAGCATCGGGTAACCAAGTATGTAGAGGGAAAATTGGTAACTTTACACCAAAAGCAATCAAGAAACCAGCATAGGCTAGTAACTCAAAGGCGATCGGATACTGCTTCATGGCAAGTTCTGATAGATTGAAAGTCGTAACATCACCATAGAAAGCCATCGCTAAACCAGCAACAAGAATAAAAATCGAACCAAGAGCTGTGTAAAGAATAAACTTAGTAGCCGCATAGAGACGCTTTGCTCCACCCCAAATCGAAATTAGCAAATATACAGGCACTAGCTCGATTTCCCACATTAAGAAAAATAGGAGTAAATCCTGAGCCGCAAATACACCAATCTGAGCGCTATATAGGCAAAGCATCAAGAAGTAGAACAGTCTGGGCTTTTGAGAAACGTTCCAACTCGCAAAAATGGCAAGGGTCGTAATTAAACCTGTCAATAGGATTAGCGGCATGGATAAACCATCAACCGCTAGGGAAAAGTTTAAACCAATTTGAGGAATCCAAGTATAGGTTTCGCTCATCTGGAATGCTGCTTCATGCAGGTTGTATTGGCTCCAGAAGGCATAAATGATTAAAGATAGTTCGACAAAACTAACCCCCACAGCGTACGATCGCACGGTCTTGCCATATTTATCTGGAATAAAGGGAATCGCAAAGGCGGCGATTAGAGGAAATAAGAGAATTGTTGTAAGCCAAGGAAATTCTGCAACAGACATGATGAGGATAAATACTTACTCGTTAAATACATTGTATGAAGCTTTTGTAAACTTGTGTTAAGCCTTTTGATATAAAAGTTAATAATTTTCAAATCATCCTAATAGACTCAAAGCTATACTCAGACTTATTTACTAGGATTTGGGTTTAATAATATCTATAAATTATTATTCAAATGATAAATATCATTGACTTATAGCTATCGTTAAGCTTGATGTTGACTTTATTAATCACAGGTTATGATCGCGAGTCAATTTCTATTAAGATCGAATTTCTACAATAAATTCAGTTGATTTATTGTCGCTAATACCAATAAATCAAAAATTCACCTTATACGCTCTCGAAACACAAATGAAGACTTGGCTCAAACCTGCTCAGCGATTAGAAAAACTCCCCCAATATGTTTTTGCTCGCTTAGATGAGTTGAAGTTGCGAGCAAAAGAGCAAGGTCTAGATTTGATCGATTTAGGCATGGGCAATCCTGATGGCGCTACACCTCAGCCCGTAATTGATTCTGCGATCGCTGCTTTACAAAACCCCAAGAATCATGGCTATCCTCCCTTTGAAGGAACCGCTAGTTTCCGTCGTGCAATCACAGACTGGTACAAGCGCCGCTACAATGTGCAGCTTGACTCCGAAGGTGAAGCTTTACCTTTGATTGGATCTAAAGAGGGCTTAGGACATTTAGCAATCGCCTATATTGACCCTGGAGATTTGGTGCTTGTGCCAAGCCCTGCCTATCCCGCCCATTTTCGCGGACCTTTACTAGCAGGCGGTGAAATCTATGAAATGATTCTTAGCGCTGAGAATAACTGGTTGATTGATCTGGCGGCTATTCCTGAGGAAGTCGCTCAGCGAGCCAAGGTGATGTATTTCAACTATCCTGCCAATCCCACAGGTGCGATCGCTCCACGCGAATTTTTTGAAGAAGCCGTTGCATTTGCGAAGAAATACGAGATCTTATTAGTTCATGATCTTTGCTATGCCGAACTTGCCTTTGATGGTTATCAACCTACTAGTTTGCTAGAAATCGAAGGTGGTAAAGATGTCGGTGTCGAGTTTCATACCCTTTCCAAAACCTATAACATGGCGGGTTGGCGCGTCGGCTTTGTAGTGGGCAATCGTCATGTGATTCAAGGTTTACGCACTCTCAAGACTAACCTTGATTACGGCATTTTCTCAGCAATCCAAGTAGCTGCGGAAACCGCTTTGCAACTTCCTGACAGTTATTTAGAGGCGGTTTGCGATCGCTACAAAGAGCGACGTGATTTCCTGATTGCAGGTTTAGGAGAAATGGGTTGGGATATTCCTAAAACCTATGCCACCATGTATCTCTGGATTCCTGTACCTGCGGGGATGACCTCTGCGGACTTTGCTCTTAAGGTTTTAGAAAGCACTGGTGTTGTTTTCACTCCTGGTAGTGCCTTTGGCAAAGGTGGTGAAGGTTATGTGAGGATCAGTTTAATCGCTGATTGCGATCACTTAGGTGAAGCGCTAAATCGCCTAAAGCAGGCAGGTATAAGGTACAAATAATTTGAACTTAATACATGGCGTTGCTATGTATTAAGTTGGTACAAGAAAACAGGAAAAGAAAAAGTGATTAACTTGCTCCCGCTTGCTTTTGAATTTACCTCCCCTGGACCGATCGCCTTAGAGATTGGTTCACTCTCAATCCGTTGGTACGGATTACTGATTGCTTCGGCAATTATTATCGGCACTGTGTTAGCGCAAAACCTTGCCAAAAAACGCAATGTTGATCCCGAACTGGTTGGAGATCTGGCGATTTGGCTCGTATTAGGAGCAATCCCTTGTGCCCGTTTTTACTACGTCCTATTTGAATGGCATCGTTTTCAAAATCAACCTTGGGAAAAAGTATTTGCCATCTGGGAAGGAGGTATTGCGATTCATGGGGCAATTATTGGTGGGGCGATCGCGGCAACTATTTTCTGCAAGCGCCAACAAATTTCCACTTGGCTAATGGCTGATATCGTTATGCCAACGGTGATCCTCGGACAAGCGATCGGGCGTTGGGGAAACTTCTTTAACTCCGAAGCCTTTGGATCTCCCACGGACTTACCTTGGAAGCTATTTATTCCCATAAATCTCCGCCCACCTGAGTTCATTAACGAACCATACTTTCATCCTACATTTCTCTATGAGTCACTTTGGAATGCTGGTGTGTTCACCATCTTGATCTTTACTTTTTTGAAGTTTCCTAAGCTCAAAACTGGCACAATCACGATGATCTACGCAATCGCCTATAGTTTGGGGAGATTTTGGATCGAGGGATTGCGAACTGACAGCTTGATGATTGGACCACTACGTACCGCTCAAATGGTCAGCTTAATCGCAATCACCGCAGGTATTTTTGGCTTGATTTGGCTATATGGCTTACGTCGTCGTTTCCCAGATACCATCTCCAAAGAATTTCCTACTGAAAACTCATAAATTGCTAATTAAGCGTCGATTAGCGGCACTTAATTAGCTCAATATTTCTTGATCCCCATATCCATGTCCACAGCCCCACCTAGAGAACCTCGTGCAATGGTCGAGACAGCCTTCTTGGCAAGCACCACAGCGATGTTGTTTTTAATTAATTATTACTTTCCCCTTGGACCTCTACTGCGAATGCTATTTCCATTGCCAACGGCTCTTGCTTATTTACGTTGGAATGGTCGTGCTGCATGGATGGCTATGATTGTGACAGCTTTGCTGCTAGCAATCTTGATGGGACCGACCCGTAGTATTCAATATATTATTCCGCATGGACTAGTCGGAGTCACCCTTGGCTATCTCTGGAAGCGAGATTTTCCGTGGTCTGGATCACTGAGCATTGCGACGATCATTGGCTCACTGGGAACAGCTTTTCAATTTGCTTTTCTCTCGGTGTTATTAGGCGAGAATCTCTGGACGTATTCAATTGTTCAGATTACAGGACTTCTCAATTGGCTGATGCAGCTTTTGGGTTCACTCGAACAGCCAGATTTTGCTGCTATACAAACCTTTGCGATCACCGCGATTATCTTTAGTAACTTTGCCTATCAATTACTAGTTCATCTCGTTGCATGGATAGTTCTTGATCGGCTTGGCAATCCTATCCCTGCTCCCCCTAAATGGATAGAATCATTGCTAACTTAGTTATGAAACTTTGCCTTAAGCTAGTTTTCAGACAAACACAGAGAATCTTAATTAATTGACACAATCTTGACTGAGAAATTATACTCATTATTTAATCGCCAAAAATGACTAATATTCTGAAGCATTGGCGCAATTTATCCTCGCTATCATGACCAATCCTGCTGAAACTACTCCAACCACTCTAACAACTCAATCGATTGCCCTGTCCGAGCGAGAACTTCAAGTTATTGAATTAGTGGCTGCGGGCTTAACTAATCAAGATATCGCTGTTCAACTAGCAATCAGCAAACGAACTGTCGATAATCACATCAGCAATATTTTAACTAAAACCAAAACTGACAATCGAGTTGCGCTAGTGCGCTGGGCTCTGCAATGGGGAAAAGTCTGCATTGATGAAGTTAATTGTTGCATCATTGACACAACATCAACCCCAATTAACAATGTTCTCAATACAAAGGAATTAGAAAGTGCCTAGTGGTGAGCTATCGATTCATCGCCGCATAACCTACAATCCCGATATCGCTTTAGCCGTGTATCGAGAGTTAGCTTCGCATCTTGAACAAATTGATGAAGTCAATGTGGCATTATTTTGGCAAGAAAGCACTGAGTTTAGATATTTAGGTAGTCAAATTGGTGGATTCTGGCTCAGTTATCCCCAAAATTTATCAGCAAGATCACATGTTTTAATCGAAAATATCTTAAATTGCTATGGAAATTGGACTTCTGAAACTTAAGAATAAATATTTGTTTTTGCAATTTTTTCATTCAACTAAATCTTATGAAAAAACGCATATTTACTGACTTTGATGGTCCAATAATGGATGTTTCAGAGCGCTATTATCAAGTTTATTTGTATTGCTTAAAGAAGATTTGTCTGCCTGAGCAAATAGTTAAAACTTTATCTAAATCTGAATTTTGGGAATTAAAGCGATCGCAAGTTCCTGAAAAAGATATCGCTAATATTTCAGGTTTTACTGATGATAAACAACAGGTTGCCTTTGCCCATTTACGTCGAGCAACCGTGCATACCGATCCCTATTTTACCTATGATCGCTTGTTTGAAAATGCCATTCCTGCTCTCGAAAAAGCTCAAAACGAAGGATACGATCTTGCCGTCATGACCATGCGTCGTCGTCGTGAACTTGAGCCAGTGCTTGATCAGTATAATCTGAGACGTTTTTTCAAAAGCGATCGCATATTTTGCCTTGATGATGACTATGTTAAGACTGTTGATACTCAAGACAAACCAAAGTTAATGAAAATAGCTCAAGCTAGCTTGCCTGAAGTCGATGAACAATGGATGATAGGTGACACTGAGGCGGATATCTTGGCAGCACAAAGTTATCATATACCTGTAATTGCTGTGCTCAGTGGCATCAGGAATCAGAATCAAATTGAAAAGTATCAACCTCAGATAGTACTAACTAATTTAACAGCAGCTATTGACCAAATTTTAGGATATTAATGAAAAAGGATCGAAGTGCGATCCTTTTTCGTTTAAAAATCGGAGTTGAATTAGATGCCCCCTAAAAATTCTTGTTTAGCAATTTTTACCATGACAGCTTGTTGCCCTAGATAGAGCATATGCAACTCTGTGAGTAGTTGCTTAGCTGAGTCTAGATCAATGTTTTGGATCTGTTGGCAAAACATCATGTGGGTAAACTGCTTCTCGATAGGTAAGTCACTCATAAGTACCTCATTAACGGATCAAACAATGACAATAGAAAATGACAACAAGTAGCTTATTTAAGTTTCTTGACATGTATATGTTAGCACCTGTGTCAACATAACGTAACAATACTTTAAGCTTATGATGTAAACTGTATCAAGTTAAACATTTTGTATGAGATATATCAAAAGGAGCATTTTTGAAGCAAATTGTAAATATATTTCTTATGACTCCTATAAATGATTTTGGGGCTTGTATTAATGTCAGTTCGGGCTAAGTCACCCATCTCTAAGTTTCAAATTAAACGATAAGAAGCGGCACTTCGTGCCGCTTCTTTGGATATATAAACAAAAAGCAGAGAGAGTAAAAACTCTTTCTGCTTTTGAAAGTTTTATAAAAAGTCTTACTTAGTAAGGCTTTCGTGATTTTTGTGGTCGACAAAAAATTAAAGCAAGCCAGTATTTGTATTTGGCTTACCTGTAGCTAATTCAACTTTGATAATTTTGCCACCCATCTTCATAATGCGTTGCTGCTCAGCGAACCAGTTGTCATAGGACACTAGCTTCGTGAAATAGGTATTTTGCAATTCTCGTTGTGTACGAATACGAGTTTGGCTAGGTACAACAGCAGTGATTTTAAAACTCCGCGCCATAGCGGTAATCTCCTTCAGAGCCAATGATATTAAAAATAAATTACAAAAACAAAACTCAGTCTGAAAATATTTACAGTCTGGGAAAGTTATTTGTCATAAGCGTTGGCGGCGAGATAGGAGCTGAAGCTACCTACCGCCGCCGCCTTGTAAATATTAATTAATTAGAAATTAAATTAATAAATAAATAGCAACAAACGCTATATCAGCAATTAGCTCAAACCAGAGCTGATGTAATCAAGGTAGATACCCAATTCCTTACCAGCGTCAGAACCAATGATGCTAGCAGCAACTTCCTTGATCGCTTGGATTGCTTGAATAGTTGAAACTACAGGTACTCCGAGAGAGCTGTAGGTCTCTTTCAATCCGTTGAGTACGCGCTCATCAAGAATAGATGCATCACCAGCGAGCATGGCATAGGTTGCATAGCGGAGGTAGTAGTCGAGGTCGCGAATGCAAGCTGCATAGCGACGAGTGGTGTACATGTTGCCACCGGGGCGGGTAACATCAGAGTACAACAAGGACTTAGCAACAGCTTCCTTAACAATAGTTGCAGAGTTTGCAGCGATCGCTTGAGAAGCACGAACGCGAAGTTCACCAGTTGCGAAATAATTCTTTAGCTTTTCCAAAGAAGCTGCATCAAGGTACTTGCCTTGAACGTCGGCGGAGTTGATAACCGAGGTAATTGCGTCTTGTGCCATTTTTATATATTTTTTTAGGTTTGCAATTAATTTTTGAATTTAGGAATTAAGAAATCCGAAATGTTTTAAAACTAGCTACAGAATGCATGTCAAAACAGATCAAGAATCGTCTTACTGCAATGCACCGATTACATAGTCGAAGTAGTAGCCAGCTTCTGCTGCATCTTCCCCAGACAATAAAGCTGATGCTGCATTTTTCAGACCACGCACACCTTCGGAAACAGCACCGATAGGAGTACCGAGAGATCCGTACATTTCCTTAACGCCAACTAGACCAATTTCTTCGATTGGGGTTACATCACCAGATACAACTCCGTAAGTTACAAGGCGGAGGTAGTAGTCAAGGTCACGCAAGCAAGTTGCGGTTAGCTGTTCACCATATGCGTTTCCACCAGGAGAAACAACATCAGGACGCTTTTGGAAAAGTTGATCACCAGCTTGCTTAACAATGCGCTCGCGGGATTCGGTCAAAGTTTGGGCAATGCGAAGACGACGCTCACCAGAGGTTACAAAGCTCTTAATGCGATCTAGTTCACCAGGGCTGAGGTAACGTGCTTCAGCATCTGCATTCACGATGGACTTCGTGACTACGCTCATTTAATTTTTTCTCCAATCAAAAATGTGAATAAAAACGATTGATGTGATGCCGTACCATGCAGAAATCCTTTAGCTAAAGTAATCAAAGAAGATTACTAAAAGTTTAGAGGTGCTTCTGACATGGAGGGTTTCTTTGTCAAAGCAATGATTACCAAAACATTTTGAAGCATTGCGTTGTCCACAAGCTTTTCTTCATCACACTTCTTAACATTTGCTATGTTAACACTAGAGGTAAGAAACAGGATCAATTAACTTGTATGTATTGCTACAAAGAGGGTTGCGGCTCCACCAATGATCATTAAAGCTGTGGACATGAATTTTTTGGTTTTGAGGAAACGCATGACAAAGATAATGACTAAGAGGGTGGTAATCGCTATACCAACAATTTTGCCCCATCCCTGACCTTGGGCAGTGACAATTCCTGATATCATTAGTTCAGCTACACTAAGGATGATTGAGAAGAGGGTTATTGTTCTCTTGCTTTTGGCTAAACTAATGAGATCACCCGTGATTACCATAATTCTGTAGACAATTAGGGCTATTGCATTGGGGGGGATTTTATATAAAAGCAGAAACGTAAATAAAAGATTGCAAAGCAATCCTTCATTCACATTAAAACTGATTTCTCCTCAAAGGGGAAATAATCCAAAGGGTTTAAATTGGGAAGTAATCAGACATAAAACCTGCTATGCGGTTGATATAGGGGGCTGGATCAAGGGCTACCCAGCCATCGCCAGATAGAACCATAATCTCAAAGTGTAAGTGGGGGCCTGTTGAGCGTCCTGTCGAGCCGACAGTCCCAATTTGTTGCCCCTGAACAACCTGCTGCCCTTGATAGACATAAATTGCTTCTAAATGGGCGTAGCGTGTGCCTGTGGAACCATGATCCAATTCGACGAGATTGCCATAGCCATCACCCCAACCTGCAAAATCAACCCTTCCTGCTTTGGCAGCAAGTACAGGAGTGCCAAAGGGTGCGCCAAGATCAATACCACTATGAAATGACCAAATAGCGGTAACAGGGTTCATACGCCAACCATAGTTAGAAGTTACGGGAACTAAGTAAGGCAAAGGATATCCCCCCGTTTGCATGATTACAGTGGGATTGCCTGAACCTCTAGAGGCGATCGCGGGATTGAAGGGAATAGGATCGGGTTTCCAGATTGCTCCAGGTACAAATACGACTTTGGGTCGACGTTGACAGCCATTGCGCTCAAATAATACGTCGGCGCGAATATTGTATTTTTGGGCAACAGTAGTGTAGTTTTCCTCATTTTTGAATCGATAGGTCAAACCATCCATCGGTGGGATTGCTAGAGTTTGCCCCACTGTGACTTTGCCACTACGAACTTCTGGGTTGAGTCCCATCAAGGTTGCAGTCTTGAGGTTATATTGCTTGGCGATCGCTTCTAGGGTTTCGCCCTGTTTCACTTTGTGTTGGGTAAGATCATCAAGGGTTGGCTTGCCACATAGCTCTTCTGCTTCTTTGGCGTTAGACTCATCTTCAGAAGTAGTAGGTTTGGATGAGGTTGCAAAAGCTGGTAAGGCAAAGCAAATAGCGATCGCTAATATCAAAAATAAGGGTGAGAGCAGGGAGTTTTTCCGATAAGGCTTCATGGACTGTTAACTTGCGTTATTTAAGGGTGATGTTAATCGAGCAATGTGTGGGAGGTGATCGAGCGAGTTAGTGATTTAACCAAAAATGTAACAAAATATAAAGACCAACAAAAAGAATCTTTACAATGTAAAGCATTAACACATTTTCGCAGTGAACGTTTTAGGATTAACACCACCAATTTGGTGATTTCTATAGTCTGCTTTAGCTGACTTTAGCTTTCAGCCAATAACTTGAGTTATTAGCCATTTTGCGTATGTCCTATAAATGTCTAATGTAATCTGAACTCTATTTTTAAAATCCGCTTTAAGGTTAGGATCAGAGATGCAAAATACCTTTCAGATCACTAGATTTAATTCTCATAATTTATGACAACTTCACTAGCTTCCGTTAGTAAAGAGCAACTCCAAACCTTCTTAGATATTGCTACTGAGGCAGCTTGTGCGGGTGGTGCTGTACTTAGATCCTATCTCGGAAATCTCCAAGAGAAAGAAGTCGAAGAGAAACGTCCTGGGGATTTAGTAACGATCGCTGATAAAGAATCAGAAGTAACTGTTCTCTCAATTTTGCAGCGCCACTTTCCTGATCATGGCATTTTGGCAGAAGAATCAGGTGTATTAGGAAATAGTGATAGTCAATATCTATGGGCGATCGATCCCCTCGATGGAACGACCAATTTTGCTCATCAATATCCATTTTCATCGGTATCAGTCGCCTTATTAATTGATGGATTTCCTTCCGTTGGCGCGATCTATGACCCCTTTCGTAATGAAATTTTTCGGGCTGCCACAGGTTTAGGCGCAACCCGTAATCGTGTGCCAATTCATGTTTCTAAAACTACAGAACTCAGTCGTAGTCTATTAGTAACAGGCTTTGCTTACGATCGCACCCTCGTTGAGGATAATAATTACGCAGAATTTTGCCATTTCACGCACCTCACCCAAGGCGTAAGGCGTGGTGGTTCTGCCGCGATGGACTTGGCTTATGTTGCCTGTGGTCGTTTAGATGGCTATTGGGAACGAGGTTTGTCTCTATGGGATTTGGCGGCTGGTGTGGTGGTGGTGCGCGAGGCTGGTGGCATAGTCACCGCCTATGATGGCAGCGAACATATTCCTAAGTCGGGAAGATTGCTCGCAACTAATGGGCATTTACATCAGCAAATGATTGCTGAATTAGCCCTAATTAAGCCTTTACCTTTTAAGTTTCCCTTTGGTCGTTAGTTTTAGTGCAAAGTGCTGTCATTAAACAAGAAAATTTCAGTGTTTTTCAGTGATGTTTTGTTGCTATTATTTAGGGAAATCTAAGTGTTGACACTACCACGCAACCAATACACTAAATTCTTATGGTCTCAGCTACTTCAGGTGACGATAACAGCAGTCTCATACAAACAACTCTTGAATGGATTGCTAAAGCAGGAATTAATGGTTTGGGAGTTTTGCCATCTGCGAAGCAGGTCGCTGAAGAACATTTGAGTAGGGCTGCCAGTGTTGAGGATGCCATTAATTCGATCATTGCTTGGAGAACAACCCATGCTGCTAGCACTGGTTTTATCACTGGATTAGGAGGTATTGCCGCAATGCCCGTTACTATTCCCGCAGGTTTACTTGCATCCTATGCCCTTGGAGCAAATACGGCTGCCGCAGTTGCTTATCTTCGAGGGTATGACATTCACTCTGAACACGTAAGAACAATGGTTCTGTTATGTCTAATTGGCGAAGCTGGAGAAGAAATTCTTAAAAACGCTGGAATTGTAAGTAGCTAGGCATAAATAAAATAAAAACTGAAAAGATTGTTCCGCCCGCTACGCGGGCGGAACAATTCCTGGTTTTAGGTTTTAATATGCTCATCTACTTAATCGGTACAAAAGTGTCTCAAAACCTCATCAAGAGAATACCTGGTAGGGTTCTCATTGAAATCAATAAGAAGATTGGTTTTCGGCTAATCACTAAAGCTGGTGAAAAAGGCGTAGTAAATGTCATGAAAATGTTGCCTCTAGTTGGTGGGGTTGTTGGAGGCACTTTTGACGGCATATTTGTGAATGGTTGTGGAAAGACTGCAAAAACTGTATTTGTCCAAGCGTCAGACAAATAACTACCTCCTTGCAACAGAAGGTTGGGAGCCACTAGCATCTACGCCAACTTTTTTATGCAGAAACCCTGTTGATTTTCATTAGCCTTTGCCAAATGATTAATTGAGATAGGATGATGGATAATCGTTATGATATTTGAGGGGTTGACACCATGACTTTTGAAGAAATGCAAGCGTTGATTTCGGATATGCTGGCAGTCCAAAGAGAATTGCAAGAAAGTCAGTTGCGATATCAAGAGAGTCAATTACGAGATCGCGAGGATACTAATCGAAATCGTGAAGATATTTTGCTTTTAATTGAACAAACTAAACAGTTGTCGGCAGTACAGAGAAGCATCCAAGAAGATCAAATTCGCGATCGCCAAGACATAGAACTAATGCTAGAAAATGCTAAAAAGCAGGAAAGATTAATTGATCGCTTGATTGGTTATAGTCTTTCCTATGAGTCCGACAAATTGGACTTAGAGCAAAGAATGACTGAGCTAGAACGTAAAAGGGCTGAAAGGGATAGATGAGTAAGTCCTATCGATTCTTGTTATTGGTAATATTGGGTCTTGCGATCGCGGTGATTGGTAGTCACTTTTTGACCATAGTTTTGGCAATTTCCTTGATGTTGGTTACTTACGCGATGCCTCTGTTGATTGTCTTAGCACTGCTAGTATTTAGGTAGAAATTGGTGTTAGGTGAAGGTAAACAAGAAGGGCGATCGCAAATAGAACCAATTAAGAGCGCTAAGCCTGAGAGTCACTTAGATATGGAACGGGAGCTAAATCGACTCAAACATTAGATGGGGCAGATCCATAAAAAAGATAAGCTATAAACTTAGTTACAAGTCACATTCTCTGCATGAGGTAGCATAGGCAGTCTTGCCGCACGATCTCTGTATTAAGAGTGAGCATTGATGGCATTACAGATTTTTTGAGGATAATTTCACCATTTTCGATTTTAAAATAGCAATCGCTTTTTTCTGCACCATCCTCACCTAAAGCTGATAGATAGGCGCGATCAGTTTTGGCTTTGCCGAAGTTTGTCCCAATTGATAGTTCACAAAAATTTAGACAGTCCATCTCCGCAGGAAAAGTAATGTCATCATTAGGACTATCATCAAAGCTGAAATTAATTTCTTCAGGGACTTTGACGATCGCCACGGTGTGAAATAAATCAATATCAGAGATCAGCGAATCTGGCAGACTATCAAAGCTATCGAGATTGAGGCAAGTTTCCATGAATTCCAAGGCATGGGCTGTACCATCGGGAACATCGGGCTGTCCACATTCCACGACGATCGAGGGGCAAAAATGCCCAAAAGCAAAGGATTGCACGGTTTTAGGGCTGGTGTAATAAACGACTGTTTTGCCAAATAGTCTTGCCAGTTTCCGAAAATCTTTTTCTAAATGTGTAATGCAGCCATAATGCGGATTTCGACCTGTATTATTATGTACATCGATGCTGGCAAATACCCCACGCGATCGCATTTCCGCGATTACCTGTTGTGCCATCTGATGTTCTGGCGAGTCCCCTGTTTGCCAAATGCGATTGTAGTCAGGTTGATTGGGTAAATGTCTGAGGCGATATCTTGCTGCTGAGATGTTACCAATAAATACTGATAGCGATCGCGGTAGACTTTTATCTTGATATTTACGCAATAATTCACGGATCGCCAGCCAACTAGTAGTTTCATTACCATGGAGCAAAACTGAAACGAATAATGGTGGTTGGCGATCGCCTTCTAAATGAATTAGTGTGGGACGCTCAAGTATTTTGTAAAGTTGATCGGACTCAAGATCGAGTAAACCATCGGGCAAGCGATCATACACATCAAGCATGGCAAGCAAAAATTAGAAAACACCCAAACTTATAGTAACCAGCATAAACGCAAAGGAGAGAGTTAGTGTTTAGCACTAACTCTCTCTGTAAAGCAATTGAGGAGCACCAAATGGCGCTCCTCAATTTAAATGCAGGATAAAAATAATTGCACTTAATAGAAAATAAACAAGAATCTTGCCAACTAAAATAATTAAAAAATGAATAATTAAGATTAGTAGGTAAGACCCAAGCTACGGCTGGTTTCAGCACCCAAATAAACACGGACGCTTAGGAAGTCAGTGGGGCAAGCAGTTTCACAACGTTTGCAACCAATGCAGTCCTCGGTACGGGGAGAAGAAGCGATTTGAGCCGCTTTGCATCCATCCCAAGGAACCATTTCCAAAACATCACAAGGGCAGGCACGCACGCATTGTGTGCAGCCGATACATGTGTCATAAATTTTGACTGTATGCGACATTTTTGCTATTGCTCCAATCAATATATGTACCTATCTAGGCACGGGATGTTTAAAACCAAGTTTATCGTAGTGGTTTACATTCAATGCTCAGATTGTGAGATAACTTAAAACAAATTAATATTTGAGGCAAAAATCAAGTTTTTAGATAGATTTCATTTACTAGAGGCATTGACTAATTAATCACACAACTTAGTAGGCAGTTGGAATTAAATGTAGGATGGGTTAGCGATCGCGTAACCCATCATCTTTGCCAAATATGACCAAATAGATGCGTTACGTTACACTAACGCATCCTACGAATAATTAAGCTTTGCTGTGCGGATATTCGGCTAAAACCTGTTTAAGATATTTGCCAGTGTAAGATTTCTTCACTTTTGCCACCTGTTCGGGCGTACCTTCGGCAATCACTTCACCGCCACGATCGCCGCCTTCAGGACCTAAATCGATAATCCAATCAGCACAACGAATTACATCGAGATTATGCTCAATCGTGATGATGCTGTTGCCCTTATCGACAAGTCGTTGGATGACATCGAGCAACTTATGCACATCGTAAAAGCTTAAACCTGTGGTCGGCTCATCAATTAGATAAAGGGTTTTGCCTGTGGCGCGACGCGCTAACTCGGTGGCAAGTTTTACCCGTTGGGCTTCACCGCCTGAGAGGGTGGGGGCGGACTGACCGAGACGCACATAGCCTAAGCCTACATCCACCAACATTCCCAACTTGGCATGGGCGGAAGGAATATTCTCGAAAAAGTGCATCGCTTCTTCGATGGTCATGTTTAGCACATCGGCGATTGTCTTTTCCTTGTACTTGACTTGCAGCGTTTCGCGGTTGTACCTTGCACCTTTACAGACATCGCACTGCACATAGACATCGGGCAAAAAATTCATGGAAATGATATTTACGCCTTGACCTGAACAGGCTTCACAGCGTCCTCCTTTGACATTAAAAGAAAATTGTCCCGCCTTGTAGCCTCGCGTTTTCGCTGCCGTTGTCAATGCAAATGTTTCACGGATTACATCGAATAGCCCTGTATAAGTCGCAGGATTAGATCGGGGCGTACGTCCGATCGGTGACTGATCAATGACGATGAATTTATCGAGGTGCTTTAGTCCCTTCACTTCATCAATCCCTTTCGGAACTGGCACTTTCCGTGAAAAGTTATGTTCTAGTGAATGGTGTAGCAGGTCGTTAATGAGAGTGGATTTGCCTGAGCCTGATACGCCAGTGATACAGACTAGTTTGCCAAGGGGAATCTTGACATTGATATTTTTGAGATTATTCAGATGGGCATTGCAAATTTCTAAATGTTTGCCATTGCCTTCGCGCCGTTCCGCAGGGGTATAAATTTGTTTTTGCTTAGAGAGATAGGAGCCCGTGAGAGATTCGAGATTTTTCTCTATATCCTGAACGCTACCTTGAGCAACCACTCGCCCACCATGTACGCCTGCCCCTGGTCCAATATCAACCAGATAATCAGCCGCCCGAATCGTTTCTTCGTCATGCTCAACTACGATGAGAGTATTACCGAGATCCCGCAGTTTGGTTAATGTGGCTAACAATCGCGAATTATCTCGTTGATGTAGTCCAATACTTGGCTCATCCAATACATAGAGAACCCCTGTTAATCCTGAGCCGATCTGGGTAGCTAGGCGAATCCGTTGAGCTTCACCGCCAGAGAGGGACATGGTGGAACGATCAAGGGTTAGGTAATCTAAACCGACATCTAATAAAAACTGCAATCGCGCTTCGATTTCTTGCAAGACGCGATCGCCAATTTGCCTAGTTCTAGCATCAAGATCCAGAGTTTTGAGACGCTCTAAGCAAGTGCCAATGGGAACCGATACAAAATCAATGATGTTATAGCCACCAATACGCACCGCAAGGGATTCAGACTTAAGGCGTGTACCTTCGCAAGTGGCGCAGGGTTGCTCGATTAGATAATTTTCTAGCTTTTGCCGTTGCGATTCGCCTGCCTCTTTGTACTGCTGCTCAAGCATGGCGATCGCCCCTTCATAACGTTTGTAATAGCCCTCAGCGCGATCGCGATAAAGGGAATCAGGCTTAATTAAAATTTTCTCGGTCGTACCGTAGAGAATAATGTCAGTCTGGGCTTGCGAGAGCTTGTCCCAAGGAGTATTAATTTCAAAGCCTGCATATTCGCCAACACTCGATAGGAGCGAAATATAGTAAGTATGGGTTTTATCCGCCCAAGGCGCGATCGCGGCATATACGGGCAGAGATGGATCGGGAACGATCAGTTCAGGATTAAAGGTTTGAATATGTCCCAAGCCATGACAGGCAGGACAAGCACCATAGGGAGAATTGAAAGAGAACATCCGAGGCGATAATTCTTCCATCACTGCGCCATGTTCAGGACAGGCAAAATTTTCCGAGAAAGTCAGGATATTGCTTTCTTGATTAGTTTTCTTGCTCCCCTCGTCCTCTGAGAGAGGGACTGGGGAAGGCATAATTTCCACCATTGCGATCCCTTCAGCACGTTTTAAACAGGTAGAGAGGGAATCGGTTAAGCGCTCTTGAATGTCATCTTTGCGAACCAAGCGATCAACGACAATTTCAATATCGTGGATTTTATTTTTATCCAGTTCAATATTGTCACTCAGTTCCCGTACTTCGCCATCAATGCGAACTCTGCCAAAACCTTCTGAAGCCAGACTCGCTAATAATTTCTTATGGGTTCCCTTTTTGCCACGAACCACAGGTGCAAGTAATTGGAATCGCGTGCGATCGCTTAACTCCATAATCGTATCCACCATGTGATCGATGCTTTGGGGCGCAATATTGCGATCACAGCTCGGACAATGGGGCGCACCTGCCCGACCAAACAGTAAACGAAAATAGTCGTAAATCTCTGTAACCGTGCCAACCGTTGAACGAGGATTATGGGAAGTTGATTTTTGGTCAATGGAAATCGCAGGGCTTAAACCCTCAATATAGTCAACATCGGGCTTATCAACTTGTCCTAAAAATTGCCGTGCATAAGCACTGAGCGATTCCACATAGCGGCGCTGACCTTCGGCAAAAATCGTATCGAAAGCAAGGGATGATTTGCCAGATCCAGATACACCTGTAAACACGATCAGGCGATCGCGGGGAATCATCAGGTCAATATTTTTGAGGTTGTGCTGTCTCGCACCTCTAACATGGATATGGGTATGGTCTTGCATTCGCAGCAATATAAAAGAGTTAGCTATATCCTAACTATAACCCTCCCAATGGTTTAGAGGTGAGCCGCGCAAAGCATTGTTCCCCAACAAGAGGTATTTTGAAAGTGTTGCGAAGCAACACTTTCAAAATACCTCTTGTGAGATTTAAGCTTGAGCGCAAAGCGCTGTAATTAGGCACTAATTGGCATTTCCAAAGAATCGATCGCTCGACGAGCCTCGTCAATATCAAAGGGGAAAGGACAGCGACGTGGTTGGTAATCCTTGTCATAGGGCGCACCGTGACGCAAAACTGCATTGACCATCACACAGGGTTGATCACTGAGATTAATAGCAGCGTGCGGCACATTAGGAGGAATCGTCACCACCGCAGGGCGATATTCGCTGAGGGGAATATATTGATATTGGAGATCGCTCAGCACTACGAGGACAAAACTTCCACGCACTACTAAAAGTTGATCGGTCTGGAAATGGTGCACAAACAAAACATCGATCGCCCCTGCGGCAATCTGGACAAGCATAGTTTCATGACTTGACTGTGGTGTGTAAAACTTCGCCATTCCATTTTTTATCGAGGAAAGATAACGAATTTCCACTTTTCTTTGGATAGATCTGTTTGTAGCCATTGAAACCTCCACTATGTCGTTATGTTTACGGATAATGGCAAAGCCTAAATTTTTGTTTTAAGGAGAATTGGAATAAATCTAGATTAGGCGATCAATTTTTAATTTTTGTTACAAATAAGACCAATATATTAATTTTGTGAATAGGCGTGCATACTCCAATGAAGATTACTAATTGCGATCGCCACATAGCAAATTGCAGGTAACCCAAACCTAACGCAGAAACTTTTTAAACCATTGCAATGTAAGGATTTTGAAAAATTGCCTACGACCCTTTTACTTGGAAAAGGCTGTAACTAGCGCTTTGTCTGCTAATCTGAGATTTGGTATCTACTATACAACTGCATCCATCATGGCTGATCGCCAAATCCTGCTTGACTTTGAAAAGCCCATTGTTGAACTAGAAAACCGTATCGCCCAAATCCGCGAACTCGCGAATGAAAACGATGTTGATATGGTTGAGCAGATTCAACTTTTAGAGCAACGGGCTGAGCTTTTACGGCGTGAAATTTTTTCGGGACTAGGAGCCATGCAAAGGATGCAGATTGCAAGACATCCGCGCCGCCCTAGCACTCTAGACTATGTACAGGCTATTACCGATGAGTGGATTGAGTTGCATGGCGATCGCCGTGGTAATGATGATCCTGCTTTGGTGGGTGGACTAGCCAGAATTAATGATCGCCCAGTGGTAATTTTGGGACATCAAAAGGGGCGTGATACCAAGGACAATATGACGCGCAACTTTGGTATGGCATCTCCAGGGGGATATCGCAAGGCTGCCAGATTGATGGATCATGCCCATCGATTTAAATTACCGATTATTACTTTAATTGATACCCCTGGAGCATACCCTGGTGTTTCCGCAGAAGAGCAAGGACAAGGTGAAGCGATCGCCGCAAATTTACGACAAATGTTTGGGTTAGGCGTACCAATCATCTGCACCGTAATCGGCGAAGGCGGATCGGGTGGAGCCTTAGGCATCGGCATTGGAGATCACATCATGATGTTTGAGAACTCGGTCTATACCGTAGCCACACCAGAAGCCTGTGCTGCCATTCTCTGGCGCGATTCTGGCAAAGCAGGTAAAGCTGCTGAAGCATTAAAAATTACTGCTCCCGATTTGAAACGTTTGGGTATCGTTGATTATGTCATTGAGGAACCTCTAGGCGGAGCCCATCGTTTACCTCTTAAAGCCGCCGAAAATCTCAAAGCAGCTCTTGTGGAAAACCTTGATCGCTTAAGTAAATTGAGTGTAGAGGATCTAAAGACGTTACGCTATCAAAAATTCCGCAAGATGGGCGTATTTCTCGAATCATAAAGAAGAAGGATCGTTCAGCGATCCTTCTTCTTTATGATTTTTGTACTGCCAAGGTCTTGGGCTTTGGCTGTACAAAAATTGGTTTCAGATTGAATTTTAGAAGCGCTAGTTATGTCATCATTATTGCGACATTTCTTTGAATATCAGTATTTAATTCCTCTAGAGGGAAAGTGCGATCGCAGTCATCAAGCTCGGCATAACACGTATAGCCTAAGGTCTGGAGTAATTCCTTCAGTTTATCGCCCGTTGCCCCGGCTGCTTTTAAGCTAGTGGGATGCACTTCGATGATTAAGGTAGGTTTGAGCGTAGTGATCATCTGGCTTGCACCTATGAGAAATGCACATTCACTACCTTCGACATCCAACTTGAGCAATACTCGCCCCTGAAATTGCCGCCAATCAACAAGATCATCAAATCGGCGTAGAGGCACTTTAAAAGTTTTGTATTGATGGGTTGCAGAATGTTCGGGAAAAACACCTGCGGAGCCAGATGTACCAAGAGGAACTAAGAGTTCTATTTCGCCATCGGTATTGCCAACTGCGAGATTATGGATTTGGAACTTACATAGGGCATTAGCAGTGAGCGATCGCTCTAATGCTTTCGCTAAACGAGGCTGTGGTTCAACTGCTAACACAAAGCCATTCGCACCGACCAGTTTGCTTGCCACGATCGCAAAACTGCCATGATTTGCACCAACATCTAGAAAGGTATCCCCTTCAGATAGTAATTTTGTTAAAACTCGCGTATCCGTATCATTACTAGCTAGTTCATTAACTACTTGAAACAGACGCATATCAATGGGATCTAAAAATACTTTATAGCCCGCCAGTTGCAATTCTAAAAACTGATCGGGTGAGAGTTTGTAGAAAATACTTGATAGGAATCTAAATAATTCTCGACCACCTCGAAGATAGTTTTGACCTGTGAGTAGAAAGTATGCTTTACAATATAGACCAAAGATTTTGTATAGAAATGGTAATTGCTGATTCAGCTTGGGATTGAATAACCATCCTAAAACTGAACGATCATATAGCCAAGCATCAGGTTGATCTGAATTTTGGGAAAGCGGAGAACCTGTTGTCATATAAATTTATGGAATAGGGTTTTTTATGAGGTTAGTTAACTTTTGAGAAGTCCTAAATCAGTTGTGAGAATAGTTAGCTTCGGCTTTGCTCGGCCTAAACTTACTTTATTTATTTACTGATTCAGGACTGCTATATAGCATTTCCCACTCTAGAGAATTGTTTACCCGCCGAAGGCAGGTAAACAATTCTCTAGACTTCTCTTTTTTGAAAAGCGCTATATGAGTTTAGCTTGAGGGGAACATCAACAAATTTTTGACAATCGATTTCATTTAAAGTTATAATAATGAGTTCGGAATTCTAACACTGTAAAGCCATGCCGCTACCGATTGTTGCCGTTGTCGGTCGCCCCAATGTGGGCAAGTCTACACTCGTAAACCGCCTATCAGGTGAACAATATGCGATTGTCTACGATGAACCTGGTGTCACCCGCGATCGCGTTTACCGCGAATGTTTTTGGGGAGCACATGAATTTCAAGTTGTGGATACGGGGGGATTAGTATTTGACGATGAGACTGAATTTTTGCCGATGATTCGTGAGCAAGCAGAAATTGCCATCCGTGAATCGGTAGCCGTGATTTTTGTGGTAGATGGACAAGCAGGAATCACTGATGCTGATGAGCAGTTGGGGGGCTGGTTACGGCGACAAAATATTCCTGTGCTATTGGCTGTTAACAAATGCGAAGGCTCTAAATATGGACTGTCCTTAGCCGCAGAATTTTGGAATTTGGGACTAGGCGAGCCAATACCTCTATCAGGCATTCATGGTAATGGGACAGGAGAATTACTTGATGAATTAATTAAACATTTACCACCTCCCGATGAAGTCATTAAAGAAAGTGATGAGATCAAAGTCGCGATCATCGGTCGTCCTAACGTCGGTAAATCAAGTTTACTGAATGCCTTTCTCGGCAAAAATCGTAGTATCGTTAGCCCGATTTCGGGGACAACTCGTGATGCGATCGATATGTCAATTGAGCATGATGGCAAGAAATATCGGCTGATCGATACCGCAGGTGTGCGTCGTAAGAAACATATCGAGTACGGCATTGAGTTTTTTAGTATTAACCGAGCATTTAAAGCGATCGGGCGTTCGGATGTTGTTTTATTAGTTATTGATGCTCTCGATGGGGTGACGGATCAAGATCAAAAGCTTGCAGGTCGCATCAACGATGAAGGTAAAGCTTGTGTAATTGTCGTCAATAAATGGGATGCCGTCGAAAAAGATTCCTACACTATTTACGACTACACAGCCGAAGTCAAAAGTCGCTTAATGTTTGTAGAATACGCACCCATCATTTTTGTAAGTGCATTAACAGGGCAGCGCGTCACCCAAATCCTTGATCGTGTGGATATTGCCGCCGAGCAGCATAAACGTCGCGTCCCCACTGCGGTTTTAAATGAAGCCCTCACCGAAGCAGTTACATGGCACGCACCACCGACTAGTCGTGGCGGCAAACAGGGCAAAGTTTATTACTGCACTCAGATTTCCGATAGTCCCCCCACCATTATCCTGTTCGTCAATGATCCTCATCGCTTTAACGATAACTACAAGCGTTATATCGAAAATCAATTTCGCAAGAGCCTTGGCTTTGATGGTACTCCTGTAAGATTTATCTTCCGAGGCAAAAAAGACCGCGAAGTCGAAAAATCAAAAAATTCAGCTTTTAGATAACTAAAATGGGGTAGTCATGCAATGTGATTGTGTTGCGGGCGCTTCGCGCCCGCAACACAATTACTAAAAAAATTACTTTGCAGCACTACCTAAGTACGATGATGGTTGCTGTGATGATTCTAGCTACCATTAAATTGCGATAATTAGGATAGAGAACTCACGTTAATTTAATAAAAACAAAGGGATGCCAAGCTTCCCTCCCATAGCAGGATAGTCTGTGCTTTGCACAGACTATCCTGCTATGGGAATATTCTATTTTTTTGTGGCAAATCGCGATCGCTCAAAATTTTATGCAAGACTTTAAAACAAGACTTTACGCAAAACTTTAATAAATACTTAACAAGCCCATTTTTATGAAACGTATTACTCTGCTTGGCTCCACTGGCTCAATCGGTACACAGACCCTTGATATCGTTGCCGAATATCCTGAGAAATTTCAAGTCGTAGGTATGACCGCAGGAGGAAATATTGAGCTTTTTGCCCAGCAGATTCGTAAGTTTCAGCCTGAACTTGTAGCGATCGCTAATGAAACTAAACTTGCTGAACTCAAAGAAGCGATCGCTGATCTCGCCGTAAAGCCAATCATCTTAGCAGGAGCCGAAGGGGTCGAAACTGTAGCTGCCTATGGAGATTCTGAAGCAGTCGTCACAGGTATTGTCGGTTGTGCAGGACTATTACCAACGATCGCTGCCATCAAAGCAGGTAAAAATATTGCCCTAGCTAATAAAGAAACTCTGATCGCAGGAGGAGAAGTAGTTGTGCCATTAGTGAAAAAACATGGCGTGAAATTATTACCAGCTGATTCGGAACATTCAGCAATTTTTCAATGTTTGCAAGGAGTACCTGAAGGTGGACTGCGGCGGATTATTCTCACGGCTTCGGGTGGTGCTTTTCGCGATCGCCCCACGGAGGAACTCGCCTCCGTCACCGTTGCCGATGCCTTAAAACATCCCAATTGGGCGATGGGTAAAAAGATTACGATTGATTCCGCAACCTTGATGAATAAGGGATTAGAAGTAATCGAAGCCCATTATCTCTTTGGTGTGGATTACGACAAAATCGAAATTGTGATTCATCCCCAAAGCATTATCCATTCACTCATTGAATTAGAAGATACTTCCGTATTAGCGCAACTGGGACTTCCTGATATGCGTCTGCCTCTGCTCTATTCCCTTTCCTATCCCGATCGCATTCCCACACAATGGGAACGCCTCGATCTCGTCAAATGTGGTACGCTCACCTTCCGTGCCCCCGATCATCAGAAATATCCCTGCATGGATCTCGCCTATGCCGCAGGTCGGGCAGGTGGTACGATGCCTGCGGTGCTGAATGCTGCGAATGAGCAAGTAGTCGAGCTATTCCTCCAAGAACGTGTGCGGTATGTGCAGATTGCTGATCTGATTAAGCACGTATGCGATCGGCACAATCTCATCTCAAAGCCAGAACTTGAGGATATTCTCGAAGCCGATAAATGGGCAAGAAATGAAGTGATTAATCAAGTTATGGCTACTATTTAGCGATTAGAAATCATGCAGGAGATAGCAATGATTAACAATTTAACAGCTGAAGAAGAAGATATTCTTGATAGTTATGGGCGTGATGAGTGGAAATCAATTGATAATCTTCAGGAAGAAATGAATGCTTATCGGCAAGCTGCTGCTGCTTGGATGGAAAAAAATCATACAATTAGTTTGACTTTGCCTGAGCAGGAGTTTGAGCAGTTTCAAAAGAAAGCACTCAGTACAGGAGTATCTTCGCAAACGGTCTTGATCAATTTAATTCGGCAATTTATTGCTTCCTAAAAAAGAGACTCGCTAGGCGAGTCTCTTTTTGTGTGGAGATTATTTAGCGATCGCTGGAGGTATGATTACCTTTGTGGCTAATCCCAAAACTCTGAGGACTTGAATTGCCCACCAAGTGACATCTATTTCCCACCAACGCCAGCCCGCCTTTGCCACATTAGGATAAGCATGGTGATTATTGTGCCAACCTTCGCCATAGGTCGCGATCGCTGCCCACCAAAGATTGCGCGAATTATCATTAGTCTCAAAGGTGCGATAGCCCCACATATGGGTAACGGAATTAATAAACCAAGTGCTGTGCCATAAAAATACTGAACGTACACACATTCCCCAAATGACGTAAGCCCAACCGCCCAGCAAATATAAACCAACACCTACAGGAATTTGTAATAAGAGAAAGTACTTATCTAACCAGAGATAGAAGGGGTCACGCGCCAAATCAGGAGCATATCTAAAATACTTATCCGCATCGAAAAAGTCTGATTTAGGGTACAGAATCCACAACATGTGACTCCACCAAAAACCTTTACGTGCTGAGTAAGGATCTTTCTCTTCATCTTCAGTATGGGCATGGTGTAAGCGATGTCCTGCAATCCAAAAAATTGGGCCGCCTTGCAAAGCTGCCGCACCAATCAAGGCAATCACATATTCCAACCACTTCGGCACTTGGAAACTGCGATGACTCAGCAAACGGTGATAGCCCAAGCAAATACCAATGCTTCCTAAAAACCAATGCAATAGGATTGTGATTCCTAAAGCTGACCATGAAAAGAACCAAGGGGCTAAAAGGGCTAGAGCATGAACAATAGTAAAGAAACCCACCGATACCCAACTCAGTTTTAGTTGTTCAGGCTGAGGCTCAGGAATGATATCTGAAAATAGTCTTGACATATTTTAAGCGTCTATATCTAAATGGTAAAAAATTTAAGAAGAGAAGAATCGCCAATTTTCTAAAAAATTTTGGATAAGTTTGCGATCAAAAATTTGTAAGCACAACCTTTTCCCATATTGCTAAGGAAGGATATCCAGCACAAATTGCTGCCCATCCTATGTAAAATTCGCTTTAGCAAATGATGGCTACTTGGATTTGATGAACTTATGAATCTATTTAAGAATTGCCTTAGATCCCCCCAGCCCCTCTTTTTAAGGAGGGGGTAATTAAATTCTTCCCCCTTTTTAAGGGGGATTGAGGGGGATCTCTTAGAACTTTTAGCACTAAAAAGTAGTTCTTAAATGGTTTCTTAAATACAAATCCAGCCACTAAGCGATCGCCTATGAAACCTTAACCCGCAGAGGCTCAGTGGTATGTGAATTAAAAACCGCCAATCAATTCGCACCTAAAACCTGTTCTTCAGATTTAGCAAGCCCTTGACAAGAACTACAAGCTTTCTGAAAGTCATGACGAGGATCATCTGATACCGCGCAAGATTCTTTGGGACTGGAACAATCTTGGCACTCAATATTTTGATGACAGTGATTAATGAGGGGGTGAAGTTCATCCAGTAAGATTTGTAGTTGCTGAATGGTTTCCTCGATCGCTCTTGCTTTTTTGAGTAGACAATCATGTACCGTCTGACAAGTCGGTGATTTGCTATCCTTAGCAGCTAAGATTTCTCTGATGTCATCCAAGCTCAATCCCATCGATTTGGTATGGGTAATGAAGGATAGACGATCTACATCTTCTTGACTAAACAAGCGATAGCCAGATTCAGTCCTATGAGGAGGAGGAATTAGTCCAATCCGCTCATAAAAATAAAGTGTCTGAGGATTAAGACCTAATTTGCGAGAGACTTCACCAACTTGCAGCATTGCTATCCTTGCCCACGATCATTTTTTCACATCCAACAATTACAAGCTTAGACCTTATACTATGGTATAAGGTCAAGGGTTTTAGTCAAGTTTCTGAATCGTAAAGATTTTTCTGTAAATAAAATTCACATCGACGAAGGCGGAAAATGGTAAAAATCGCTTAGCGATTTTTACCATTTTCCGCCATTTGCGCGGCGCTTCGCGCCGCGCAAATGGCGTTATCGAACTCACGTTATCATTAAGACAATGAAGATATTAACCAAGAGGGCGTTATGGTGACGACAACGAAACTCGCTGCAATATCTACACCAGCAAAATATCGCCTTTCGGTAGAGCAGTATTACAAAATGGCAGAGGTTGGCATTTTGGGAATAGAGCAACGTACAGAATTAATCGAAGGGGAAATCATTGAAATGTCGGCAATTGGCACAAAACATGCGATTTGTGTTTCTAATCTTGCAGAATTACTGACTATTCAAACTATTCAAATTGCTCATGTGCGCCAGCAAAATCCTATACATTTAAGCGATCGATCTGAGCCACAACCTGACATTGTTCTAGTGAAACGCCCCAGTAGTCGCTATGCTGATTGCCATCCCCAACCTGAAGATATCTTTTTATTGATCGAGGTATCCGATTCCACATTGAAATATGATCGCGAGGTTAAACTGCCCCTGTATGTCAAGGCTGGAATTGCTGAAGTATGGATTGTGAATATCGAAGAGCAAGTATTTGAAGTTTATAGATCGCTTAATCAAGACAGATATGAGCAGGTCAAGATTTATGGCAAAGGTGAAGTAGTCTCTATGAGTATGTTTGAGAATATTGTGATCTCAGTTAATGAGATCTTTGAACCCGTGGAAAAATAATCTTAGAAACTGTAGTCAATAACTTTAGCTTGATCAATACTGATTTTCTTACTACTAAGTAGTTTTTGAAAAATATCATTTATGACAATATCCCCATCTTGCAGCTTCAAGTGCGCTCTAATATGATTCTTTAGCGTAGCTTCAGATTTTGGTCTGTTCTTCTTATCAACGGCTTCAAGCTTTTTCATGACAGCCTCGTAGCTATCTTCTAATGATTTGTTTCCTTCTTGTATAAGGGTTGTAATTTTAGCAATATCTTCTTTGCGGCTACAAAGAATATTTTTAAATTTTAAATGATTGATTAAATGATCATAGCCAGTGTCCTTAGAAATAACGTGAAAGCAAGCGCTTGGATCTTTCTCTACCAATCTTCCCAGCATAAAAGTGAGATGAAAATCAAGCGCATTTTTGCCAGTTCCATTAATTTGAATCCATTCTATTTGAGTATGTAACTCTTGAGATTTTAGGACTAGATCAATAGGAACTTTGGTTTGAAGATTACCAATAAATATCTTAATAAAGAAACTTTTACCCTTAAGAGCACTCAAATTAATATTTTGAACATTTTCATAATCTATTAAAATATAGTTTGTTCGCATTACTCGAAATAAAAGGTAATTAGAATGATTTTATAATAAATATTTAGCGTAGCAGATAAATGATCGTCATTATCCTACACAAACAGCGTAAAGTGCCATATCTTCGCCATGAATCATAAATTAAGTTGAATTATCGAAATATTTGGCGATCGCAAGGATTAAGATCGAATACATACAAACTGATATAGCGAGTTTGAGCTTACCAATGGCAAGTTTGAGCTTGATGTAGCTACTCAGGAATGGAGAAAAGATCATGGCGATCGCATCAATAAATCCTGTAACAGGAGAAGTGTTAAAGACCTTTGAGCCTTTGACGGATGAGCAACTTGAACATAAGCTAGCACTCGCCGATCGCACCTTTGTCACCTATAAACATACGAGTTTTCGCGATCGCGCCCAATGGATGCACCAAGCCGCCGATATTCTGGAAGCCAAGAAAACCGAATTCGGGATCATCATGACCCTTGAGATGGGGAAAACACTCAAAAGTGCGATCGCCGAAATTGAGAAGTGCGCCAATCTTTGCCGTTTTTACGCCGAACATGCACCGAGTTTTTTAGCCGATACCCCTGCTCAAACCGATGCTAGTCGCACGATCATTCGCTATCAACCTCTGGGAATTATCCTCGCAGTCATGCCTTGGAACTTTCCTTTTTGGCAGGTGTTTCGCTTTGCTGTCCCTGCACTCATGGCAGGGAATGTGGGACTACTAAAGCACGCCTCAAATGTGCCGCAATGTGCCTTAGCGATCGCTGAAGTCTTCCATGCCGCAGGCATACCTGAAGGTGCATTTCAAACTCTGTTAATTGGGGCGAATCGGGTAGCGGGACTAGTTGCCGACTCAAGGGTAAAAGCGGCGACATTGACGGGAAGCGAACCTGCGGGACAGAGCCTAGCCGCGATCGCAGGACATCATCTTAAAAAAGTAGTTTTGGAACTTGGAGGTAGCGATCCGTTTATTGTGCTGAAAAGTGCGGATTTGGAATTGGCTGTCAATACGGCGGTAATCGCGCGAGTAATGAACAATGGGCAGACCTGTATCGCAGCGAAGAGATTTATCCTTGAAGAAGCGATTGCGGATCAGTTCACCTCCAAATTTGTTGATAAGTTTAAAGCTTTGAAGGTAGGCGATCCGATGCAGCCTGAAACGGATGTGGGACCTCTTGCCACGCCGCAAATCTTAAATGAACTGGATGCACAGGTAAAAACAACAGTGGATTTAGGGGCTAAGGTTTTAGTCGGAGGCTATCGACTCAAGGAAAAAGGAAATTTTTATGCACCAACGATTCTTGATCAGATTCCGCTCGGTGCGCCACCCTATCAAGAAGAGTTTTTTGGTCCCGTGGCTTCAGTATTTCGGGTGCAGAATCTTGATGAGGCGATCGCACTGGCGAATAGCACTAGTTTTGGTTTAGGAGCAAGCTTTTGGAGTAATGATCCACAGGAAATCGAACAGGCGATCGAACAAATTGAGTCGGGAGCAGTCTTTGTCAATGGGATGGTCAAATCCGATCCACGTGTACCTTTTGGAGGCATTAAGCGATCAGGGTTTGGGCGTGAATTGGGAATAGAAGGTATTCGCGAATTTGTGAATATCAAAACTATTTGGATTAAGTAAACCCTATTTGTGATCGCCAGCTTTGCAGATGATTACAAGCTCAATTTATGAGGAAGCTATGAATACCGCAGAACTATTAGTCAAATGTTTAGAGAATGAAGGAGTCGAATATATTTTTGGACTTCCTGGGGAAGAGAATATGGCAGTTCTCAATGCCCTTGAGAATTCATCGATTAAATTTATAACTACTCGCCATGAACAGGGTGCAGCATTCATGGCAGATGTTTATGGCAGACTCACAGGTAAACCTGGGGTATGTCTATCAACGCTCGGGCCAGGAGCTACAAATTTAATGACAGGCGTTGCTGATGCGAACTTGGACTGCGCTCCCTTAATTGCGATTACAGGACAGGTGGGAACTGATCGGATGCACACTAATTCCCATCAATATCTTGATTTGGTTGCCATGTTTGAGCCTGTGACCAAATGGAATGCTCAAATAGTACGCCCTAGTATCACTCCTGAAATTGTGCGTAAAGCCTTTAAAATTGCTCAGTCGGAGAAGTCAGGAGCCGTACATATTGACTTACCCGAAAATATTGCTGGCATGGAAGTTGATGCAAAACCTTTATTGGTTAAAGATGATCGCCATCCCATGTATGCTTCCTATCGCAGTCTTTCCGAAGCCGCCATCCTGATTGCACAGGCAAAAAATCCTCTAATTTTGGTGGGGAATGGGGCAATTCGTTCTCATGCTAGCCAAGCTGTAACTGACTTCGCCACACGCTTAAATATCCCCGTCGCCAATACTTTCATGGGCAAAGGGGTGATTCCCTATCGTCACCCTCTAGCCCTATGGACATTGGGCTTACAGCAAAGGGATATTATCAACTGTGCCTTTGATGAAACGGATTTGGTAATTGCAGTTGGCTATGACCTTATTGAGTATTCACCAAAGAAGTGGAATCCTAATAGTACAATTCCCATTATTCACATTGCTGAATTATCGTCGGAAGTCGATAGTAGCTATATGCCACAGGTAGAAATCGTCGGCGATATTTCTGATTCGCTTGTAGAAATTATGCACCGTTGCGATCGCTCAGGAATGCCTAATCCTCACGCGATCGCCTTACGCCCTCAAATTCTAGCCACCTACGAGCAGTACGCCTATGATGAAGGCTTCCCGATTAAGCCACAAAAGCTCATTTATGATTTGCGGCAGGTGATGGGAGCCGAGGATGTAGTCATTTCCGATGTGGGCGCACATAAAATGTGGATGGCACGGCATTACCACTGCGATCGCCCCAATACCTGTATCATTTCCAATGGTTTTGCTGCTATGGGTATCGCCATTCCGGGGGCGATCGCTGCCAAATTAGTACATCCTGATCGTAGAATTGTCGCCGTGACGGGTGATGGTGGGTTCATGATGAATATGCAGGAACTAGAAACAGCTACCCGTATTGGTACCAACTTTGTCACTTTGATCTTCAATGATGGCGGTTATGGACTGATCGAATGGAAGCAACAGATTCATTATGGAAAGTCTGCATTTATTAAGTTTGGGAATCCTGACTTTGTGAAACTTGCTGAGAGTATGGGGCTAAAAGGCTATCGAGTTAATTCAGCTATCAACCTGATCCCAGTGCTTAAGGATGCTCTCGAACAGAATGTACCAACGGTAATTGATTGTATTGTGGACTACCGCGAAAATATGCGCTTCTCCCGCAAGGTAGGTGAATTATCTTGTCCCCTTTAAACAGAAAGGGGTCGCTATGCGACCCCTTTCTGTTTAAAATCATTTAAGAATTACTTTTTGTAACCAAAAGCTCTAACAGATCCCCCTAAATCCTTCTTAACGTGCTCTCAAAGCCCCAAAATAAAAGCCTTGCTAAGCAAGGCTTTTATTTTGGGGCTTTTAAAATTTGCTAGCTTAACCCGAACTGACGTTTTTTAAGGGGAAGCTAGGCTAGTCTTTAGCAGATTGGTAATATACTCCTGTGCCTGAATCAGGTACAAAAACACATTCCTGTTGAGAAGTAAAGAAAGACTTCCAGATTGGCAAATTAGACACTCGGTAATACTTACCTAAAACTGGTTTAATCGCTTCTGTAGCGTCTTTGAGGTGATAGTGAGGAATACCAATAAAGATGTGATGGGCAACGTGAGTACCAATATTGTGATGGATATTGTTGAAAATACCATAATCACGATCAATCGTTGAAAGTGCTCCCTTCAAGAAATACCAATCTTTGCCACGATACCAAGGAATATCAGTTTCTGTGTGATGGAGGTAGGTAACAAGATCTAACCATACAACAAAGACTAAATAGGGAACGATATAGAACTTAAATAAGAATAAGAATCCATAGGTAATGCCTAAGTAGGCCAAAAATCCCACCATTGCTAACCAAAGGGTAGTGCTAGTAATAATGTCTACGGTTTCTGACTCACGGAAGAGATCATTATTCGGCATGAAATGAGAAGCAGCAGGACGAGCAGGCGATCGCTTAAATAGGTAAAGAGGATAAGCAAACAACAGGGCATCAAAGCGAATAAATTTACCAAGCCAATCCATTTCCTTGTATTGAGTCTCGGTAATAGGATACCAACTTTCATCGGTGTCAATATTGCCTGTATTTTGGTGGTGAGTACGATGGCTAATGCGCCAACCGTGATAGGGAACCAAAATAGAAATGTGAGTAATATGACCAATTAAGTTATTGAGCCATTTCAAACGTGAGAAGGAACCATGTCCGCAGTCATGACCAACGACAAAGAAAGCCCAAAACATTGTCCCAGTGGCAAACCAGAAAATTGGATAAAACCACCAAGCATCAATATATATAGCTGCCGCATATAAGCCTACAATAATGGCAGTATCTGCAAAAAAATAGGCGAGCGATCGCCATACATTGGGAACAAAAAATTCAGCAGGAATGGCATTTTTTACATCCTGAAAGGTAAATGGAAGTTCAGTTTGTGATGTAGAAGAGTTATCAGTAAGTGGATTTTCTAGATTGATCCGATGAATAGTCGTAGACGACACGTATTATTTCCCTGTTGTTAAGAAAAATTAAGTTAATTGTTTGATTTTAGCAGTAACTTGGCTTCTTCCTCAAATCCAAAGTTATTTAGTAAAAAAGCCCAACGATCGCTTTTTACTCGAATGTAGTCTTGCATTTGCCTGATAGCACTCTGCACTCCAACGGTTTGTTTTAGCTTTTGCTTCTGGGAAAAGTTGTGAATTTCGTAATCAAAGGGTGTCAACCACACTAAATCACCTGCACGGTGCAACAATCCCAGAGCAATCGCCGCATCAGGATTACCTCGGGTAACTTCTGCAAAATTACCGCGCCGAGATAATTGGGGCAGCAGCAATTGCGCTTGCTGCTGTAGATTTTGTTGTTGCAGGAGGAAAAAATTGACCCTCTGGCGATCACTATCATCGAGGAGTCCCGTTGGCTCACTCACTAACATCAAAGCTTCCGCAGGTTTGTCATCACGCCCCGCACGCCCGATTTCTTGGATATACTCCGACAGAGTTAAGGGGGGATGAAAATGCAGGACCCATCGGGTGTCTGGTTTATTAATTCCTAAGCCAAACGCGGACGTGCAAATTACGAAAGGATATTTATTATTGAGCCATTGCTGCTCAATATGCCGTCTCTCTCGCGGAGGCAAGCCTGCATGATAGGCTTCAGTTACCAAGGAATTGTCTCGCAACCATGCTGCTAGTTTCTCCGCATCGCTACGACTGCGGACATAAATTAAGCCCGATTGCCCCTTGCGATCGCGAATAAATTTCAAAGTTCGCAATTTCCGTCCTGCGGATGTCCATGCAATTTCCACATTAAGACTCAAATGAGGACGATAGGGGCTTGTTCTCACAAGATGAGGATTTTCCATTTGTAAGCAAGATTGTAATTCCGCAGTCGCATCGAGATCTGCAGTGGCTGTAAATGCCGCTAGAGATATACGCGAATGATGATCAGGCTTATGTTGCATTAGAGTCGATCGCACTGCTCCTAAACGACGATAACTGGGTCGAAATGAATCTCCCCACTGCACCAAACAATGCGCCTCATCTAACATTAATCCTGTAATTTTTAATTGGCGATCGCATAGCTTTTCCCAAACAGGTTGACTCAGCAATGTTTCAGGCGAAGTGTAAAGTAAACGAATATTAGGAAGGTTTCGTAATACTTCTCGACGCTCTGTCTGTGATAGGTTGCTATGCAATGTGGCTGCGGGTAAATTCCGCGATCGTAAGTCCCTCACCTGATCTTCCATCAAAGCCAGCAAAGGTGAAATTACCAGAGTTAAACCTTCATTGAGAATCGCAGGTAACTGGAAACAAATAGATTTTCCCCCACCTGTAGCCATAATTGCCAAACTATCTTGACCCCGTAATAAACTAGCTACAATTTCGCGTTGGGATTTTCGTAAATCCTCATATCCCCAAATTCTTTGAAAGGTTTGCCTAATTTCGCTCCATTCCCTAGATAGTTCGCTCATAGATTATAAAAACGAAGATTTTAGCTGTGATTTTACAGATAAACTAAGACTACTTAATAGAGATTTACGATCAAAAAATAATTTATAAAAAAGTATCTAGAAAAAAGGCTTTTAGTTTACTAAATTAAAAGCGATAAATCAAAAAAATAATAACAACGATGCTAACCACTCTCCAAAATTGTCAAATATTTACTTTTACAGCAGTTTTCGATCAAACGAACCACAAGACATTTCCTGAAAAGCTTGCGAGACAAGCTTTTCAGGAAATGTCTTAGTTTGGTTTTGAGCGCAAAGTGCTGTAAATTTACCTCAAGACAACTCCAAGCTAGATACATTTGCGTTTGTAAATAGTTGACTAAGTTTCTTCCTCGACCAAAGTCAAACAGGGATAAAATCTCTAGTTCAGAGATTGAATATTTGAGACAGAAGATAGATATCATTGTATTCATCAAAGCAATTAAAATGCGAGACCTAGCTATTTTTTATAGGAGCATCCAAGTTTGCGCTAAGTATTTATAATTAGGGAAGGAGAATTATTAAGAAAAGCAGTACGCAAGCGTAAGATTTTGGAAACATTACGTTGACTCCAAGAAGCTCCAGCCAGTTTGACCCTGAAGCCAATTTGCTTAATCGTCGATTCCACCTTGCCC